>CAPFSK010000002.1 GCA_948614045.1 uncultured Candidatus Saccharibacteria bacterium | reverse complement strand
AATGGAGGAAAAGGAAGTAATCTAGGCTAAGACAAAGATGAGCGCGTAAGGCGCTGGATTAAAGAAGAGGCTGACTCATATAAAGGTCAGCCTCTGGTTTTTTGCTTTTAGAAAGTAAAAAACCAACAAAGTGCTATTTAACTGCGCCCATGAGACGCAGCGATACGATGGGCGAAAGCTGCAAGTTCGTTAGGTGTTGCACCAGTGGCAGCATATCTGTCGTAAGCGTCTTGTGCAGTTGCACCAGTTATACCGGTAACGCTATCGTGCGTTAATCCGATACCGCTCAGATATGACTTATCGCGAGCGCTTTCGCTGAGTGTAGGCTGTCCGCCGTATCCCGAAAACCATGACATTCATCTTCACCCCCTTTCGTTTTTATGATGAATGCAAGTTTAGATTCGCATCTATACAGATGTGTTCTTATTATACTCTTTTTTGAACAAAAATCAAGTGTTATGTAGCTCTAGTAACTTTTCGACAAATGCGCGTATATCTTTCAGGGTGTTTCTCTTATCACCGGGGATATTAATTTCGGGATTTTCTATAAATTCGAGGCTGGTAATTTGTCGATAAATGACCTTGGCGAGCATGCGTAGCCCTTTTGCGCCGGCGTCGTCATATTCATAAACCTTATCGTAAACTTTCCCCTCGACGTCGGGTGAAACAAACAGAATATGCCCTTTTGTAACCTTATAGTTACAATAACTTGGAGAGAGACTCAGCAATAACTTATAAAATTCAAGCTGCAGAGCATATTTATATAGGGTTGGGTGACTTTGCCATTTATTATCATGGTAGTTACCGGTCTTAAAATCATAAACTTCAATAGTTTTCGTCGTACGGTCGATATTAATGTGGTCGATTTTGCCGGTCACAGGAACTTCATCGAAGCTAAGATGTTCAGACGATAAATTAACTTCGCCCTTTGCTCCATCGGCGCGTAAAATATCTTGAAATTCTTCGAGCACAATCTTCAGGCTAGCTTCACCTTTTTCTTGTAACTCGCGGATTTCGCGGGCTTGTAACGGAACTTCGGTAGCTTTCTCACGAAAATGTTTCAGTGCGGCAGTTTGGTCAATTCCCTGATTCGTAACCTGTTCGAGCGTACTGTGAATTAAATTCCCGTACGCAAGCTGCATAGTTAACGGTTCATCGGGAGCGGAGAGCACTCGACTTTTATAAACCGCTTGTGGACCAGTGTAAATAATGTCAATAAAACTCGTCAAGTCGGTCGCAGTTAGACGGTAATTCGCAAGGCGCGCTTGTAATAACAATTTAAGATCCGGCGTCAACACCTGGTAACTCGAAATCCAGCCTTGGCGCAGCTCGCTCAGACGTGTCTCTTCGTCGAACTCATCATAATGCGTATGGATTTCCTGTGCACCTTCGGGCAAGTACGGCGAAATCTGTATTTCTGCCTTTTCGTCACGTACTTCGTCAAGATAGCCTAGCCGAGCAACTTGTTTCTCGGAAAAATCTTGCACTGAGTTCGTCATGACAAGATGCTCTTTCGCGCGAGTAATCGCAACAAAGAGCAGGCGCAGCTTCTCATCGTCGGTGACGCCGGTGTGACGAATCTGGCTAAGGTTACTCGGAAGGCTGAACATGTTGTTATTCCCCTTCGCCTTGCCCCAGGCAAGTTCATCGACGGCGATCATGAAGACCCACTTAAACTCAAGGCCTTTACTCTTATGAGCGGACATGAGCTGGACGGAGTGCTCGGCGTCACGATAAGGACTGGTATTGATAATGCTGGCGTCAGCCTCTTCGTAATCGTGAATCATGTTAATAAAATCGGCCAGTCGCGGATTTTGATTTTGCGTGTGTTGGATGACAGTATTTTTCAGCGTGTTAAGATTTTCGTAGAATTCAAAAACTTCGCTCTTGCTACCGTGCGCCTCATAATACGCGAGATAGGGTGAACAAAAATCATCCAATTCGCGGGTACCAATTAAATAGTCGAGCCATAGCTCTAGCGGAGCCTCAAAACTCTGCAGGGCGAGATCGGCGAGCCACTGGGCGATACGTTGTAATTTCGTATCTTCGCTCTCGCGTAAGTATTCGAGTAATGATTTTTCGGATTTTTTTGCGTTATGCGCAACCTCGAGAGCTTGCAGAGTATCGATTTCGAGCCATGGAAAACTTAAAATTTCAAGCAGGCGATGGCCGGGTTGTTTTTCATTCGCAAGGTCATTCGCGAATTCGGCGACTACGATTAGCTCGTGAATCTTCGGGTCTTCGAGTAGGTTCGACTTTTTCTCATAGGCAATATTGATATTCTGATTCTTTAAATATGGCAATAATGGCGCGAGATGTTTATGTTTCGGTGCAATTACAGCAATCTCATCGGGATTTTCGCCGCGGTCAATCAGGTTGCGGACACGCTTCGCAACCCAATAATATTCATCGCTGGCGACACTAAATTCATGACGCTCAATCTGACACTCTGCGGGCTGTTTTTTACCTAACAATTCAAACATTGACCTTAGTACTTTGGCGACACCGTGATGTTTGGCGAAGCTATCACCGACTTGTTCGGCGACGCGATGCGAAAATGCCAAGATTTCGCTAGTGCTGCGATAATTATCTAGCAAAGTGATAACTTTTGCGCCGTAATGCTCTTGATATTCTAGCAAGTTGCTGGCGTTCGCGCCCTGGAATTCAAAAATCGCTTGGTCGTCGTCGCCCACTGCCATAACACAAGGACTCTCGTAGTCGGTCAACAACTTAATCAGCTTAAACTGCGAGGGGTTAGTATCCTGAAATTCATCGAGTAGAATATACTGGAAAATCTCAGACAGGCTGAGCCGGAAGCCACGATCTTCGCGCAGAGCTCGAATCGCTTCCTCGATCATGTCAGCAAAATCAAACATCCCCTCGCTACGCAGCTTTGCTTCATACGTGCGCATAACATCGCTCAAAGCGGCGAGTTTCTTGTTCGCGATATAATCTTTGAGGCGATAATTCCCCATGCTGTCGCGTTCAAAGCGCTGATTCTTCCACTTTGTCAGCGGACTGACACTAGGTTTGTCTTTTGCGCTTTCGGTTTCGATAATTTCCGCGAGTTCACGCACGAGACCATTGGCACTCGGCTCGACGTTGCCAACAATCGGCTCGTTGCTAGCGTACTCACTCAATGCTTCAAGTAGCGGTTGGTAAACTTCCGCCACGGCGAGTTCGTATTTCATGCGTGGCTTAAGGTTTTCTAAAATTTCGGTACTTGCTGCGCTAATCTTTTCGCTATCGGCGATATTGCGTGTAGCGATTTTCGCGAGGTCATCTGCACTTAATCTAGCGGATTTCGCATGACTAATCGTCTCGACCAGGTCATTGACCTTGGTGGTCTTCAGAATATTAGTTGCTGCTAAGCCGTCTTGAATCTCGCGCACGTACTTGTACTGGGTAACGCCGTCGATTACATTGTCGAGTTCACGGTTAAAATTCTCGGCATAATTTTTGTAGCGTTCAAGGATGTTTGAGCCAAAAGCATGATAAGTAAAGATATTGACGCTACTCGCAGCCTTGCCAACCATGCTGCCGAGGCGTTCGCGCATGTTGCTGGCGCCAGATTCGGTAAAAGTTAAACAAAGAATGTTCTCGGGATTGGTATCGGTATTTTCGAGAATATACGCAACCTTGGCGGACAACAATTGCGTCTTGCCAGTTCCTGGTCCAGCTAGCACTAATAATGGTCCGTCTAGATACTCGACAGCTTCGCGCTGTTCTTTGTTTAACCCCATATTATTTATGCTCCAAAATGACTAAGTTTTCGAGATGTGGAGTGCGTGGGAAGAAATTATAAGGTGTTACGCTAACAATGCTATATATATCAAGCAGCTTGCTGATGTCGCGGGCTTGCGTTACTGGATTGCAGGACAAGTAAATGATCGTCTTCGGCTCGGTCGCGTGGAATTTCGCAATCACTTCTGGCATACAGCCGGCACGGGGTGGGTCGACGATCACGGTTTGGCCAGGCGCGATATACTCTAGCGCATCTTCGGATTTTGCTAGTACTGGGGTAATATGCATTGGACCACTGCTTGATTGTTTGACTTTTTCGACATTAGCTTCGAGTTCACGATAAGCTGACTTATCGCATTCGACGAGTACGAGATTTTTGTCGCGCGCTACGCTGAGCCCAATTGTGCCGACGCCGGAATATAGGTCAAGGACATTGTCCGTCTTGGCCCAGCCCTTTATCTCTTGTAACGTCATTTCATACACTGGTAGGTTAATCTGGAAAAAGCCATTCGGCGAATAAGTGTAAGTCTCGCCCATAATTTTGTCGCTGAGGCTCGTGAATGCTTGATGCGGTTTATGATTTTCATACAGCCCGCCGCTAACGTTGCCGCTTTGATCGCATCTGAGTAATAAACTTTGGTATTTGCGCGCATCTTCACCTCGTGTGTTCAGCCCATCAATAATCTCTATGGCGCGCTGCCAAATCTCAGAGCGTTCAAGACTAGATTGTACGACTGGAACTTTGCGGTGACTGCCACGACCGTGAAAAGCGGGATAGATTTTCTCGTCTGCATGGTCGTAATACAGGGCGTATTCCATTTTGTTACGATAATGAAAATCTTGGCCGTCGGTCTGAACTGGGCTAATTTTTACCTCGTTGAGATTAATCTTAGCTTGGCGATAAATCTCTTTAAGAATTGCAAATTTCTGCTCTAGCTCATATTCGTAAGTCATAATCTGCCAAGGCGAAGTCGCAAGATAGCACTCATCTTTTGGCTTAATGCGGTATTGAGACTTTTTGGCGATTTCTTCGGCAACACCTTCGCAATAGCTTGACTTCTCCTTCGTAACGCGAACTTTGGTCACAATTTCGCCCGGCAACGCGCCCCAGAGCATAATCTTCTTTCCATTTTCGAGCGTACCGAGAGCCTGACCACCAGGAATAAGTTTCTCAATTTCTATATTATTCATATCTTAGGGCGTCGATTGGATTCTTATGAGCGGCTTTCCAAGCCGGGATAGTACCGGCGAGAAAAGCGATGAACATGATGATAATCATGAACGGTATAATATTGCTGGCGGTAAACTCAAATAGATTGAAGGTCGGAAGTTCTGCGAGGAAACCGCCTGGTGCATGTACGGCGGAGTTCGCGAGTGTACCGATAATCATCGCGACAACTACGCCAAAAGCAGAACCCCAGAAACCTAGACTAATAGCCTCGACGGCAAATTCGGTGAACACGCGCCCGCTCGACATGCCAAGAGCTTTGTCGAGACCAATTTCGCGAGTACGCTCTTCAACTGACATGAGTAGAGTATTAATAATACCGATGGCGGCGGCAAGCAAAGCGATACTGCCGAAGATTGTAAAGACAATCATGATTGCGTCGAAGAAAGTTCGAATCATACCCATCATGTCGGAAACGGTCCAGGCTTCATAGCCTGCATCAGCAATCGCTTGCTTGATCTCGTCTTCGCTAAAACGATTCGTATCGTATGTTGCCATGATATAGTAATTCGGCTGATTGTCGCGATATTCGCTTGGATAACCTTCGTAAACTGCGTCAGCAAGCGCATCGTAGACGGCGTGCGAGATAAGCGTACCCATACTACTTGAAACAATGCCGCTAGCTTCGACGCCGACAACTTCGACGTCGATCGCTGTCCATTTGTCGAGGATTTCATTTTTAATGCTAATAGTGATGGTTTGACCGATAATATCTTCATCAGTTTCGTAGCCTAGCGCCTCTCGGTATCCAGGAGCGAGTACGACTTGGTTTTTCTTTTTTGCTTCCTCATTCTGGTCGACTAGCTCACCAGCGGCGAGCGGAATTTTAAAATTCCCTGGAGGCAGAATCATGAGGTTTTGGATTTCATATTTCTTGTCGGTTTTATCGCTAGCATAGCAGCCTGTACCACTGAGAGGGGCAGGAGAATAGAATGAGTCTGCGTCGATGCCGTCAATTTGTTTTAGTTTTTTAATATCTTCATCAGAGAAAGCACCGATTTCGGTTTCGCCAGTCTTTTTCTCAACGAACTCCACGGGTTCGCTAGAAGCGACCATACTTGAAGCCATCTCGGATGAACCGGATGGCATAAGCATGATGAAATTGTCGCCGCCGAGGCTAGCAGTCTGTTCGTCGATAAATGAATTAACGCCAGTATTAATTGCGACATTGAGAATAATCGTAAAGCTACCAACAAAGATTGCGATAACGGTTAGCATGGTGCGAACCTTGTTGCGAAAGAGGTTGTGGTTCGCAGTGCGCAAAATATCAAAGAATTTCATTAGTTTTCTCCTTTCGCGGTTTGGTTTTTGGCCGTCTTGGTCTTGGTAGTGGATTTTTTAGGCTTTTTCGTAGACGTTTTGCTCTGACTGGCGGAGTCTTCGGTGACTTTACCATCGGAAATGCGAACTTGGCGATCGCACATCTTAGCTAGGTCTTCGTCGTGGGTAACGATAATTAGCGTAACACCTTTTTTCTGTAAACCGAATAGTAACTTGATGACTTTTTCACCGGTCGCAGAGTCGAGATTGCCGGTCGGCTCGTCGGCGAAGAGGATTTTTGGGTTGTTGACAATGGCGCGGGCAATGCAGACACGTTGTTTCTGGCCACCGGATAGGTCATTGGCTTTAAATTTGGCACGGTCAGCTAGACCGACGGTACGTAGGGCTTTCATGGCGAGCTCGCGACGTTCTTTGCGGCGTTTGCCGGCAATTTTGAGTGGCAGAGTGACATTTTCTAGGACTGTGTCTTGCGGGTTCATGAAAAATTGTTGAAAAACAAAGCCGAAATCATCATTACGTAGGGTATTGAGCTGTTTAGTTTTTAGCTTTGTCGAATCGATTCCGTCGACTATTACATTACCCTCGGTCGGACGATCGAGTAGGGCGAGCAAGTGCATGAGCGTAGATTTGCCAGAACCAGACTTACCAATAATGGCAACGGATTCACCTTTTTGAATTTCTAAGTTGATTTTTTTCAAAGCCGTAAAGGCGGTCGAACGTTTGCCGTAGACTTTGACTAAGTTTTTGACCTCGATAACTGGTTGTTCCATTCTACTATCATAACACGCTAGCGCGCGTATTGCCAGACTTGACCGTCCGGCGTGTCGAGTACGGCAATATTATATTCGGCAAGTTTGTTGCGTAGCTCATCGGATTTTGCGAAGTCTTTTTGCGCGCGTGCCATTTCGCGTTCAGCGAGTAGTATCTTGCATTCTTCACTAATATCCGGAGTGTCCTCAATTAGACCTAGGCCGAACAGTCCGTCAACTATTTCCCAACCAGCTAGATCTAGCTCGGTATTATCAACTAATGCAAACCCGGCTGGTGACCCAAGGTCGTCGCTCGCGGCGGCGACAATGCTTTCGGGATTTTCGCCTTTAACTTCAGCTTGTCGCGCTTTCGCAATTCGGTTGCGCCATCCGAGTCGTCTCACGCGGGCAGCTTCTAGCCCTTCCCAGCTAAAGTCACGTTCGGAGCGATAATGGCCCTGCAAAACCCACATTTTGTAATCAAGCGGCGAGTAGCCTTTTTCTTCTAAATCCTTCAAAGTGTAGCCATTGCCGAGGCTTTTGGAGATTTTTTCGCCATCGCTAAGCAAGTGATTACAATGCAGCCAATACTTAGCAAGTTGCTTGTCGAAGGCGGCTTCGCTTTGCGCGATTTCATTGGTATGATGAACTGGGGTGTGGTCGATACCGCCGGTATGAATGTCAATCGTTTCACCGAGTACAGTATGGATAATAGTCGAACACTCAAGATGCCAGCCGGGGTAACCGGGACGACTGAGATAATCCCAGCGCATGTCGTGTTTTTCGCCGGGCTGGATGAATTTCCAAACTGCGAAATCGCTCGGATTATGTTTTTCGTCAGATAGCTCAACTCGCGCTCCAGCTTTTAATCCCTCTAAATCCAGCCTTGCAAAATCAGCATATTTTGGAAACTTGCTAGTATCGAAATAAACCCCATCACTTGTCTCGTAAGTATAACCTTTAGTAGTTAATATCTCGACTAGTTCAATGTCTTCTTTGATATAATCAGTGGCTTTGGCAATCGTATTCGGTTCGACGAGTTTCAGGCTACGAAAGCCCTCTAGGAACTCATTAGTATAAAACTCCGCAATTTCCCAAACGCTTTTACCGCTGAGCCTAGCACCTTTTTCGAGTTTATCTTCGCCGTCATCAGCGTCAGAGCTAAGATGACCAACGTCAGTTAAATTTAGTACGCGATCGACGCCGTAGCCATTAGCTTTTAGCGTGCGCACCAATAAGTCCCAATAAACATACGCTGCGTAATTGCCGATATGTGGTGAACTATAAACTGTTGGGCCGCAAGTATAAATTTTGACGCGGCTAGGGTCAAAAGGTTTAAATTCTTCAAGTTTGCGACTTAATGTATTGAATAGTTTCATTTGGCTTTTTCCTCGCGTAAAACTTTTTTTAGTTCGATGAGCATTTTGCTACGTTTTTGAGCGGAGACATCGTGATGACCCATGACACTAACAAAACGTACGTATTTTGAGTTGACTTCAGCGACGTGCTTGAGGTTTGAGCGCATGACGAGTGGGTCAAAGTGGCCGTGAATGATCAAAGTCGGGACTTTGATTTTTGTGAAAGTACGATAATTTTTGTGATTCAAGATAATATTGTCCATAGAGCGTCCGAAAGCGGGAGTTTTAATATATTTACTACTAAAACTACTGAATCTTTGAATGAAATTTGCAATTACTTCCATAACTGGCTCGTCATTAGCGAGACGATGGAGTGAACCGTAGGATTTAGTATAGACTTTATCCGGTAGCTTAGCGAGCTCTTCGGACATAAGTACTGGAGGCGAAACGAGAATCAGATGTACGATATCGAAACTTGGTTGATAATTCGTCGCGTAATCGGCGGCAATAAGAGAACCCATAGAATGGCCAACAAGCACGACTGGACCTTCGACTTTGAGATGTCTTAATGCGGCATCGAGTGCACGGTCATAATCGTCGTAGTCATAATCAAGCCAGGTAGATTGTAAAGAAACGCCGAATCCTAGTAGATCAAGCGCAATAAAGCGGACATCTTTTAGGTCGGGATTCTTACTAAATTGGCGAATCGTTGTACGCCAAGTATCGGATGTGGCGGAAATGCCGTGTAGAAAAACGACAGTCAATTTAGGATTTTTAAGTTTAGAGTCATACGCTGCCTTTAGGTGTATCGGGCGACGCAGTATCTTATGCCAAACTCTAGTACGGAAGTTGTAAAATTTGCTATTGGCGCGCGGCATTAGTCCTCCTCTGCTTGGTCGATAGCAGCTTGTTCAAGTAATCCAGGGATGATCTTTACTAAATCACTGACGACGTCATCATAGCTCATGTCATAAGTGCGAAAACCGGCAGCAAAAGGGTGACCGCCACCACCGAAATACCCGGCGATTTGGTCGGCAATAGGACTGCTTGTACGGACTTTGCCGGTAATTTTGCCGTCAGGGTAGGTTTTAATTGCGACGGCGACAATGACCTTTTCGACGAGGCGCATTTCTTCAAGAATGAGAACGTTAGGGTTATATTCATCGGAATACATTTGAATATCCTCAAACGGAATGTGCACTGTCGCTAATTCTCCGTCGAGTGAATAATCAATACGCTTGATTAAGTCGGCTTTATAATCGAGAATGCGTGGAGATTTTTTCATAAATTCGCGTCGATGTTCATCGAGCTTAGCAGGGTTAACGCCCAGATCGATTAAATCAGCCATTACGCGCATAGTTTCGGCGTTGACTGAGTTGCTGACTAGGCCAAGTGTGTCTGATGAGATTGCAGAATAAATCGCTTCGGCGGCGACTAGAGGGATTTCATATTTTAGCTCGCGAGCAATTTTGAAAATTAGCATAGCGCAAGCAGGTAAAGTTTCGATAATCGCCTCATGCGGGAACTCAAGGTCATCTTCGGATTCGTGATGATCGAGGACGAGGACGGGTTTTTGATAGAGGCAATTTTTAATTGCAGTGTCGTCTAACAATTTCGACAATAGGACATTTGCTGCAGTATCAACAATAATGTATCCGTCGGCCTTGTAATCGAATTCATTGCTGACGCGAGACCAATCTGGGAAGTAACGTAGATACTTCGGAATGTCGACTGGGCAGTATAGACTATTCTCGGTGTCCTTTAGGATATAATCTAGGGCGATGGCGCTCCCAAGCGAGTCGCCATCTGGATTTTCGGCCTGGATAATACAAATTCGGCGCTTATCGGCCAAAAACTCCGCAAATTTCTCGTACATATACTATATATTATAGCACACTATTGTTTGGACTTCTTCCGAGGGGTCTTTTTGGTCGGAGTTTGATTTGGGAAGGCCTTAACGAGGCGACGATTGAGTTTGCCCTTGTCGGTCAAAACTTCGTGAACACGGGCGGCAATTTCGTCGGTAGCGTCACGCTGAACCGTGCCGACAGTAACACGTATGCCGAGCATGAGCCAGAGTGAGAGCGCGACGTCGAAGATAAGCCAGGCTGCGAGTACAGCGGCGAGTAGGAGCATGAGAAACTGCGGCATAGAACTATATAGTGCCAGGAGCGCAGGGTTGATGATTTTCAAAATCAGGACCCCAATTACGCCGAAAGCAAGGACGGATTCAGCGCAGATGCGACCATTGAGATTAAAAGGTTGATCAGTGTAATCCCACCATCGGACGCGGAATAGTTTTTCCATAATATAGCTAACGCTATATTCAAGGACTGCGCTGCCAACAACGGCAACGCAGAAAATTACTAGAGGGCTTTCGTCTGAGCTGACGACCAATGAAAGGAGGAGGGCGCCGACGCCATAAATCGGACAAATTGGACCGACCAGGAAGCCGCGGTTGACGAGTTTACGGCGTTGCAGGAGACTAATAATGACTTCCATCGCCCAACCGCCAAAGGCGTAAGTCATGAAGATGAGAAAAATAATCGCAAGTCTTTCCATGGGGATATTATACCATGCTTTCGTTTGGCTCTTCGATTGCTACTGGACCATCGGTTGCTGGCAGGGCTTCGACATCGCGGAGTTTACGCTCGATTTGGCGTGAAGTGACTTCGGCGGCGCCGATTTTGTTGGTGGTTTCTTCGAGTTTTTTGCGTGTAGCAGCCAACAAGTCTCCGAATTTTGTAAATTGAGTTTTGACGGCGCCAAGGGTTTGCCAGACTTCAGCGGAACGTTTTTCGATGGCGACGCTGCGGAAGCCCATAGTTAAACCAGAAAGAATAACCGGCAGCGTACTCGGCGAGGCAAGGACGACATTGAACTTTTGCCGAATTTCGTCGCTCAGGCCGGGAATACGCAAGATTTCGGCGTACAAACTTTCGGTTGGTACGAACATGATACCGAAATCAGTTGTGCTGGGTGGGTCAAGGTATTTCGTTGAAATCTTTTTGGCCTGTTCTTTGACGTCGGCGGTGAGAGCTTTGCGGTACTTGTCGATTTCGGTTCGCCCTTTGTTGTCGTAGGCATGAATCAGGCGAGCGTAATTCTCGACGGGAAATTTGGAGTCGATTGGAAGAAAAACGGCGTCATCGGTTTTGCCGGGCATTTTGATAGCGAATTCGACGCGATCATTAGTACCAGCTTTTGTAATGATGTTTTCGACATATTGGTTAGGATTGAGACAGTCGGAAATGATGCTGCCGAGCTGGACTTCGCCATAAATTCCGCGAGTTTTGACGCCTTCCATGACTTTTTTCAAATCTCCGACGCCATGGGCGAGATTTTTCATTTCGCCGAGACCCTGATAAACTTGGGTAAGTTGGTTAGAGATAAGCTTGAAGCTGTCATTGAAGCGTTTTTCGACGGATTGTTGAAGTTTTTCGTCAACCGTGAGACGCATCTCTTCAAGTTTTTTGTTATTGTCGTCTTGGAGAAGCTTTACACGGGAGTCAAGCGTGCGACCGACGGTCTGGAGGTTATCGGAAATCTCCTTACGGTTCTCGCGGAATTCGGTTTCGATTTGAGGTGCGAGTTTGTCGAGCGCACCTTCGACCCGAATCAAGCGCTCTTCGAATCGACCAGTATCGAGGCGGGCGGTAGGTTTACGAAAAAGATTGAGAAGAAGCAAGATAATGGAGACGATAAGTAAGATTAAGATGAGGATATCCATAAGGATTATTATAGCACAAAAAGAGTAGGGGTATTCCCTACTCTTTGATCTGCGGCTTTTACTTCGCGTTCCTCTTTTCGATTACTTCTTGTGCAACGTTTGGTGGTACTTCTTCGTAAGCATGAAGTTCCATTGTGCTTGCGGCGCGACCCTGAGACATGCTACGCAAATCGCTAGTATAGCCGAATAGATTTGCGAGTGGGCAGAATGCCTTAATGAGCTTCGCGCCACCGTTCAAATCTTCCATGCTATCGATACGGCCACGGCGAGAGTTGATATCGCCGATGACGTCACCCATAAACTCTTCCGGAGTGGTAATTTCCATTTTCATGACTGGTTCGAGCAGTACTGGGTTGGCTTTTTGGATGCCGGCTTTCGTCGCGAGGCTACCAGCAAGCTTAAAGGCAAGCTCATTCGAGTCGACATCATGGTAACTACCATCATACAGAGTTGCCTTGACGTCTACTACCGGATATCCAGCAATAACACCACCCTGCAGGGTTTCTTCAATACCTTTCTGTACTGGTTTGCGGAATTCTTGAGGGACGACACCGCCCTTAATTTGGTCGATAAATTCAAAACCTTTGCCCGGTTCGTTCGGCTCGAACTTGACCCAAACGTCACCATATTGACCGCTACCACCGGACTGCTTGACGTGCTTACCTTGGGCTTCGGCAGTGCCACGAATAGTTTCGCGATAGGCAACCTGCGGAGCGCCGGTATTAGCTTCAACGTTATGTTCTTTCTTCAAACGGTCGATAATGATTTCGAGGTGCAACTCACCCATACCAGAAATAATTGTCTGGCCGGTCTCTTCGTCAGTATGAACCTTGAAGGTTGGGTCTTCTTCAGCGAGTTTTGAGAGGCCAAGACCCATTTTTTCCTGGTCGCTCTTAGTTTTCGGTTCGACGGCAATCGATACTGGTGGTTCTGGGAAAGAAATATCCTCAAGGTGGATTGGATGAGCTGGGTCACAGATCGTTGTACCAGTCGTGACATCTTTCATGCCAACGACGGCAGCGATATCACCAGCGCAAATCTCAGAAATCTCTTCACGTTTATCGGCAAACATGCGAACGATACGGCCAATACGCTCTTTGTTGCCGGTTGTAGCATTGAGCACGCCACTCCCGGAGGTCAACTTACCAGCATAGACGCGGATGAAGACGAGTTTACCAACGAATGGGTCACTAGCAATCTTGAAGGCAAGAGCGGTCAGTGGTTCGCTGTCGCTAGCTTTACGAATTTCTTGTTCGCCGGTCTTTGGATTAATACCGACAGTTTGACCCTGATCGCGATCAAGTGGACTTGGTAGGTAGTCAGCAACAAGGTCAAGAACTTTCTCGACGATTACACCGCGACCATCACCGCCGGTGACGAGGTAGAAATCACCATCAAGTACACGTTTGCGCAAGGCGGCTTTGAGCTCGATCTCGGTAATCGCTTCTTCGCCCTGGTTGAAGAATTTCTCCATCAACGCTTCGTCGGCCTGGACAGCTTCCTCGACAAGCATACTACGGGCATTCTTGGCCTTTTCGAGCATATCGGCTGGGATTTCGCCAACCGTTAGCTCATGATCAGCATAATCCTTATAGGTATAAGCTTTCATATCGATCAAATCGACGACGCCGCAAATATCTTTCTCGAAGCCAATTGGCAAATGGATTGCGACGGCGTTCTTAGATAAACGCTTGTGAATACTGTCAAGAGATTTGTAGAAGTCACCACCGATTTGGTTAATTTTGTTGACGAAACAAATCCTTGGCACGCCATACTTAGTTGCTTGGCGCCAAACCGTCTCAGACTGAGCCTCAACACCCATCTTACCGTCGAAGACCACGACGGCGCCGTCGAGTACGCGCAAGCTACGTTCGACTTCGGCGGTAAAGTCGATGTGTCCCGGGGTATCAATGATGTTAATCTTGTGACCCTTCCAATAGGTTGTGACGGCGGCAGAAGTAATCGTAATACCGCGTTCCTTTTCCTGCTCCATCCAGTCGGTCGTAGCGCCACCATCATCACCCTTAACAAGGCTGATTTTGTGCTTCAAACCGGTGCGATATAAAATCGCTTCGGAAGTAGTGGTTTTACCCGCGTCGATATGGGCGATAATCCCAATATTGCGGAATTTTGATAGGTCTTTGATTTCACTTGCCATACGGTAGTTTCCCTTTTATTATTTATTCTCCCAAGAACTACACTACTGCCGTGTAGCCTGTAGACATTAAAAATAGACTTTTCTACATTTTAACATAAAATTTAATTTTCTGGTAGAGGTTTTGTACTTAACGCCGTCGGTTGTCGGCCATGCGGCTCGCAACGATAAGCACTAGGATGATCACGACTGCAATCCCACCCCAGAGCCAAATTTTGCCGCTAGATTTGTTAGAGTTAGTATCGTCTGTTGTGCTCGACTTTTCTTTCTCTTCTCCTTTGGGCGCGAGGTAGTCTTCGCGTTCTGCGTCTTCGTAATCAAATAGATATTTACCAGCGGTTGGATTTTTGATTCGGATATGAGTACTATCGATTTGTTCATATTCAACTCGTTTGGTATTACCGTCGGCATCGACGACATAAACGGCGCGCAGCTTTTTCCCGCTTGGAATCGTAATTGTTGCGGTTTCTGGGGTTTCGTTTAATACATTACCGTCTGCATCGGTGAACTTAATTTCATATAATTCACTGTTTCTGCCGAATTGCTCTTCAAGTTTGTTACTGAGTTCCAGCTTATTAGTATCGGTTTTGCTGCCACTCGGTAGCCCACTAGTTTCGACTTGGATTGGACGACTATTGTTCTGAGAATTATTGGTATTATTGGAGCCGCTGTTTTGGCTGCCGCTATTGCTGTTGTTATTGCCGCCTGGTCTACTAGTCTCTCCACTATTGGTTCCGTCTGAAACATCGCCACTATTCGTGCTGTCGTTTGGTTTGTTGTCGGGCTGTTCTGTAGGCTTTTCTTGGATCCAGCTTACTTTGGCAGTAGTAGCCGCAGTATTCCCAGCTTCGTCGCGGTATTCGAAGGTGAACTCACCATTACGATCGAATTCGTACTCTATCGATCCACCATTATTTGTAACAACGAAATCTTGGTCGTCGGGGTCGCTGTTCATTAGTCTGGCGGTCACTTTACCGGTGGTTGGATTCAGTGTGCTGTATTCAATAATTCCAACTGGCGCAATTTTGTCAATCCAATCGACGCTAGCAACTGCTGTGCCTTTGTTGCCGGCTTGATCGACGTATTCGAAAATGTGCCGGCCGTTATCCATGAATAGATGTGTGAATGGATTTAAGCTATCGGTATCTTCACTGGTACTTCCCATGCCCCAGTCTGAATCTTGTTCGCCATGATTGGTAATTGTAACTTCGACGCCTTCACCAAAAACTAGTTCGGCATGAACGCTCTGATTGGTCTTCTTGCGGCTATTTCCATCACTGCAATCATATTCAACCCCTTCGGTGTCGGTACACGTATATATAATATGTCCAACTGGTGCGTCATAGGTAATCCAATCAACTTTGGCGATAACTTCAGCGTCGTTATTCGGATTACCTTTTTCGTGAAATTTGAAGATATGCTCGCCGTTTGTAGTAAAGACATGTGTGTCGCCACCTTCGCTAGTAATTTCAATTTCCATGCTCGGGTTAACTAATCTTGCCACAACTGCGCCGCTAATAGGCTCGGTCGTACTATAGGCGACGCCAGCAGTCGGGCGAGGATTAGAAACGATATCCTCGTAAAAGTTGAACATGCGGGCGCTAATGAAGCTGAGATTGCTGGCGGATCCAGTGCGAATACCAACGACTTTGAGATATTTAACGTCTTCGACCGGTTCATAGATAAAATCACCGTTTTCATCCGTATGGCCGAATTCAAAAGTGCGGGCTTCGGTATTATTAGTATTTGGCCACGGGCTTTGGCAGGGGACGGTGACGCCTTCGCAGTTACTGGAGATTTTTCCTACTAGTCTAAAGCTGTCGGTAGCTCCGTCTTCACTGGTGCTAGCGTATAAATCGGCTTCGAGGATACGACCGTTCGTACCATTTTGGAAGTATTCAAGCGCAGAAAGGTCAACGCGGTGGTCGAATTTGAATGTAATCCACTTGGCAGTATCGCTGCCGTTCCAGGCAGAGTGCCAAAAGCTATTCATATTGCCATCAATGGCATGGGTGGCGTGACCGTTGTTGCTAGTGGCTTGGCTGGATACACCAGCGATACTGAGATGAGAAATCGGAATATAGTGGCGTTTTCCGCCGAGATCATCTGGATCGGTATGAAAAACGTAATCCACGGAAGCGTCGCTAGCGAGCTTAGTGCCGGTACGTCCGATACGCAGCTGAACGACTTTTTCGCCGCTTAAATCCGGAGAGGCATCGCGGTAAGAAACCCATTCGCCAGCCCGACGATTACCATCTTCCTCAGTAACATAGCGCCAGTCCATGGTGGTATTAACACCGATGACGCGATTTTCGAGATCATTAGCGTAAAGATTATTTGGAGCGTCCTGTTCAGTAATATCTATAGTATAGATATTCTCAGCAATGCGCGGGACACCCTGGATATGGACTTTGATGTCATTCTCGGCAGTGATGCTATTAATTTGCTCACTGCTTAATTTAATACTCTTCTCGCTAATCCATTGGTCACTCTGTTCGCCACTGGACCAGGTGTTGCCGCCGTCAAGGCTGTATTCCCAAGCGGCGCTACTGCTTTCATACTTTGCGCCAAGTTTCAGGTATTCGGCTTCATCACCATCAAAGGAAAATTTAGCTACTTCATTATCAATAATGCCGAGAAGGTAGTTCGCCATGAGACGAGTCACGCCGGCTTGGACATGGGCTGTATTTGGCGTGGCGGCAGCGGATTGTAGAGTACGGGTCTGCAGCATAGTAAGGGCAGAATTATACCCGGCTGAGGTGACTTTCGGGAAAATCATGCGGAGCAAATCGTACATTGGTAATGGATAGAGCTCCAGTGCGTCGGTAATCTCTTCAGCTAGATCAAGATAGTCGGCTTCGCTCTTAGCGTCGTTTGCTAGATAATTGCGCACCAGCCCGAGCCAAGCATCGAGATTAATATTTTGCGTAGTAAGAGCTTGGCGATAAATCGTTTCCTGTCGTTCAAGGTCTGCGCTATAACTATTGGCTAGTAAAACTTGTTCTTGGGATTTCTCGTAGCTATCGAAGTCGTTGAGCGCAGTCTGAGACATAACGATGTATGAACCTTGATAACGGCTGGCGTAGCCGCCGCTTGACGCGCCCCAGTTGTTTAATTGACGCACCTGATGATAAGTATGGGTATTAGTATATCCAGTATAGTCGGTCTTCGTCCAACCGGAGACGTCGTTGGTGAGCGCCCAAACTGGCGTGCCATTGCGCACTTCATAATTCGCGTAAGCGACGTGTCCAGGTTGCCCAAAAGTCGTGCTAGGGATGCCTTGAGAAGCGGTCATGTTTTGTCCGGTATTGGAAATCTGCCAGCAAACGCCGCCATGATACATAATCATCCAAAGATGCGGAGCATATTTTTCGAAACCGATTGAATAACCGTCGCCATTGAGATGGTATTTGTCGATGAACTGTTGCTGATTTTCTTCGGCATAGTTACTGTCATACCAGTAGTGATTTCCGATGCTGACGTATGGAACAGGTGGATATGCATAAGCCGTAGGCCACTTGCTGGGGTATTTAAGTTTCATGTAATCATTTAGCCAGGCGATTTCCTCGTCTCCGAGTTCGGTTGCCATAACATAACGCATTTCTTCGACTTCGAGGGTCTGGAAGATGGTCGTGGCAAGTTTATTCTCGAGATAAAGACGTTTGTAGACTTCATAACGTCGTACTGGATCGGAAACGTTCGGACTATCAGGATTGCCGGCCATTTCGCCCTTATCTCGAATCCAGAAACGAACTTCGGTTGAATGAGTAAGTGAAAGCGTAATCATCATGCGTTCGTAAAGGTCGCCATAGCGATTACGTAAATCGTCACCGTGAGTATGATAAAGCCTGCTAAGCACACGTAAGGATTCGAGATAGCTACCACTGGGCTTGCCGCCAGTGGTATATCGGCGTAGAACATCTACATTATTATATAGCCATTCAAGGGTTTTGCGATTTTCGGCGCTTTCGCGTGCGAAAGCAGTAAGGGTGTAACGGCCAGCATTTTTGATGAGATTGCGACGTAAGAGCGTGACTTCATATCCGGCATCGGCTTCTGGATTGTCGCCGGAAGTTTTGTAATAATTTTGGATTTTTTGGTCAAAATCACTGAGTTCCGGAACTAAGTATTGCTGATAATCTTGTTTGACGAGCTTAGCGTCAGCATAGACGGCGTGATCATTGCTATTGGACCCGTTAGAATCGGCATAAAGTCGTAGGTATTTTGCACCTTTGATATTCACCTGTACGAATTGAGCGCTACTGCCTACCCCCATGACCGATGTATCAACGGCTTCAGATTCTGACCAAGTAGTTTGGCTGTTGAGCGTCGTATCGGTCGTAGTATAGATATGGAATTTCACGCTGCCGGACGAATTGGCGGTCGTGTTAACGCCGAGAAAAGTGGTGAAATAGTCATAATCTTGGTATTCACTTAAATCATAATAAACATTGGAGCTGGCATGTGCCCAAATTCCTTTGTCGAAAGTAACATTCATGCCGTCTTGCTTTAGAGTGATTTTACTGCCGGCACTGGTAGTATCCTTGAGGATATTTCCCCAGCCAGAGCGTGAGGACGGTAAGTAATCGAGGTCGGAAAGATAGACAAAGCAATCGGATTGGTCGGGTTCATCAAAGCTTACGACGAGTTCTTGCGGAATAGTGCCGTCCACGGCGCCAACAAGAGCGGTCACCGGCCCAAGTAAAACAGCACAAACTAGGGCGAAACCCAAGATGAAATGGAAGATTCGACGATGTTTTGTATTGCAACTCATATTCCTACCTGCTTTTTAGGTATTATAACACGCTAGAGGAGTTTTAAGCAATAACTAGATAAGACTAGTTCTTTCTTGGCTAAGGATGTAAAGCTGTTGTTTGGCACGAGTCATAGCGACATAAAGTAAACGTTTCTGGTCAGCTGATTCGGCGGTGCGAGTATCGCCAAAAAGCGGGAAGATAGTTGCATGAGGGTGGTGTGCGGCAACTACTTCGCGATCCACTTCTAGGAGAATAACAATTTCCGATTCAAGGCCCTTAGATTTATGCATAGTCATGCATCGGATTTGTCGTTCGAAATTAGTACCAGTCATGATATGCTCGCTCACAATGAGGCCCTTTAGAGCTTGTCGTAAGGTCTCAAGATCTACATTTTCGTAACTTGTGAAATTGTGGCGATGGAGCAGCATGATATCGGAGTGACGATGGCGCTTGATGAGTCTGACCAGCTGCTTTAGAAGTTTAGCGGCACTAATTGGAATTTGTTTAACGGGGATTTTAGCGGCATGCGCTAAGGCGATCTGATATCTCCCGTCGGCATTACCGTCCTCTAAGATATCAGTAGTATCGAAATGTATTTTCGTAGGATTGATGATGGTAATTTTGCCGCGTTTATGACTAAAAGCGCGGGCTGGCAGCGCCTCGGGGTTGTAATTATTCAGCATATAGTGGTTTGCGCGCTCGACAATTTTGCGTGCGCTGCGATAATTGGTCGCGAGTGGGATGTTAGTATCGTCTTCGGAGAAATAAGTTGAAAAATTAAGAAAGTAGTCAACGTCGGAGCCGGCGAAACGATTGATGGCTTGCCAGTCGTCACCGACGGCAAAGAGTTTAGCATTCGGGGCAAGCTTACGAATGGCTGTCGTGAGGGCAAAGAAAAGATAGGAAAAGTCTTGATATTCGTCAATCATAAGGTATTTTAGTCGGCGAATCTTTTGAAAATTAGCTGGGTTTTGGCTGCGATTAAGAATCTCTGTGGCGCGTGACATGAGGAGGTTAAAGTCAATGAGTGGAGGTTGGAGTCGCGCTAGATATTCAGCATAAGCCCGATAAGAAACTTCGTGGTAGAAACGTAATTTTGGATCGGTACTGGTTTCGCAGAACTTCTGGATTTCCGATGTGAGTTCATTAAGTCCGGAACGACCGGGAAATTTCTGACCAGCACGAGTGACGAAGCCGCTGACAATGTTTAAGAGTTCTTGTTTTTCGTTGGGGCTGATTCTGCGTTTATGAGTTTTAAGCGATTTTTCTAATGCTTCGCGGATAAGTTTATCATGCTCGGACTCGTTGATGATCTTTGGTTGCTCGCCAGCTTGTTTGACGATGTTGAGGGCATATTTGTGAAAGGTTGAAGCGACGTGCAGGGCAGGCTCATCTACAAGACTGCGCCCATCGATTTGTATTTTTGCAATGCGTTCGTTAACTTCGGCGGCAGCGGTACGGTTAAACATGAAAATTGCGATTTCATCGAGCGGGACGCGTTGCTTGGCGACGAGGTAAGCAACTTTGGCGACGATGACTCGAGTTTTGCCAGAGCCGGCGCGGGCGGTGACGAGAGTATTTTTATGATCATCAATAGCGGCGCGGACTTGATCTTCGTCTAGAGTATATGGTTTACCATTTAGCGTAACATGTTCAGCGAACCACGTTTCAGCCTCGCTGATAGCATAATCGGTTTCACTTCTAGTGCCGTCCTGCGATATGCTGGACTTTAGCACTAACTCAGCTTGCTCCGCAAAATTTCCTGCACGCTGCTAGGATTGGCTTTGCCTTTGGACTCTTTCATGACTTGTCCGACCAAGAATCCAAGAACTTTTTCTTGCCCAGCCTTAAAATCTTCTTGCGCTTTCTTTGTCTCCGGCTTGGCTAAAACCGTGTCAACAATCGCCTCCAAAGCCTCCGTATCATTTTCTTGAACTACGCCGAGTTCTTTGGCGATTGTCCGGGTATCTTTATAATGCATTTCGGGGTCGAAAAACTTCAGAAAAACTTCCTTCGTCCCAGTGCTTGATAGCTCGCTCTTTTCGTTCATTTCTACAAGCGCCAACAACTGTTCTTTGGTCGGTAATTCATCATTCAGCAAGCTAGCATTCTCCTCGGCGAGCAACACAGAGCTAAACAGATTTGCAATCTTTTTCACTGCGGTATTATTGCTTGTCAGCTCAGCCAACTTGCTCATTAACTGAGGATAATCAAGTAGCACTTCGACTAAATCTGCGCCCAGCACATCATGAAATTCACCACGATACCAGCTTGGCATCTTCGGTAGCTTCTGTTTTTCTGCTTCAACTTCTTCACTGCTGAGTCTAATCGGTGCCAAATCTGGCTCGGGCATATAGCGGTAGTCGGCGGCGACTTCTTTACTACGTTGTCCGGTCGTTTCGCCAGTAGCGTCGCTCCAACCGCGAGTTTCTTGGATGACTTTTTCGCCTTTTTCTAGTAACTTACTCTGGCGTTTAACTTCGTATTCGACCGCGCGTTCGACGCTACGAAAACTATTAAGATTTTTTACCTCGGTCCGAGTGCCGAGTTCGCTACTTCCCTCTTCGGCGATGCTAATATTAACATCAAATCGCATATTGCCATTATACAAATCACCATAAGTCACGCCGGCATAAGTCATCAAACGCCAAAGCTCTTTCGTGTAATCACGCGCTTCACTAGCACTATGAATATCGGGCATGGAAACAATCTCGACTAGTGGTGTTCCGGCACGGTTCAGATCAACTAGCGAATAGCCGCTTTCGTGGCTCAATTTCCCAGCATCTTCTTCTAGGTGGGCGTGTTCAATTCTTACCTTATAGCCATTTGGCAGTTCAACATAGCCCTCGCCGATAATCGGATGAAACATCTGAGTAATCTGATAGCCTTTTGGCAAATCAGGATAGTAATAATGTTTGCGATCAAATCTCGATTCAAGATTAATCTTGGAATTCAGCGCCAGCCCCGCACGCACAGCATACTTGACCGCCTCTTGATTCAATCTCGGTAGCATACCAGGCAGCCCATAATCAACTGGTGAAACGCAGCTATTTGGCTCCTTTAGCCTGGCGTCATTGTCAACCTCAGAAAACAGTTTCGTCTTCGTACAGAGCTGCACATGACATTCAATACCGATAGTAGGAATATATTTTGTCATTTTAGATTGCTCCTAGATCTTTTAAGGCCTGGCGAAAAGCAGCGAGCGCGCGACTAGCTTGCGCATATTCAGTTTCAAATCCAGGCTCGTGCGCGATTTGATTGCGCAGCTTGTGTGCTGACCAGACAGCGTTTGGTTTTTCAAATTTATCGGTTACGCGCTTCAATCTCTCCCCCATGGTCTTACCAGGTAGACCCATTTCATTTAGCGCTTTGTCAAGTAGCTTATCGCCGTCAATCACAGCCATACTGTAAGTTCTCGGATCGTCTTTAACGAGACTATTTTCAACCTTTAGCCAACGTGTCTGATATTCTTCGACGTCAAAGGTATAGCTATGTTTACCGGTGAGTGTAATCGCAATCAGAGCAAGCAGCCCAACTGCAACGATCGCAATTACTAAAAATATCAACGATGAGCTCATTTCACTTCCTCCAATATTTTTGCAAATTCAACCAGCGTGCGGTCGCTCCGCCTTGGTCCGACCAGCTGTAACCCTAGATCTAAGCCGTTTTCCGTCTTTCCCGCTGGCACGGTAAGCCCTGGCACACCAGCGAGATTGAGCGGCACACTCATAACATCTTCGAGGTACATGGCAACCGGATCATTGACCTTTTCGCCGAGCTTAAAGGCCGGGTTCGGTGCGACTGGCGTCAAAATCACATCGCATTTTTCAAAAGCCTTTGCATATTCATTAATGATTAATGTTCGCGCCTTCGCGGCTTTCAAATAATATGCGTCATAAAAACCGCTCGAAAGTACGAAATTACCAATCATAATTCGACGTTTATTCTCGGGCATAAAGCCTTCGTTTCGTGTATTCTCATACAACTCACCCAAACTACTCGCATTCGCACTTCGATAACCATACCTCACGCCATCATGCCGCGACAAATTGCTCGAAACTTCGGCTGGCACAATAATATAATACGCTGCTAATGCGTACTTTAGAGCCGGCATTTCAAGCTCGACAATTTCATAACCTTGCGCTTTCAACGCCCCAATCTTGCGCTTCAACGCTTCGCGAATCTCACTATCGACCGCTTCATTATCGAAATCTTTGATGATACCGACTTTTTTCACCGTTTTTGCTGTACTTTCCCGATAAAAATCCGGTAAAGTTGTTTGATCGTTTTTGTCTTGTCCCGCAACCACCCCCATAAGTAAGTCTAAATCTTCCGCCTTGTGCGTGAAGAATCCGATACAATCGGTACTGCTAGCCATAGCTACGACACCATAGCGACTAATCGCACCGTAAGTCGGCTTCAGACCGTAAACACCATTAAAACTCGCTGGCTGGCGAATGCTACCACCGGTGTCAGTACCGAGCGCAAACGGCACAATGCCAAGCGCAACCGCTACGGCGCTACCGCCACTGCTACCGCCAGCAACGCGTTCTACATCCTTCGAATTCTTTGTCGGACCGTAGTAACTGTTCTCGGTACTGGAGCCGTGAGCAAAGGCGTCGAGATTGGTCCGGCCAATCATAATCGCACCCTCAGCTTCAAGTTTTTTAACCGCAGTCGCTGTTACCGGGCTATTGAATCCCTCAAGGATAAGTGCTGACGCTGTGCTTTCGCCTTCGGGACTAAGGAAATTATCCTTTAGCGCATATGGTACTCCAGCTAACTTACCGACCGCTTCGCCTTGCGCGATTTTCTGGTCAATCTCCTCGGCTTTTCTAATGGCATCGTCATTAATCCAGTTGAAAACGTGATATTCGTCTTGGTATTCGTGCGCCTTTGCTAATGCTTCGCGCACCAGCTCAACCGCACTTTGTTCCCTATTCGCAATTTTCATCTACAATACCTTTGGAACTCTTATTTGATAATTTAGTGTCTCTTTCGTCAAGGCTAGCAACTGCTCGCGGTCAGCTTCTTGTGGTAAAATCTCATCTGGTCGCCAGACATTCTCCATCTCGAAAACCTGATAAGTCGGTTCGACACCGTCGGTATTAAGCTCGTCGAGCTGCGAAATGTAGCCGACGATTTCTTTGATATCCGACACCAGCCGCGTCGTCTCCCCGTCAGTGAGAGCGAAATTTGACAACTTGGCGAGGTGTTGGATGGTCTCCTGATTAACTTCCATATGGATATATTATAGCACGTTGGCGGGTGATTCCGATGATTTTGAAAATCTGGGCGTGGAACGCCGGCGAAGATCCATTATATTATTCCGCATCTTCTGTTGGCCGAGACTGAAATAGTTCTTCTTGACGCTCGATAAAATCAATCGCTTTCTGGCGTTCGGTGATTTCTTGCCAGAGCTGACGCTTGCGGGTAGTTAGGAGCGCGGTACGCTCGGTTATCGTCGCATGGCCGCGACAATATAGACGCGAATATTGGCGAATTTCGGCCGTGGTGAAGCCGGCCTGTTTCATATTCAACAAAATGAAAGCGAGATCAATCTGCGGCTGCGTTAGGACGCGATATCCTCTTTTATTCCGACGGACGCCGGGAATGAGGCCTTTATTGCAGAAATAGCGCAGGGTTGATGGCTCGATATGAAGTTGCTGGCTGGCTTCTCGTAGTGAAAAAGTTGGTTCTTGGTTCATCTTTTAATTATAGCATCGAGGTTAAACTTTTTTGAAAAATTTTAACTATATATTCGTATTTCACCCCTGTTGTGATTATGGAGTAAGGTTAAAAATTTTGGAATTATTTTAACCTCAACCTATTTGTCCGGAACAGCGAACAACAACGTATCTGGAAGCTTCTATAATCTGCTGAACCAGTACAATGCTACTTCCGGTACCACCGGCGCCACCACCATAGTACAGTTACCATTGGCTTTTGTCCGTAGCGGGTTCATCAATCCCGAAAGTGCTAACCTAGGTTACGCTAATCAATACGGACGCTATTGGTCGCGTAGCGCACTTTCATCTGTTGGCGTGTATTATCTTAATTTCTATCTCAGCAACATTCATCCATCAGACACCTACTATCGCTACTTTGGCTATCCCCTCCGCTGCCTCTGCCTTGCGTTAAAAAGTAGGGACAACCTGCGTCGTCCCTACTTATCTGATTAGATAGCCTTAGACCTATACCTCGGCTACATCTTCGGCGCTTGGTTCACCACCGAGATTGGCAGTCTCAAGCGCAGCCTCTTCCTCTTCGGCGACCGTCACTTTGAGCGGTTTGACGCCAGTACCAACTGGAATCTTGCGACCAATGATGACGTTCTCTTTCAGACCATTGAGGTGGTCAACGCGACCATTAATCGCCGCATTAATCAACACGCGAGTCGTATCCTGGAAGCTGGCAGCCGACAAGAAGCTATCACTCCAGATACTGACTTTCGTAATACCGAGCAACAGGCTTTCGTAAGTCGCTGGCGTCTTGCCGAGCGCTTCGAGCCTCTGGTTCTCGGCGATAATCGCAGCTTTCGATACGACATCGCCCGAGACAAACACGGAATCTCCGGCATCCTCGACCATGACGCGACTAAACATCTGGCGGACGATAATCTCAAGGTGTTTTGCGGAAATCTCATGACCTTGAGCCGCATAGACTGAGATAACGTCATTCATGATATAGCGAGCAGTCTCATCAGCGCCCTTGTGCTTCAACAAATCTTGGAGATTCAAGGACCCGGTCGTCAAGCGGTCACCAGCGGCAAGCTTGTCGCCAGATTTCGCGACCAATTCGACGTCGCCTGGCATTTCAACCTTAACGGCAGCGCCAGCTTCGGCGACGACAATGATCGCATCTTTGGTAAGTTGAGCATTGCCATCGACTGGAGAAACTAGCGGCTCCTTACCTTCGCCCTTGTCGGCGAGGACATCACCGGCTTTGACGCTAGCGCCGTCCTTGACCGTAGCAGTACGACCTTCGAGTGGTAGCCTTGTGACATCGCCACTTTCTGGAGTAATCTGGGCGACATACTTGTTACCGTCCTCCCAGATTTCGACGATACCGGCAACTGGAGCAACAAATGCCTGACCTTTTGGTGCGCGAGCTTCAAGCAACTCTTCAACACGTGGAAGACCGCGGGCGATAGCGCCGGAACCAGCAACACCGGAACCGTGCTTAGTATCGAGCGTCAGCTGCGTACCTGGTTCACCGAGAGACTGTGCGGCGATGACGCCGACTGGCTGATGGGCCTCGACCAGTGCACGAGTACTCATGTCGACGCCATAGGCCTTGCGCGGTACGCCGCTAATAGCGGTCGTCGTCAGTACAGATTGAATCTTAACGCTCTCGATTTCCTCGTCAGCAGCGATTTGCTCAGCCATTTCTTGGCTAATGAGCTGATCCGCATTGACGTAACCTGGGATTGGCTCAGCGGTATACCGACCAGCAATCCGAGCCGCGAAGCCGATACCGGTGTATTCACTTTCACTCTTGAAGACTTCAAAGCCTGGATCGGGCGCTTCTTGGTCGGTCGTAAAGACATCTTGTGCAACATCGACTAACCTACGAGTCAAATACCCAGAGTCGGCAGTACGCAACGCCGTAGAGACCTGACCTTGGCGAGCACCACGAGTAGCGATGAAGCTTTCCAGGGTGTTGAGACCTTTCTTGTAGCTACTCTTAACTGGGAGCTCGATTTCGTTGTTGTTAATGTCGACCATGATACCGATTTCGGCACTGGCGAGCTTGATGTTACTAATGCTACCACGAGCGCCGGAGTTCACCATGACGGCAATATCGGTGTCCATAGAGGCAAGTTTACTCTTCAAGAAGTCGGAAATCTTTTTATCGATATCACGCCAGTTGGCGACGGTTAGGCTGTAACGCTCTTCCTCAGTAACGAGACCTTGGTCAAACTGCTCCTGAATCAAAGCGGTCTTAGCATCACCCTCGGCGATAAAGTCATCAATTTCTGGATAAGTTGGATAGTCATCCTTCGCGGTCGAAACCGAAGCAATCGTCTCGTATTCAAACGCCAAATTCTTGATATCGTCAGCGGCTTTCACCATGGTTTCCGCGCCAAACTCATCGAAGATATTAGCCATGACGCGCTTGAGCTGTTTGCTGGTTTGGACGGAATTATCATACGGATATTCCTTCGGCAGCACCTCATTAAAGATAACTCGTCCCAGCGTAGTATTGCGGATCTCGCCCTTCGCGAACACGCGAATCGGCGTCTGGAGCGCAATCAAGCCTTGGTCATAAGCCATTTCAGCTTCATAGACCGAGCTAAACGGCTTAACTTCGTCCGTCTCCGTACCAGGCTTATCATACGTGAGGTAATAAATGCCGAGCACGACGTCCTGATAAATCGCGAGTACTGGTGCACCATCGGCTGGTTTCAAGAGGTTCTTGGTTGCCGACATGAGTTCGCCAGCTTCAGCTTGAGCCGCGTCAGATAACGGTAGATGCACCGCCATTTGGTCACCATCATAGTCAGCGTTAAACCCGCTAGCTACGAGTGGGTGGAGCTGAATAGCTTTACCGTCAATCAGCTTCGGCTGGAAGGCTTGCACTGACAATCTATGTAGACTCGGAGCCCTATTCAACAACACATACTTACCCTTAATACACTCGTCGAGTCCATCCCAGACTACAGCTTCGCCGGCGTCGATCATACGAGTCGCGGAGCGGATATTGGCAGCATGTTCATTGGCAATTAGCCACGAAATGACAAATGGTTTGAAGAGTTCAAGTGCCATCTGTTTTGGCAGACCGCATTCGTTCAACTTAAGTTCTGGGCCGACGACAATTACGCTACGGCCAGAGTAATCAACGCGTTTACCGAGCAAGTTCTGGCGGAAACGACCCTGTTTACCTTTAAGAAGGTCGGAGATACTTTTGAGCTTCCTACGACCGTTTTGAGCGCTGGCGCTGCGGCTGCCATGGACGGCAGAGTTATCAATCAAGGCATCAACTGCTTCTTGAAGCATGCGCATTTCGTTGTGGCAAATCACTGCCGGAGCATTCAGCTCAAGCAACTTGCGCAAACGGTTGTTGCGGTTAATCACGCGACGATACAGATCATTCAAGTCGCTGGTTGCGAATCGACCGCCAGGTAGAGCAATCATTGGGCGTAGATCCGGTGGAATGACTGGCACGACGGTCAGCACGAGGTCAACCGGCTTAATCCCGGCAGCTTCCATTCCTTCAAGAACCTTGAGCCGCTTCATGATACGCTTTTGCTTCTGGCCTTTGCTGGCTTCAGCTTCTTCGCGCAGCTCGGAAATCATCATTTTCAGATCGATTTCGTCGAGCAGTTTCTTAATCGCAGTAGCACCCATCTCGACTTCGATCAATTCGTCGTAGTCTTCCGGCAAGTTGCGATATTCTTGCTCGCTGATGACTGCACCTTTGGTCATTTTCTCAAGTGCGTTTTTCTTTGCCAAATAATCAGCTTCGAGTTCTTCGCTCTCTTTTGCTTGTTCGTCGGCCAAAGCAGTGACATTGGCATTGGCGTCTTTCGCCATTTCTTCGTAACGGAGACGAATCGCTTCGCGGGCGGCAACCGTATTAGCTTCGAGGTCAGCGAGTGTCTGCGCGATCTCCTCGTCTTTCGCATCGACAATCAGATACGAAGCAAAGTACACAACTTTCTCGATATTTTTGACAGTCAAATTTAGCAAAACACTGAGTGCGCTTGGCGTACCACGCATGAACCAGATATGTGCGACTGGTGCAGCGAGGGTGATATGCCCCATACGCTCGCGACGGGAAATACTCTTCGTGACGAGGTTACCCTCCTTGTCGACCGCAGCTTCCCTTGAACGAACACCCTTCAGCTTGCTATCGTGTGGGTTAATGTCCTTGACTGGACCGAAAATCCGCTCACAGAACAAACCGTCACGTTCTGGCTTTTGGGTGCGATAGTTAATCGTCTCTGGCTTTAAGACTTCGCCGTAGCTCCAGTTTAGAATATCTTCCTTGCTGGCGACACTAAGTCGAATCGAGTCAAAGTCATTGGCGCTGATAAAATTATCCATCCAAGCCATTTTACAACTCCTCTCCGAGGTCAAGATCAGTATCGTCTTCGGCCTCTGTTATTTCTACCCCCTCATCATCTATCATTTCCTTTACTTCTTCGTCGTCATCGTCGAGGTCAACTACAGTATCTTCAAGATTGTGATGACCATGTTGCGCGTAAATCAAGCGGTCATCATGCTCTTTCTCGATTTCGCGGGAAGTTTTCTCAATCACTTCACTAGCGTCAGTCGATTCACCGTGGTCAAGTAGGTCAACTTTCAGACCGAGGCCCTGGAATTCTTTAACGAGAACATTGAAACCTTCTGGCAGCTTCGGACCCTCAATCGGTTCACGCTTGATGATACTTTCATAAGCCTTAGCGCGTCCATAGACGTCATCTGACTTAATAGTCAACATTTCCTGGAGGGCAGTAGCAGCACCATAAGCTTCGAGCGCCCAAACCTCCATTTCCCCGAACCTCTGGCCACCATTCTGGGCCTTACCACCAAGTGGCTGCTGAGTGACGGCGGTATATGGGCCAGTTGAACGGGCGTGAATCTTGTCTTCGACCATGTGGTGAAGTTTCAGCATATGCATCACGCCGACACTGGTGCGTTCGTTGAATGGCTCACCAGTCAGGCCATCGTAGAGCTGGACGCGGCCATCGCGAGCAAAACCGGCTTTTTCGAGCTGTTCGGAAATCGTTTCATCTTCGACACCATTGAAGCTCGGTGTCGCAACCTTGTACCCTAACGCGCGCGCAGCCATACCGAGGTGAATCTCGAACAACTGGCCAAGGTTCATGCGGCTTGGTACGCCCATTGGGCTAAGCAAGACGTCGATTGGGGTACCGTCTTCCATGAATGGCATATCTTCGACCGGAAGAATACGACTGACTACACCCTTGTTACCGTGACGACCGGCAATCTTGTCACCGACGCTAATTTTGCGCATTTCGGCAACGTAGATTTTAATCTGCATCAAGACGCCAGCTTTGAGCTCGTGGCCCTGTTCGCGCGTGTAAACTCGGATGCCGACGACCTTACCGGTACTTGAGCCGTTCATCCGGACAGAGGTATCACGGACGTCTTTGGCTTTTTCACCGAAGATCGCGCGAAGCAAACGCTCCTCTGAGCTGAGTTCCTGCTCGCCCTTTGGCGTAATTTTACCGACAAGAATGTCACCCGGCTGAACTTCGCTACCAACGACGACAATACCATCTTCGCCGAGGTGACGTAAGCTCTTTTCTGGGACGTTCGGAATGTCGCGCGTAACTTGCTCCGGACCGAGTTTCGTCTCGCGGACTTCGACATCGAAATCTTTGATGTTGATACTCGTTAGCTTATCATCTTCGACTAATCTTGAAGAAATCACAATCGCATCATCCATGTTGTAGCCACGCCATGGCATGAAAGCAACCAACAAATCTTTACCAAGAGCCAACTCACCATTGGTGACGCTTGCGCCCTCGACTAGGATATCGTCTTTCTTGACTTTTTGGCCGCGGACGACCTTGACGCGGTCGTTATAACAACGGTCGTCATTGGTTTTCTCGAAGTGTTCGAGCTTGTATTCTTTCTCGCCGTCTTTATACTTCACGATAACGCTAACGCCGTCAGCTTTAATGACTTCACCGTCAGCTTCCGCGAGCGTGACCTGCGAAGTGTTCATCGCAACCGCATGCTCAATCCCAGTACCGACGGTCGGGGCGTCAGTGTTGAGTAGTGGTACGGCTTGCTTCTGCATGGCGCAGGCCATAAGTGAGCGGTCAACACGGTTCTTCTCGACAAATGGAATCAAGCTGGCACTGGTACCAAGAATTTCCTTGTGGGCAGCATCAATATGGGTGACGAGGTTCGAGGCGACCTGGCTTGGACGACCCTTAACCCGAGCAGAAACCCAATCTTCGACGAATTCACCTTTTTCGTTTAGCTTGACGCTAGCATCAGCGATAATCATATCGTCTTCAGTCGCAGCGTCAACATAGACGACCTCGTCAGTCACTTTGCCGTTTTTGACGACGCGATATGGCGCCTCGATAAAGCCATACTCATTAATTCGGGCATAAGTTGCCAAGTTCAATACGAGACCGACGTTGCCACCTTCTGGCGTCTCGACGGTACAGATACGACCGTAATGGGTCGGGTGAGCATCGCGGACGTCAAATCCAGCACGTTCGCGAGTCAAACCGCCAGGACCCATCGAGCTCAAGCGACGCTTGTGGGCGAGTTCGGAATAACCATTAACCTCGTCCATGAGCTGTGAAAGCTGGGAGCTAGAGAAGAATTCTTTCACGGCGGCGACAACTGGGCGTGAGTTTAAGAGTTGCGATGGAGTTACTTCCTCTGGGCTGACCATGGACATGCGGTCGAGGATATTGCGCTGCAAGCGAAGCATACCGAGACGGAATTGCCTCTGAACCAACTCACCAACTAATTTCACACGGCGATTGCTCAAGCTATCGATGTCATCGGCTGGCTCTTGAGTATTGTTCAGGCGAATAATCTCACTAATAATCGCAATCAAGTCTTTCATCTGGAGCGTGCGGTGCGCAGCGTCATTTGGCGTATCGTAGCCAAGACGACGGTTGAGCTTAAACCGACCAACCCTTGAACAATCATACCTTCTATAGTCAAAGAAAGCGCGTTCAATCATTGATTTCGCGTTTTCGACGGTAGCGAGATCACCTGGGCGCAAGCGACGATAAACCTCAAGCAAAGCCGCAGCTTGACCGCTGGCAGTGTCTTTTTCAAGCGTGGCGTTAATATAACTAATTGCGCCGTTATCGACATCAGCAAATTTCGCGCGAATCTCATCGTCCTTAGCGATGCCAAGGGCCTTCAAGAAAGTCGTGACTGGAATCTTGCGACGACGGTCAATCTTGACATTGATACAGCCGCTAGCGGTAGTCTCAAACTCAAGCCAAGCACCACGTCCTGGGATAACTTTCGCCCCATAGTAGCGCTTACCGTTAATCTCGTCGGCGGTGAAGAAAACACCAGCCGAACGAATCAACTGTGAAACGACGACACGCTCAGTACCATTGATAATAAAGGTGGCACGGTCGGTCATCCAAGGATAATCACCGAAATAAATATCCTGTTCTTTGACTTCGCCGGTAACCTTATTCGTTAGCTCGACCTGGACATGAAGCGGAGCGGCGTAAGTCGATAAGTTGTACTTCGCCGTCTTTTCATCCTCGATCGGCTCCTTGAAATAATAGTCCTTGAAGCGCATGGACAATTTTTGTCCGGTATAGTCATCGATTGGGTTCAACTCGTTGAACACTTCACGTAGACCACTTTTAACAAAATCTTCCCAACTATCCTTCTGATGCGCAATCAGATCAGGAATGGGAAGTGCTTGGTCGCCCTCGGTGAAAAATACGCGACCAGTAGCAGCATCGGTAGTTGCTTTACTCACTTTTTCCTCTCTTTTAGTGTTGATAATCTTATGCAGCGCCGAAGATTAACTGCGATATTTAGAACGCTAGCCTCGCCATTTCTAGCGCACCCCAAAAATATCACTCACTACTTCTTACGGCTTATTTTAGCGGATTTTGATAGATTTTTCAAGGGGTATTTTATTATTGTTGTAAAATTTACAACAATTAAGACAGTAAAACACTCCGCACGGTATGACGGAGTGTTTTCGTGGTCACGAATCGTGGATACGACAGGTTATTTTAGTCGGAAGCTCAATCAGCGCGATATTAAAACCAGCAATCGAGAATTCGGCCATGGCGAACCCTAGACAGGCCAGATACCAGAGCGTACGCTCTATCTCCTGCATAGTGTCATATAACTCCGATAGGATTAATCTTTCCGCACCGTTAAGCGGCTGCGGTTCATGATTAACAAAGTCCAGGGCGGCTTCTACGGGAGAAGAATAAACTTTTCTACCCATATCTTCCATGATTGACCGTTGCGTATTGTAGGTATGCCAGCGCGAATATTCGATGGAGAACACCCCCTCGATCGCGATTAAGAGCATAATGACGGCCAGGACCAGCCCACCGATACAGACTTTGGAGATGCGACGACGTTCGGCAATGCTCTGACGGTCGACTCGGCGACCGTGCGCGATACTGATTAATGTCTGCAGGACAAAAGCGCCAAAGATAATAACGCTGCCCTTGATGAACGTAGTCTCATCTATCGTCTCACTGTACGGACCGACGGCGCTACCCATCAAGATGACACAGTAGATGACGCAGACGGCGGCTGAAATGCCCTTGAATACTCCGAGAACGCTCAGTCCTCTCTGTGATAATAAAATTCTTTTCATTTTTTGTACCTCCATACAAGGAATCTCATGCCGCTCAGAGCAAAAATCCGAAATGATTCGTGATTTTAAACTGCGAGCAGCATGGCTTATCTTTCTATTTTATCACAGATAGTGCTTTTTGTCAATGTTTAGACGATAATTCTGGCGCTGGTAACACTTATTATTGACTTTTAGCCTTATCTGTGATATAATGGAGGGATAGGTAGCGTGGCGCTCGAGAAATCCGGTGCCGGCTAGGCAATTTAGGGTTTCGGGAGGTAGCCGCGCGGAATGGAGGTTGTAAATGAAGAAATGCTTGAAAATTTTACCGACACCGAGAGAACAGAAAAAACCAGCGATGAGCCGGAAGAAATTCCTGGTCGAGTGGTATGCGACCGGGTTTGACCCTCAGCGTCAAAAGCAAAATCAAGATTTTGCCAAGGCCATTAAACAGACGGCACCGGCGTTCGATACGGAACGCTTAGATAGCCAGCACTATTCCGCGATGAATGGAATTAGTGCACTGGTAACATCGGCGCTCAATGGTCCTAATCTTAAGCGTAGTATGACACCGGACGAGGCGAAAGCGCTTCTGATTGAGGGTTGGAGACCAATCCTCAACGGAAAAGCTGTAGATTTTCGCATTATAGGAACTAAAGTCAGTTCCGCAGAGGCGGATATTTGGATATTCCATGCCGGGTCGCAGACGTTGTTTATGCTGCACTTTGCGACGCCGCGAAAGGATGACAATTGGCTGGAACCGACGGTCTATCGTTTTAGGTAGCCAGACATCTTTATCTCTACGACAAGACCCACACATCAAAAAGCCACCCCTGGTACAGGAGTGGCTAAAGTTTTACTTAGATATCGAGGTCATCGAGATCAGCCAGCTCGGCGCGAGTTTTCTCGGCGAGTTCGCCTTCAGCTTCGCCGCCATCAAGTGGAGCATTGCCTTCCTCTTCGTCGGCACGCAGCTCACCGACCGCTTCAGCATCGGCGCGAGTTTCGCCGCCATCATGGTTTCGAGGAGCGCGATAACCTTCTTCCTCATCAGTATTGACAACCTTGAGATTGTACCGGGCGCCGTTCTTCGTGCCGAGGACGCGCAGCAGGGTACGGATACTCTGAGCAGTCGCACCGCGCTTACCGATGACACGGCCGACATCTTCAGGGTCAACGCTCAAACTCAGCAGGACGCCACGCTCGTCGATTTCACGCTCGACAACGACCTTATCTGGATTGTTTACAAGGGTTTTTACGATATATTCTACAAATTGTTGGTCAATGGTTGCCATAAGATCTCCAGTTTATTAATGCTATAACTTTCATTATACCACAAGCAGGAAAATGTGGAGGATTTTTGTGAATTTTTAGCATATTTTAAGTTTTATGAGAAGTTTTGACTAGCTTCCGGTACGAAAGCCGTTATGTCATCTTGACAAAATAGCATAAGTGCGGTATAATAGAGGTATCGGGGCGACTTAGCCTCAAGTTCATGAAAGGGGGTGCGTTCATGCGCACGTTGAAATTTTGGAAAGTAGTTACGATAGTCTTAGCCTTGTCGTTGGTAGTACTACCAACGACGGCATATGCCGCAGAAGACGGAACTGAGACGGAGAGTACGGAGGAATCCTGGCTCGATAGGGCAAAAGCCGCCGGTTCGAGCGCCGTAGATTGGGTGAAAGATAAAGCACCAGCGGTAAAGGAGAAGGCCAGCGAACTCTGGGATAACGCCAAGCAAAAAGCTGGCGAAGCCCGCGATGACTTCCGGGAATGGAATCAGAATCAGGAAAAAGAATTCTGGGACCGGACGAACGAACAGTTGAATGGCGACGAATCTTCTGCGACCGAGGAGCCGGAAGGTACAGAGTCGTCTGAGACGACCGAACCGACAAGCGAACCGGAAGCAACCGACGAGGCGGAAGCAGACGAATCTGAGGTAGGAGACCAGAATAAGGCTGAAGACTCTGAAGCCGAGCAGACAGAGACGGTTGTCGACGGAGCAGCCTCGTCAGAGGCCGACGAGGCGGAAGACGCTAATACAGACGAGTCGGATACTGATACAAAGCAGGACGACCAGCCCGATAAGCCCTCACGAGGCTGGCCACTGCCAGTAATTATCATTGTTATTATCGTAGCAGCGATTGTGGCGGTGTTCGGATTCGAGCGCTGGGAGAAGTGGTATAAAGACCCCGACCGACCATAAATTTCTGATCACTTTATCGCGCTTCACTTTCCACACAAAAATCCCCCGGGAGTGATCCTGGGGGTAATTTTGTTTCGCTTACTCAGCGGCCGGTGCTTCGCCAGCGTCAGTACTCTCGGCACTTTCTGCTGGAGCCTCAGCCGGCTCCTCCTCTTTTGGTTGGTTTTTGCGCAGCTTGTCGGCGTGCTTCGCCTGCTTATGCTTCGCGGGAGCTTCTTTGTACCACTTCGGTAGTTCAATTCCCTCTTTTTTGAGGACATAGGCGACGCGGCTAGATGGCTGGGCGCCATGGCCGAGGTAAAACTCGACCTTTTCCTTATCAAGGACCACGCGCTTGGTCTCAGGGTTGTAGTTGCCGACCTCGGCTACAACACGACCCGAAAGCGGGTGGCGCTGCGCTTCTTGGACGACTATCCGGTACACAGGGGCGTGTACGCGGCCATTACGTTGCATGCGAATCGCTAGCATTTTTTCTCCTTAGTTATTGTTGTTTTGATTATAACAAAGTTTATGAAAAAAGTAAAGTCAAAATCACCCCTACTATTGACTTTTTCGGCTATCTGTGCTATAATGAGGAGATAGGGGGATGATTCTGACGAAAAATCGCGTAAAGCAATTTCGTCAAATAGTACATTGACATCCCCGAGGAGGTTTCTCAATGAGTGATAGATTGTTGTATCGGATTAGAAATGTCGGAAAGAGGCATGCGTCGTACGGCGTGGTAGTTTGCGAAGCACCGTTGGTGCTGGAAATTAATGACCCGAGTTTTGCGGAGTTTTTGGCGCAGATGAAGGTGGAGGATCTGACGATCCCCGGTCACGTGAACATAAAAACGACGCAGAAGTTTCAGGAGGAGCTGCCAAGCATTATAAATGGGACCAACAAACGTTGGCATCTCTGGGAGGCGCGAATTTATCGTCACCATCTGGTGCTAAATTTTGCTGACAAGCAGACCAAAGATAAGCGCCCGAAGGCAGCGGCATTGAAATGTTATATGGAGAAGTGGCCGGTAGACCTGGAGATGAGCATTCTGGTACCGGACGATAGACAGACGCTCTATCAGATAAAACATCTGGCACCAGATGAGCGGTTTGACTTGCTTCAGATAGAATATGACGATGAGAATGGATTGGTTAATACTGAAGCCTACGAGAAGGGTCCAAAACGGAGATGAGAGGATAGCTATATAGCTATCAGAGCTGCCAGCATGACTGTGGCAGCTCTTTTTCATGTTTAGTAGCCGATTATTTTGCAGCCTTTGCGCCTTTGGCTGACTTTTCGCGCTCCTGAAGCTTTAGATAGCCCTTGACGCCTTCGGAGGCGGCGTTGCCTTCGGCTTCCTGCTTGGAATGACCAGTTCCCTGCCCCTTGAGTTGCTTACCGACGTAAACACCGACCGTAAAGGTCTTGTCGTGGTCTGGCCCTTCTTCGCCGAGAACTTTGTAGCTCGGAGTAGCGCTATCGTGGTGCTGAGCTAGTTCCTGGAGATAGGACTTCGGGTCGCGCCAGCTGCCTTCCTTCAGAATGCGGCCGAGTTTACTCAAAATCCACTTATCAATAAATTCTCGCGCCGTATCGTATCCCTGGTCAAGATAAATCGCGCCAATAACTGCCTCAAAACAGTCGGCAAGGATGACAGCATGGGCGCGACTTGAACCGTGCTTTTCGCCTTTCGATAGTCGGACGAGGGGTTCGTAGCCCAAGGCTTCGCCGGATTCACCGATACTTTCGGTACGGACGAGAGCGGAGCGCCAAGCGGTCATGATGCCTTCTGGCTCGTTGTAATTGCGATACAAAAAATCAGAAGTCACCAACTCTAGCACGGCGTCGCCGAGAAATTCTAGCCGTTCGTTGTGTTCCTTGACACTAGCTTTATGTTCATTGACATAGCTACGATGCGTCAGAGCAGTGATAAGTAAGTTGATATTTTTGAATTCGAAACCAAGTTTTTCGCGGGCGAAAAACTGATATTCTTCAATTTGTTGTGGCGTCATATAACCTCCTATAGACCTTGCCTAATTTTATTGCGTGCGACGAGCATGAGTTTTTCGATATCTTCGTATTCGATTGCCTCGATTGCATCATTAAACTTAAACCATTTGATACCTTTCATCCACTGTTCCTTAGTCGGAATCTCAGCGTCATCCATGGCACGTACGAGGTAAATTTGAGTCGTCATGAGGACGAGCTTGTCAATGCGACGATATTGAAAATGGATTTTACCCAGCCAAGCCAAGACTTGGATGTGAAACAAGCCGGATTCTTCACCAATTTCGCGGATTGCAGTCTGTTTCGCGGTTTCGCCGGGTTCGATATGCCCCTTCGGGATAGTCCAGCGCCCTTTGGAGTCCTGAATCAGCAAAATATCAATGTCATTTTGTTCGCGATTAGTGCGAAAGACGATTCCACCCGCAGTCGGCTCGCGCACTACTTCTTGAATGGCCGGTTTTTTAAAGACACGGGCCGTAAGCCGAGAAACGGCGTTTGTACGGTCACGCTCATTTTTTAACGGTAAAGCCTCGGGGACTTTACGAGAAGTCGGGGCTGCTAAGCCCGCGGTTTCCGGCTGAGTTTTGGTGCTTTCTAGCACCTTCGTCCCCTTAGCTTCCGGCTTCACTTTTTGCGCCTCTTTAGGCGCTGGCCGGGTTGATTGTTTTTTGGACGCTTTACGCGACTGTTTGGGGGTTTTACGCGGTGGTTTCCCCCTTGCCGTCGACATCGACGACGTCTGTTGCTCCAGCAGTAGCGCCTTCTGGCTCGTCCGCTTGTGCTTTTTCTTCATGCTGATTCTCCTTCGGAGATGTTTCTTCTTCATTATAAATCTGGCGATAGGCCGTACCGAGTACCCCGTTGATGAATTTCGAGGAATTATCCGAACCGAAGGCCTTCGCCAACTCTACGGCCTCATTAATCGCAACTTTGGGCGGTACGGTCTCGGCGGAAGATTCAAGCTCGTATAACCCCATACGGAGTACGTTGCGGTCAATGGCGGCAATCGTACTCAAAGGCCACTCCGGCGCCATCGGCTGGAGCTTAGTATCAAGATCTTGGAATCTTTCCGAGACAGCCCGGGCTAGCCCGTAGACGAACTCCGTGTCGCCTAGAGCGCGGGCGTATGGCTCAATATTTTTCGCGACGATAACATCAATTTCCGCCGTCGGATCTCCGGCTTTTGTACGAAATTCGTATTCGTACAAACTCTGTAAAACAATTATTCTGCCTAAGTGCCGGTTACTAGCCATATACCTTCCCTTTTATTTAGATTTTTTAGTGATTTTTGTGGTCGTAGTTTTCTTTGCTGGGGCAGCTTTTTTCTGCTCAGCTTTTTTCGCTTTGACTGTCTGGTCAGAGGCTGGCTTGACAGTTTTGACTTTTAAATTTGGGGTTTTCTTCGCGGTTTCAAACGCTTTGACTGGCGAGTGGCTATTCACTGCACGGGCCAATTTCAGGCGCAAGTGGCTGCGACGTAGGCCGGTTTTACGTGGGCTACTCTGTTTTTTAGGTTCAGGCATAATGCTCCTTGTTAATATCAGATTCTATATCTAATAGTATCACATTTTTCTCTCGGGGACAAGAGTGAAATTGCTTCTGTGACCGATAAGGAGGAGGAATATAGATAAAGCTATGACTAGTACTTTCAGAATGGGACGCTTCACGTCAGGATTTAAGTTGAAGTTTTTTGACGTAAAAGTTCCGGAGGCGTAACTCCGCTGACTTTTACTGAAACTTCAGCTTAAATCTTGGGTTTATCGTCTTTATATTCCAGAAGCACTACATACACCTCAGTCTTCCTATCTCTTTCCGCGTATGGTTAGAGTCAGCGGAGGGGGCGACCGTTATATAATACACCAGTGTTGGACGGATAGACTATGCTGCTAGTGAAGTAGAAGTTACGGCTAGTATTGCCGGAAACAGTGGTACGTGCCCACCAGGTACCAAGGTAGCCTGGATTTGATACTTGTTCATCGGCTGGATTCATATACCCACTACGGACAAAAGCCAATGGTAACTGCACTATGGTGGTGGCGCCGGAGGTACCACTAGCTGCGTTGTAGTTATTATAAAGGGTTTATATTGACTTTTTATCGTATCTGTGATATAATGATAACATTGATTCAGCCTATTCTCCATGGTTTTACGAAACGGCTTTAGTTCAATGTGTAAAGGCTCTTGAAGATTGCTTATGTGACTTCAATCTAACTGTCTCTATTGTAGCATAAGCGTACAAAAAGTCAATCCGTGTTTTTCGATTCTAGACAAAATGTGACGCCATTTTCATGACGCCACATCTGTTTTTATTGTGGAAAATGTTTACATATTCGCCGTGCGCTGCTTAGCTCCAAGCTCGGATATTCGTGCGATTAACTCCATAAAAATCTTCTGCTGTTCCGGTGAAAAATCATCCATACAACGCTCGAATGATTGCTTAGTCTCTTTTTCACGTTTCTCTCTGGTTTCAGCTTTTAGGCGTGCCGATGGAGTAATGCCCGGAGTTTTAAGCGAACTATCTTTGTATTTTGAGAACAAGGCTTGTTGTCGACCATCAAGCCCATGCAGATACCTTTCTGTGGTCTGCGCGTTTGAGTGGCCGAGCATCATCTGCATCTCTAAAAGCTCAGCTCCTTTATTCTGGATGTCTGTTGCAAATGAGTGGCGCAGGGCGTGCGGGTAAAAATCGTCAAACCCAGCTTCGGTAAATGCCTCCCTCATCTTGATTCTAAGAGTATCAGTGCTGCATGTGCCACCAAAGCGGCCCGGCCATAAGGCATCGGTGATGCTGTTTTTTGAAACATAGTCGATTAGGCGTTCATATGTATCGAGAGTAACATACGATTCCCGATCCTTATTGCCTTTTCCAACAAAGTGGATTTTCTGCCCCTTAAAGTTATCTAGTCTTAAGTTAGTGAGTTCGCTGATTCTTAGTCCGGCATCGAAACAGATTCTTATTAGAAGACCCGTCATTTCGTCAGCATGAGCTAATACCCTATCAATTTCCTCTTTAGTGTAGTGAACTCGCGTAACTTTGCCTTCGTGTCGTTTCTTGATTAAAGGCAGTTTTATTGGGATTTTCATCCCCATTTCCCGACAGTAGCGCACCCAAGCCTTAATATGAGCTGTACGAGTGTTAATCGTTCGATTTGAAACCTTCGCTTTTACTTGTTTTTCTACCCATGAATCGTATCCCTGATTCGTTAACTGCCTCATATCCTCACATTCTGAGTCGATAATGAAATGCAAATAGGTATGATGTTTGCTTTTAATCGTCATATCGCTCATACCGCGGGTGAATCGGCAGTAGTGAAGATAATCCTCCATCTGGTAATAGATTTCTAAAGTTTTAGTCATTTTTGCGCTTTCTGCCCACCAAAATTAAAATTATTATTTTTTGCGCTACTACTATTCTTTTTATATTCTTTCTTCTATGGCTGTATCATTTTGTTACAATTACTCTGTAAGTCGGTGTAACAAATTGTTACAGCGGAATCAGTTTTTCCACTATATTCACACGGTTTTCCACAACTTTTCCACAGCCAAAGACTTGACAATAAAAATAGAGGTAGCTACCTCCTTTTGCATCATTTCGTTGTTGCTTCTACAACATTTTATATTTAGTCTTGTGATTTTGGTTTTTGCCACACTGAACCTTTATGAGATTTGCCTGAACTAGCCGATCTCGTACCCGTGTAATCTTCATCCGATTCCAGCCGAGTTGTTCAGCGATATACTGTGTCCAGATTGCCATGTAGTCATTTTTATCTTTTTGCCAGACTCGCGATAAATTTTCCAAAAAAGCATATAAAATAGCTTCCTGCTCGCCATATTTACGAACAAGCTCTATATCGACCTTTAGAAATGCCTTCTTGCCCACGAATACCTCCAGACATTAGACCTAAATACTATTGAGGCGATATAAGGAAACAGCCTCACTTGATATTGGAATCAAATGAGGCTATTAGAACTTTATGTGTAAGCTCATTATATCGCAAAGGGAGTTTAATGTCAAAATAATACTGTTTGTGGTATAATTAAGATATATCAATGACGACTAGAATTTGTGCTGGTCGTTTTTTCATGGCTAGATTTTTCTAGTCGTCTTGGTGCCGACGAAAACCAATTAACGAGGCATTATATGATCAAAAATCCTACCATACAAGAATTCGAGGCAGCATCAACTACTCGAATGCTAACTAGTAAGCACGCAAATAAAACTAGTTATTCATATAAAGAGGCTGCATCTTTGGCGACTTTCGCAGCTAATAGCTATCTGCAAGACATTGAGGCTAACGATAAGCTCTGGTGCATGGCGCGCGGAAAGCGTATTTATATTTTCCATATGCAGCTCAAGCGTATAGCTGGAGAGCTAGGACTAGTTTTTGATAGGTGGCCTGATGATGAATGTAAAAATTTAAGAATTGTCGTCCTAGACCGAAGAGGCTTGACGAAATGTAAAACTCTCGAGGATTTAATCGACGGCGTAGAGCGTCGGCAAAAACTTTATCACAATAAACGAAAGGAGCGAAAATGAAGAATATAATTAAGGTGAATTTGGACGCGGAAGGTAATGCACATATTTGTCTATATGGTAAAGAAGTGATAATCGCAAAAACTGATTTCGGCAGCGATGGCAGGGCGAAGTTCCGCTTATTTGGTGAAGAATATGTTGCCGAACTTGCTCGACCGACTAGAAAACGTGTTGCCGAGGCTATGCGATCAGCCAAAAAGACTGATACTGTAGCGGAAGATACTGTTGCAAATGCTACCAATGAAGAGGAATAGTGGTCATGAAAAATATCACGATTACATTTTCAACTTCCGACAATCGTACGCAAGCTAACGGCTACGATCCAAGGTTTTACGAAAGTCGCGAAAAGCAATGTGAGGATATCATCAACGATCTCCAAACGGCAAAAAAGCTATTTGGAGATAAGCTCATCATGATCACGGTGACAGAATGGGAAGAATCCGGCGATATCGAATCGACACCATATCGCAATATAGACGAAGTAAGCGCGCGTTATTCCGCGGAGGACTAATCGACAATGGCGGGCGAAACACGGTCAACAGAAGCACGGAAGAAGCTGTCAAAAAAAGTGGCGGCTAATTCTGCTATCGCCAAAAAGCGTAAAGCTAAGGCAAGCAAGAAACCTCCGTATCGTCCGCTTAAGTTCCGGAGTGTTGAGGCTCTTCAGAAGCAAATTGATGCATATTTTGACTCATGTAATGACTATGTACGCAACGCGAAAGGCATCCGGATAAAAGATTCAGAAACTGGCGGCTATATTAAATATCAAGTTTTAGTGCCGACGGTTACTGGACTAGCTGTATTCTTAGATACTTCGCGTGAGACGTTGCTTGATTACGAAAATGAACTGCATAAGAATAAAGATATTCCCGATGAAATAAAACATGGCTTTTCTGACGCAATAAAAAAAGCGAAGTTGCGTATTTATGCTGCAACTGAACAGGAGCTATATCACGGTAAGCCAACCGGTGCCATTTTCTCATTGAAAAACAACTATGGCTGGGAGGACAAAACGAAAGTTGAGACTGAAAATGTTGGTCGTCATAATCCATTTGAGAACCTAAGTGAAGATGAACTGCGCCGTTTAGCTGGAGAAATAACCTCATGAGAGATAATTTTGATGTAGAATTGGCTCGTTTTGGCGCTCGCTTAGAGTTAGCGCGCCGGCACTTATATGACTATTGTCTATTACAATACCCGAGCTTTTATAGGCCAGCACGAACCTTCTTGAAGGACATATGTAACCAAATTGAGACTTTTGTGAATCATAGCCCAAAACGCTTCCTAATCCTCAACGCTCCGCCTCGCCATGGTAAATCCTTGACGGCGCAGTCCGCAACGGCATGGCTTCTAGGCAATAATCCATCGCATCGCGTCATGACGGCATCTTATAACGAGCGTTTGGCTAGCTCTTTCTCTAAAAATGTGCGTAATATCATCCAGACCGAAAAAGTAGGCAATAGAGTGGTCTACTCAGACATTTTCCCGAATGTAGCAGTACGATATGGTGACGCAAGTGCTCAGATGTGGACGCTAGAGGGGCAGACTCAAACCTCGTATCTTGCTACATCTCCTAACGGCACGGCCACTGGTTTTGGCTGCGACTTCTTAATCTGTGATGACTTAATTAAAAAGGCCGAAGACGCATATAATGAGAATTTACTAGATGATATTTGGCATTGGTTTACCGATACAATGCTATCACGTCTTGAGGGAAAGCGAAAAGTGATCGTTATTATGACGCGTTGGGCGGAAGGTGACCTTGCTGGGCGTATTCTGACGGCGTTTCCGGACGAAGTAGAGCTCATTACTTATCAAGCATGTAACGAGCAGGGTGTCATGCTTTGTAGCGACATTCTAAACAAAACTGATTATGATTTTTTGAAACGTGAGATGAGTACTGATATTTTTGAAGCCAACTATAACCAGAAACCGATTGACGTCGAAGGCAGGCTCTACTCCAAATTCAAAGAGTGGGACAACAAGCCGGAAGGCGAGGTGAGAAACTACACCGACACGGCAGATACTGGCTCCGATTATCTATGCTCAATTTCTTACGTTATTTTTGAGAATGAAGCCTATATTACAGATTTAGTCTTTACGGATGAGCCAATGGAAGTGACGGAAGACGCTACGGCTGACCTCTTTAGTCGTAGCGACGTGAATCGTGCCAATATTGAAAGCAATAACGGCGGACGCGGCTTCGCTAGGAATGTAGAACGCATTTTGCGAGAAAACTACGGAAGCAATAAAACAGTTATCACTCCAGTTCCACAGTCGAAAAACAAGGAGAGCCGCATTCTTGCCAGCTCGGCATGGGTACAGAATCACGTTTATATGCCACCAAATTGGAAGACAAGATGGCCAGAGTTTTACAAGCAAGTGATGAGTTACCAGAGAAAAGGCAAAAATACTCATGATGATGCAGTTGATGTTCTGGCGGCGATTTTTGAAGATATTACAGGTAAGCGCAAGCCACAAATCATCAACAATATCGATAACCCTACGAAGCGTAGGCACAGAAGGACTTTTGAAAGATAGGAGAAATTATCATGATTAGTAAAGTCTATACACTGCCAGCAGGCACAGAACCGACAGCAGACATTGTGAGTGGGCTCATTACTGGAAGCCAACGCAAAGAATGTCTTGAGCTTTATGAGCGTCTGTATGCTTATTATATGAGTGAGGCTGTCGCTAGTCGTGAAGCCCCACATCAGTTGCTTGCAATCACAAATCACGCACGATATATTGTCAAAACTAACGTCGGGTACTTGCTAGGTAATCCAGCAACCTATTTAGCTGCCGAGAATGTCGATATTGAGCCATTGCTAACTGTTTATCGTAAACAAACTATTAGCAATCTTGATGTAGAGAATGCTACCGACACGTCCATTTTTGGTCACGCTTTTGAGCGTGTTTATGTCAATAAAGACGCAGAAACTCGCTCTACGCGCATTGACCCACGCAATATTATTCTCGTCTACGACGATACCGTCCAGCACGAAAAAATGTTCGCTATTATTTACCAGCCTTCCGTTAATGAAAAGGGCGAAATCGTCCGAGATGCCTATGATATGACCATCTTGACCCCAACGATAGCGATGGAACGCAAGCTAAAAGATGGCATTCTAAGTGGTGATGAGGAAGTGCCTCATAGTTTTGGCGAAGTGCCAGTCGTTGAATACCTAAACAGTAGCGATCGCGTGGGCGACTTCGAGCCAGTTATTAGTCTGCTAGATGCGTATAATATCTTGCAGTCTGATCGCGTAATCGATCGAGAAAGGTTAGTCGATGCTATTTTGGCTTTTTACGGCATGGATTTGGGCAAGGAGGATCAAGAAGATTTGAAAGAATCTCGGACTATCGCTGGTGTTCCGTCTGATGCTAAGATCGAATATATCGTAAAGAACATCAATGAGGCAGATGCTGACGTTTTGCGTTCGGCGATTCTCGCTGATATTCATAAAATCTCTATGACGCCAGACATGAGCGACCAAAACTTTGCGGGAAATTCATCTGGGGTAGCTTTACAGTACAAGCTACTCGCCTTTGAACAACATGTTAAAGATAAAGAACGATATTTCGAGAATGCACTCATTGACCGATTCAGATTATATAATGGCGTATTAGCCAGCGTCAAAAAGATGCGCACTATTGAACCTAGCGAAATAGATATAGTATTCCGCAGGGCGTTACCACAAAACGATCTTGAGGTATCTCAGATGATAAATAACCTAATGGATATTGTTGATCGCGAGACACTAGTATCACGGCTATCGTTTGTCCAGGACGCCAAGGAGACGGTCAAACTTGCGCAAGAAGAACAAGAGAAATCCCTGAAACTTGGTAACTATGGGATTAATAAGGCAGATGAGCCTGATGATCAAACCGATTCCGATGACCCACTAGACGAGGAGTAGCCGTATGAAATCACGCTCTGATAACTACTGGGCGACGCGTTCACTTGAACGACTTAGTGAGGCAGAAAAGGTTTCTATAACCTACCTCAAGCAAGTCCAAAAAGAGTATCGTGCGACAGCTAGAGCTGTTGTTGAGCAGGTGCGTAAACTCTATGCCACATACTATAGTAAGAGTGGTTTTGATATTGATGCGCTTAATAAAGTTGCCCCTCAAGGTGACGTAAAACGCTTTCTAGCGAGCATGGAGGCTCAAGGTCTGCCAACCGATCTACCTAACAATTATCGAGGCAGAATGAGCCGTTTGGAACTTCTAAACAGCCAAATGCTAGGCAAAGTGAAGCAAATAGCAACCAAAGAGAGTGCCGCAACAGCTGATTTATACGACAAAGTATTTCGAAACACATATTATCGGACTGGATATGATGTATCTAAGGGTCTTGGCGAAACTCTTGCTTTCGGCAGCTTGGACGACAAGACTATTGATAAAGTGCTTGAATCTAAGTTCTATGGTAAAAACTATTCAGAGCGTATTTGGGGTAATTCTAATAAATTAGCTGATCAGTTACAGGGTATTATTTCTCACGCTATTGCAACTGGGCAATCGTCAGAGAAGACTGTTCGATTAGTCCGAGAACGTTTTAATGTCAGTCAATCCAACGCGGCACGTTTAGTGCGCACAGAGACGTGTTATTTCGAGAATCAAGCAGAGATTGAAGCGTATAAAGAGATGGGTATATCTGAGTATGTACTTCTCGCTACGCTTGACGGCCGCACGTCGAAAATCTGCCGCGAAATGGACGGTAAGCGCTTTAAGGTAGCTGACGCTGTTGCTGGGAAAACTATTCCCCCATTACACCCGTATTGCCGCAGCACGATCCGCCCATATATTGGCGCAGAATTTGAGCCAAAGACGCGTATTATGCGTGACCCGGAAACTGGCAAAAATAAGACGATTGAGAATATAAGCTTCGAGGAATGGCAGAAGGTACTTGCAAACGATATAGTAGCAAAACAACCATTAATCACTCGGAAGCTTGTTGGAATGAGGTTAACCGATGCAGAAAGCAGTATTCGTACAAATAACTACGAAACATTACTAGTTTACGACGAGAAAGACAATATCATTTATGCTATCCGAGGCGAAAATCATAGAGTTATGCTGCCTCAAGCAATTGCCGATGAGGTTAAGGTTGAATCTTATTCAATTAGTCATAATCATCCAAGCGGCTCATCTTTCTCGCTAGCCGATTTAATTACCGGCTCAAAATGCAACATTCCCAGAGTCCGCGCCATTGGTAAATACATGAAGTTTGAAATTTCTCCGAACGGCTCATGGCCGAATAGGCAGAGAATAGTAGAAGTGTATAACAAGTATTTGCCGGCTTTGAAATTGGAAGCAAGAAAGGTTGCAAAAAAGTTTGGCACACGTAATATCCCAGAAAGTATATTTGCTGAGCTTACTGATGCACATATGCAAAAAGTTGCTAGTGAACTAGGACTTACATATAAAAGTGCTAAAATAAAGATAGTGAGATAAGACTATGAAAAAGCAAAAAGAAGTCGTATTTATAGATGATACTGAGATTTATAGAATGCTAGACGAGTGTTGGGAGGAAGCAAAAAAAGAGCTTGAGCAAGAGCGCAAGCAAAATAAATAATTGCCAAAAATAATCCTTATGATATAATCAACTTAAGATCAATGACGACCTGTTAGGCTAGTTATTGAATTTCTTTAGCGACCTTCGGGTCGCTTTTTCGTTGGTTTGCAATCTAAGCCGAGAGGCGTAAAAGGAAGGATGAGAAAATGGACCCCGAAAATCCAGATCCCACCAACAATAACCCGGCGGGTCAACCTGATGACGGCGCCAATAAGGGTGAAGGTCAGGGTAATAGCAAGACTTTCTCTCAAGATGAGGTAAACGAAATTGTACGGAAGCGTATCAATGAAGCCAATGCTAAGTCTGAAGAGAAGCTTAACAAAGCAGTAGCAGATGCTATCGCCGAACAAGAGCGTAAGGCTAAACTGACTGATGAGCAGCGTGCGTCTGAAGCCCAAAAGGCTAAAGAAGCGGAAATCGCTAAGCGTGAGCAGGAAGTTACTTTACGCGAACGTCGAGCAGAAGCATCGCTCATTCTAGCAGAGAAAAATGTTCCTGCTGAGTTTGTCGACTATATCGTCAATACGGACGCGGACACAATGTCCGAAAACATCGATAAACTAGCCAAGGTTTGGGATGAGGCTGTAACTCATGCTGTTGAAGAACGGCTTAAAGTTACGGGATCAAATCCCAAGGACCGTTCATCCGGAACTAATTCCGGCAAAGTCGCTATGCCGAGTGGTGTATATACCAAGAACGGCATCAGTGCATTCTAATCCGAAAGGACTAAAATATGGCACGACAAGATGCGTTGTCTATCCTCGATTCCAAAGAGGCACAGGATAAGCTGGCTGAAAAACAAGGTGAGCTTATCGAAAATATCCAGAAGAACGCACTTTCTTCGATTCTCAAGAACACCGATTACTCTGGCGACCCAACTTCCGGTTCTGTTGAAATTAATCGTTTCCAAAACTCCACGATGAGGGATTATGGTACGGCTCGTGGCAACTCCAAAGGCGACAAAATCAAGAATGGTAAAGTTGTCGTTAATGTCGACCAAGACAAGGAAATCGTTGAGGAAGTCGCCAATAAAGACTTGCGTATGTTTGGCATCGCCGACATCATTGATCGTCGAACCAAAAACCATGCAATGCAGGCTATTGCCGAACTTGACCGAGAGTTCTTCAAGACTGCCGAGGCTGCTGCTGAGGCTGTCAGTACCAGCAAAACCGATATTGAAGATGTTGTCGAAGACTTGATTCAAAAGCTTGAATCTACCAAGAATGAGTATGTCGATGGCGTTGACCGCAACATGATGGTCATTACGGCTACTCCACAGGCTTATGGCAAGCTTCGTAAGTACATTGACCAAGTTGATGGTGGTGCCGATAAAGAATCCATCGGTATGTTCCATGGCGTAGAGATTTACAGCAATGTCCGCCAAGAGGCTGCCTTGCTTATTCAAGTCAAAGGTGCTGTCGCACAGCCTGTCGCAGTTGAACAGTATGACGCTGAGCGTATTCCTCAATCGCATGATTTCTCGATTGACCTGTTCATCTACTACGGCACCAAGGCCGTTACTCCGGATTTGATTTACAAAATTGAATCCGTCTCGGCAACCAACGAAATAGTAGCTTAAACAAGAAAGGTATTTGATCAATGAAATACAAGCTCAAAGTGGAACATGAGTTCCGTGACAAAAACACTGGAAAACTTCATAAGGTCGGCAAGACCATCACTGTGAGCAAGGATAGGGGCGATGAGCTCCTATCCCACCCACAGAACATCGTTAGCCTAATCGAGCAGGTTGCTGAAAAAGGTGACAAAAAGACTTCGGATGATAAACCATCTGATGAAGGCAACTCGGAAAACGATAGCACACAAGATGAGTCAGAGAGCGCCGAAGGTGAGAGCTCAAAATAGTTAAGAGGTAAATATGCTAAACTATGACGATTTCGTAAAATCTATGGCCGAGCAAGTTGGCACCATTAATCAAGATAGTGCCAACGATGCCGAACTCCTTCAGTATGTTTGCGAAGAAGTGGCCGACCGGATTTCACTCTATCTCAACCTGCGACCAAACACGGATGGAGGATTCGAGTTTGATAAACGCATAGTTAAGATTGGCGTACGAATCGTTAGTGGCATATTCACCCAAACAAAAGCTAATATCGCTGGTACCAGCGTAGACACTACCATCAAAAGTATTAGTGACAATGGGCAGTCTATTTCCTATGGTGATAGTACCAGAAATTATTTAGCTACGGCTAGTGATGGTGAGCTATTTGGCGGTTGCATCGAATTGCTAAAACCTTATCGGAGGATTCATGTTGTTTCCTAATTCTGCTAAACAAGCAATTTCTCAAGCGTTCTACGATAAAGAAGTTGCGATTTTAGAGAAAGAGGAAGCCTACGACACCGAAGGTGGGCTAGTGAAAACTGGTTCCATCACTAAGAGCACCTTTACAGGAAATGTTAGGTTCGTTTCTTATGACGAGAGTCAGCAAGAAAAAGGTCTGGTAAAAGACATTGACGTAGTGATAACTTGCCCTACGGATATTGATGTAACGGTTGGAGATTTTTTGCAATATCAAGGCTCCAAATACGTTGTAACTAGTCGCGTTATGTCTGATTCACATATGACTATAGAGGGTAAGTTATGGCAGGAGTAACGATTTCGATTTCTGGCGTTAAAGAACTACGGCGCAAGCTAGATACTGTAAAAAGTCAGAAAGAAGTAAGAACAGCCGTATCACAAGCGACGGCGCTAGTAGAGGGGGCAGCGAGGGCTAACTGTACCGTTGATACTGGAACTCTGCGCCGATCCATTCATATGCGAGTAGAGGAATATAGCCGCAAAGTCGTTGGAATAGTTTATACGGCTTGTGAGCATGGACCTTACGTAGAGTTTGGAACGGGCAGACGCGGCAAAGGTAGCTATCCTCATGAAAAGAGACTCAATATTGCACTAGCATATGACCCAGAGTGGCCGGGACAAGTCGCGCAACCTTTTCTTGCTCCTGCATTGCTTACAAACCGAAATCGAATCAATAAACTTATCGCTGCAGCCACTATAAGCAGTACGGGAGGAGGTAAATAATATGTTCATCCCGAAAGCGCAGCTACAGAAAATCCTGTCGAGCTTGGGTTATTACTGTCATCAAGGAGCACAAGCCTCGTTTGCTGATAAGGAAATACCGGCAATAACATTTCGAGTTGATAACAACAGCGCCAACCTTGACCTTGATAATCAGATTACAAGTCAGGACATTAGCGTCGTAGTTGATATTTGGGCAGACGATAGCGTTACGTCCTCACGAATTCTTTCGGAGGTGGAAGAAGTAATGAGGGCGGAAGGCTACCGTTTGACCTATTCGGCAGATGTGCCACAACCAAAAGGTTGCTTGTTCCACATTAACTGCCGTTTTATTACCGTTCATGTTGAATGAACGCACTGCTAATTTCTAAAAGGAGAAAAATATGGCAGGTTCAAAAACTATGGGTACGACCCTTACTATCACCAAAGCTGGTGACGAGACTGAAGATTTGGTAATCAAAAGTCTTACCTCTATTGGCGAACTTTCTGGCGAACGCGAGGAAATTGATGTCACGACGCTTGATAGTCCAGACGGAGCAAAAGAGTATATCTCTGGTGCTGTTGACTGGGGTTCTCAAGATGTTGCCGGCAACATCACTGATGCAACCCAACTTGCGAAGCTTCGCGCAATTTTTGATACGCAGGCTGTCCGTGAGTTTACAATCAAAACTCCGGCCGGCAATCTAACGCGATATAAAGCCTTTATTGGCTCGTTTAAGTACGGCGAAAAGACGACTGACGGTCTTGATACTTTTAGTATAACCCTTCGCGTTACTGGCAGTGTCAAGTTCAACCCAGAAGATGAAGCTACAGGAGAGTAACTTCAATAGTGCGCCGACGGTCGCCTTATAACCGTCACTAATCAACTCTAAGCAAGGAAACTCCTATGAAACTAGATTACAAAGCCTCGAATATCGCCAAAGCAGAACGTAAATGCGGTTTAGATTTTTGGAAAGTCTTTACCACATTTGACAAGCATCCATCCATGAGCAATCTCCTCTTCTTATTCGAAGCTGGGGCGGCAACCGAAGAAGATTTTGATGCAGCGTTCAAGAAAGGAGTCAATGAAGTCTTAATGATAATTTTGGATGGTCTCAGTGACGCTGGTTTTTTAGGGCAAGAGGATGCTCGGGTGATAAAACGACAACTAGAGGAGTTGACGAAAGAACTGGTAATTTCACAGAATTCTGGCGACAAAGCCAAAAAGTAGCATTTCAAATCGGATTACATCCAGCGGAATTCTGGGAGCTTACGATTGGCGATTTCTACGACTGCCTTGATGGCTACCAAGAACGCATAAAGGTAAATATGCGCTTGCAAGACCACTTGAACCATATTTTGGGAACTTATATTGCTACTGGAGTAAATGATCCGAGCAAATACCCCACTACTCCACTGTTGGATGATGGTGAATCTAAAAAAGGACACGCCTTTACATCAGATGAGAGCTTAGACGCTTATATCTGCAGCCTTGCTAACAACACGAAAGGTTAAAATGGCAACAATTGATGAACTAAATGTTCGGATTACCGCCGATTCGAGTAAATTGGCTTCTGAAGTTGATAAAGCGGACAAAAAAGTTAGCGGCTTTGCTAAGGGCGCAGAAAAATCTTCAAAGGCATTATCTACTGGCATGCTCGTTATGGGTACGGCAGTGGGTAATGTTTTAGGATCAATTATATCTAAGGCTTTTCAGTCAATCAACGCGCACATGGACGATTCCATTAAGCGTCTAGATACTTTGAACAACTACACGCGAGTTATGACGAATCTTGGCGTTGCAGCTCAAGACTCCGAGAAATCACTTAAAGTGCTCGACAATGGAATTACTGGGTTACCGACGAGGCTAGATGATGCAGCTTCAGCAGTACAGCGTTTTACGGCTGCAAACGGCAACATCGCCGCTTCCACTGATATGTTCTTGGCGCTCAACAATGCTATTCTAGCCGGTGGCGCAGCGACAGAAACCCAAAATACGGCGCTTGAGCAGATGATGCAAGCCTACTCCAAAGGCAAACCTGATGCTATGGAGTGGCGTGCATTTCTAACGGCTATGCCGGCTCAGCTCAAGCAGATTGCGACATCGATGGGCTATACTTCGTCGGCTATGGGTGGTGACCTCTATAATGCATTACAAACCGGCAAAATTTCTATGAATGACTTCATGTTTGCCATCATGAAGCTTAATAAGCAGGGTGTAGCCGGTTTTGAAAGTTTTGCAACTCAAGCGCGTAACGCTACCAGTGGCGTTGGAACTAGTATTACTAACCTTAAAACAGCTATTACACGCGGCATAACGCAGATATTAGACGTTTTGGGACAATCCAATATCGCTGGTTTCTTTAACGGGCTTTCTAAGGCTATTAGTACGGCCTTTAATTATGTTGCTGCTTTCGTAAAGATTATCAAAGAAGCTGTAGCGTGGATCGGGGCACTATTTGGTGGGTCTGGCTCAACTTCCGGGCTAGTAAAGGAGACTTCGGGCGTCACCTCTAATCTCGAAAGCGCGTCGTCTGGAGCGGCTAATACGGCAAGCGGGTTAGATGACGCCGCGAAATCAGCCAAGAAATTGAAAAATCAGCTTGCCGGCTTTGACGAGATGAACGTCTTGAATGCTCCAGACGCTAGTGGAGGGAGCGGAAGTGGCGGGTCTGATGGTGGCGGGAATGCAGCTATCTCAGATTATACTTGGGACTCATCCTTTGTGGATGATGCTACTAGTAAGATTGATGCATTAGTAGCAAAAATTAAACAAGCATTTAATGATATATTTGGCGAATGGGATTTTGATAAAATCGGAAAATCACTTAAGCGTTTCTATGATGATGTAAAGAAATTTATCGGAAATGCAGGTAAAATATTCAAGGATGTTTGGCAAAAGTATTTGCGTCCATTCCTACAGTGGTCAGGTGAAAGTTTATTGCCATCCGTCTTGAATGCTATTGGCGGAGCTATTCGTTTATTGGGCGAAATCATCAGGAACGTCTGGGATACTTTCTTAATGCCGTTTATTGACGCATTTCTAGTACCAATAGCACAATTTACGGGTGGAATTATCGTGTCGGTGCTCAATGGCATTGGTGATGCTTTACGAGGAATAGCTAACAATAGCGCAGCGGTAGAAACTATTTCACTCCTAATCAAGGGCTTTATAACGCTCATAGGATTAAATTTAGTAGCCGGATTCTTCACTGGTCTTATTAATGCTATTACCGGTGGCAAAATCGCTATGAGCGGGTTCTTAGGCGTATTGTCTAAAACTACAGGGAGCTGGGATTTATTCAATAAGGCAGGGGCTACTGGATCGGGGATTATAAATTCACTCAAAGATGGTGCTGCAAGTTTAGTCGGTAAAATATCTGCGTTGGGCGCGCCACTTGCGGATTTCGCAAATACGCTTGGCGGCAAAGTAGTTACGGCGATTACTGGAACTCAAACGGCATCAGTTGGTCTGTTTTCGGCTTTTGGAGCTGGCATTATCGTTATGGAAGCCGTCGTTGCAGTAATCTTAGCAATTCAGACTGCAATGGAGTTTGCCAAGCTGAAAACGATGGAAGCAGAGCTGGCGGAACTTCAGTACAAATCGACAGAAGAGGCAATGACCGAAACCACTAATTGGCATAATGAATCCATTCAACGACAGATAGATCTAAAAAATGAGCTTGAGGGTATTACAAAAACTTTAGCTGATGCTCAACTCGCCCTACTAAGCGCGCAGGATGCTGTGGCGACATCCCAAAGCAATGCTGAGCAAATCGCAAGGCAGTATGGAATGACAATCGAAGAGGCTCGTGCATATGTTGCTGGACTAGATACGGCTAGCGGGAACTTAACCGAAAAAGACCGGATATTGGCTGAAGCTGTATTTGACTTAGACAGCAAAGAAGGGTCTCTCAAGGAGGCCATTGATAAGGTCACGGCCGCTAAGGATGAGCAGTCTGTCGCTACTGAAGAACTGTCAAACCAGCAGTGGAAAGAAGTTATGAGCCAGCAAAAAGCCGAAGCGGAAGCATTGTTAGCGGCTGGTAAATATGATGAGTTACGCCAAAAAATTGTAGATCTTACTAATTCAAACGGTGAGTTCACACTGCAGAATGGCGAAAATTGTAAAATTAACAAAGAAGACATGGAAAGCATGGCCGACTTTATTAGCCGCCAGTTAGCCGATATTGACGATGATAATGGTAAAGCATGGAATAGCATTTGGCAGTCTGCCGATCGCACCGTCTCGAATCTCAATGGGAAGGTGAAAAATGATCTTTCTAGCGGCGGGCGCACTGCTGGAGCAAACTGGGCGGAGGGTGTCGGACAAGGTGCGCAGAGCAAACAGGGGTGGCTAAGTTCAACGATTGGCAGTATCGGAAGTTCAATGCTCGGCGTTTTCAAAAAACAATTTGACATTCACTCACCATCGAAAGTTATGGCTCAGATGGGTTCTTATATTATGCAAGGCGTGGGCATCGGAATGGAAGGTGAGGAAAAGAACCTGACAAAGACGATGTCCGGTATTGGAGAATCAATTCAGGATAGTTTTTCGTCTGCCACTGCTGATATTCCCACTATGCTTTCCGATATTAGCGCGCCAACTGTTGACCTCCCGGATATTAGCCGTGCAGTTCAGCATAGAATCGACGGAGAATTATCCGTAGAAAAACAACCTATTTCTCTAACTGCTATTCTAAAAATCGATGGGGAGAATGTTCCAGTTTCTCTAGAATTCGCACAGAACATGGCAAATTCCATTAATGAGTTATCTCAGATGAAAAACCGCAGCATTATTGATATCTAAGAATCCTCTCCAGCGGTATATGTAAGTTTTTCAGTTTCGCCATCGATATTAGTATAGGTTATCACAAAACCCCTATTTCCATATCTAGTATATTGTAAATTTGGCAACGTATTCTTGATATTCTCAGTATTTTCTACGAAATCATCAAGCTCTTTTGGGAAGGCACCTGTATTAGTATATTCCAACTTCGCTTTTAAGTACAATTGTTTAGCTACCGACTCTTGTTGGTCTATCTTAGACTGACGCATGGAATCTTCCGTGGTCCAAGTTTTTTCTTTGGTTTTTGTTGTCGTAGCGCAAGCAAAAATGATACCTATTGCCACTATTATAACTGCAATTACACCTATCAAAACATAAATAAGTTTAGATTTTTTATTTATGTTTGACTTCTTGCTTTGATTTGGCATATTATAAAATTTCCCGGTTTTCTCCAATAATGCTATCGCATGCCGGAAAACCAAAAACGGCACTCACGTAGTTGTTCCAAAACTATTCTATAAACCAAAAACTTCAGTCTATAACTCGTGAATGCCGGTTATGGCAACCGAAGCTCGTGATTGATAAAATAATTCTGGAACACTCTTATTATATCACGTCGATATTAAGTCTGTAACATTGACCATTGAGCAGGTACCCCAGCACAATCATTCTCTACCTATACCATTTGAGTGGGGAGGAGGAAGCGGCTCTATGACGCATACGACTGGATGGAATTACCCCGGTGCTGCGACCAGAACCGGAGATACGGGCGGAGGACAAGCTCATTCCAATTTGCAGCCATACGTAACTTGCTATATGTGGCGAAGGACAGTTTAAGCTGTGCGACGCCAGAAATAACATGTGGTATAGGGCTGAATATTGGAGTGCGCATTACCACTACCCGTATTGTATGTTTCACCCACGATAGGGATATCGTTAAATTGTGTGTTTGATCCCCATACATATGCTGAGGGCGCGAGCCAGTTGCCAGAGCCAGTTCCAGTTGCCGTCCAGGCATTTTTGAACCTTAAATTTTTCACGCCGTGACTATGTAACGGCATCTGAGCTACACTCAATGTTACAGACTTAGCACCTCCAGTTTTATTTACTGTGCCAAAATCAGTGTCTCCATTGGCAACCCCAACTGGCACCCTCCCAGCACCCCATGTTACCCACGTACCACCGTAAATAGCAGCAACTTTTGCGGCCGTGTCGAGCGTAGTGCTTTGAATAACTTGTCCAATGTGACTAGGCATCAGCGGCTGCTCGTTGTTGTAACAGAGGCCATCGAGGCCGATACGTAAGATTGGTCGGCCAACGCCAACTGTGAAATCCACGGTTGAAGTTTTAAGTTTATCTGTAATTTGTACCTGAAATTCATAGGCTTTAGTTTTATCCAATGATAAAGTAAAGTCAGTCGTGCCAATAACTCCGTTAGCACCGGTTGCGGATTTGATGTTAGCCCAATTATTCCAAGCCGACGTGCCTTGTTCACGATAACGATATTTAACTCCACTTGTTGAATCAACTGCATTTTTTGTTATTCCATTAACCTGAAGTAAGGATATAGATCCTTCAATATGGATAGTAGTCTCGTCCTCAAAATCGTTTAGACGCTTCCCGGATGCTATAACTACCGGAGAGGAGTAAGGCAAGACGACGACATCTTTAGAGACGTCCGTAGAAAATGAACGAGAATCGAGCGCAGAAACTTTCAATTTCATACTACCAGCACTAGTAGTAGTGCCAAGTGTCGCCGAGACATCCTCCTTATCCTTCCATTCCATAGCAGTCGTCTTACCATCAAAAGCGATATTATATTTTGAGATACTGGCGCCTTTCTTCGGTGACGCCTTACTTGCGGATTTAACGGTAATTTTTGGCGTAGAAATACTTTGAATTAAAACTTTACTATTCCCAGTAACGGATACAGCAGCCGTGTTAGTGTCATAGTAATCAAAATCAGTAAATGTTGGCTCAGCATTGATAATAGAAATTATTGCGTCTTTCCAAGACCAGCTATCGCCGCCTAAGCTATCATGTAAGCCCATCCGTAGCTTGGTGGACTTAACGTTTTTCATCGCCGAACGAATAGCGTCGCGAGCCGTATCTGATAACTTCCAATTATATGTGCCAGACGCTGCGGAGCCTATGCTGAACCTTGAATCAGCTACGGGTGAAACACCTAAATCTGGAAGTTCAAGATAAACATCAAGGGCAGTTTTTGCTGGGTTTGAATACGATATGTATGGATTTTGCTCATCATTAATGTCACCATTAGCTCCGGTGGCCGAAGCGTGACGAGGTATAGTTGGCAAATCCCAATTTCCAGACCCCCATGCGTTGAGAGCGAAGACTTGAAAGGCAGCTTCACCATTAGCACCAAAGGTTTTGGTACCATTAGTATTATGTCCAATGGTGGTAGATCCAGAGGCCTGCCTGCCGCCATACATTCTACGACCAGTATTATATCCGTTTGCGAATACTTGTGAGCCATTAACCCACAGTTTCGCTTGTGAAGAAATCACCCATGTAGTACCAGCCCAGTTAGCATCCCACCACCAACCAATCGTGGAATTATTCCCCGCAATGTTCTGGCTGCTTAAAGACCAACCGAATGTAGAATTCCATCCCCCTCCATTCATCCCATACGAACCAGATGTTGCCATTTATTTATCTCCTTTCACAAAAGCCCAGCCAGCACGTTTATTATCAGTCAATGGAATGATTTTAATAGGCGGCATGGCTATTTGCTGGGCTACACTTATCTTTTGGACTTGAGTCGTATCGCGGTTGAGTGAAAAAACTTTTTCTTGTACGCCAGTGATTGAAGAATAACCAGCAAATTCAAGTGGCGTAATTTGAACATAGTCACCAGAATAAACGTTATTTTTGACTATAATACCGTCCTTATCAATAAGAACATTAGCGTTCAAAATTTCACCAGACGCTTGTTGCCAAACCATCGTATGGTCGCCGGAAACTAACATTAAATCGGTAATAGCAAAAAACGTAACATCGGCATCAACTTCAATAGTAACGGTCACCTCTCCGCTGTTCGAAGAAAAGGCAGGAATAGAAACCTCCTTCCATACATATTCCTCTTCATTCTCCAACAATATGTTTTGAATATCATTTTTATCGCTAAAAATAGAGATTGTGGCTGTTCCTAAAATAGATTTTCTAACTCTCATGGATAGAGACAACGACTCTCCTGCGGCAGCAATGATAGTTTGACGTATTGAAGAACTGGCACCTAGATTAATTTGATTCCCACTCTTTGCCCCATAAGTTAAACTTTCGGGCGAAGTATTAGCTGTAACATCACCGCTACACTTCCATACAGTAGGCAGTTTTGTCTGGTTATCTGTAGCATACCCTACACTGTTGTATAGTAAGTTAGCTCCCCCGGTTGATTGAATCGTGTTGGTGATATTGGTAATATTCTGGACGATTTGCGTGTAATTTTCAGTTGATTTGTTCCCAAGCTCCTCGACCTCGCTAACAATACTCTTAATTTCTTGATTTTGTTTATCAACTTTGATTTCTGTATTATAAATCGTCCGCTTGATGCCTCCGGCGCAAGAGTAGTCAGTCTGTGTAGTATCTGGTGCTTTACATTTTAGAGTTTCCTTAATTCCACCTGTAAAGGAAAGCCGAATATCTGTAATAATGGTTTGCCATTCATGGATGCCGTCAGTTAGAGTAATAGCATCACCAACCTCATACCAGCCATGACCCTCCGTAATTGCTTCGCACGGATAAAATTCAAACCCATCCACGGCGTCTAATATTGGCTTAGCTAATTCTTCGCGATTGTCATCCAGAACTTCATTGTTAGCTAATTTTAGCTCGGTAAGACCATTAGCAATGATGCTCTCTTCATTTTTTGCGACGATATTATCTTCTTGAGGAGTGCGCGATAAGACAACGGAGTTAATAGGGCCATATTTAGGAGACATTTTAACTTTTAATAAATTAGCATAAGTTAAAGTTTCAATTGTGGTTCCAACTGGCGCTTTCAGAAACTCCAACTTGTTGTTATGAATACGACAGATTGTAGCTGTAGCCCCAGCAATTTCTGCTAAAATGTTACGATAATTAGTATTGGAGATTTTCGCATATAGATCTTCATTAATAATGTAGTCGTAATTAGGAAGCGTCGTCATGTCTGTTCCTAGATCGACATGCAATTTTTCTGCAACTTGTTTAGCTAAAGACTCAATCGAGCAGCCACACGTGATGTCCCCCTCGTAATAATCAATGTTATTAGCTTTAGCTACGACATCATAAGCTTTGAAAATCATTATGTCATTTTCTAAATCAGCCTCTTGTTCCGTTACTCTGAATTTGCCACAGGAACACGTTTGCCATTCGTTGTCAGACCCCTCTATTTTTGTCTCTAAGGTAGGTGTAATATCAACGTCGATTAAGTCATAATCTACACCGATAAGCTTCATTGTAAGCGTTTTGGCGACCGTGCCAAAGAAACAGCCTGTTGCGCTAATCTCTGCGCTAACAAGCACGTCGCTAGATTTGAATACTTGCGGTATAGGCTCGTTCGTAATAACAGACATACGTATTGTCTTGGTTGGTTGTTTCATCGCCAGCTGGAACTGCTTACTAGTCTCAATCATTACACTCTCCTAGAAATCGGGATTAGATTAACTGTAAATGATTTATATAGAGCGCGCCTTTTATCTAGTAATGATATTTTATAATCGGAACGATAATACTGTGCCGTTACATTTTCTCCTAGTCCGGGATGAAAATAGGTTACGCTAAAATTTGGAGAAGAAAGTTGTCGATATAGAACCTTAACCTCATCCTGAGTTAAGCCATTATGAAACTCTAGTAGAAGTTTTGGATACTCGCCAAGATAGGTTGCACGAACATCGCCATCCATATTACGCTCGGCATCCGCCCATAGCAAATTAGATTCAAAGTCGTAAGCCTTAAGACCACTAACTTTTTCTCCATTAATTTTTAGTAAATCACCACTTATTCCTGCCATAAAAACTCCTATATGCTTGCCGTCCTATATCCATAAGCCCATACTCGTAAATCATAATTTACCCAACTTTTTCAATTTTTCTACCTTATCGTGGATATACGAGTTGCCGCCTAACTCCGGACTGGTATAGCGACTATACACTTCGTGAAATCGCTCTAGTTCAATTTCATCAATAGGCTGCCCCTGTTCAATGTCGGCGAGAAATCGCACAAGAAAGTTTTTGTGCGATTCTAGTTCAATACGTTTGTTATCCTCAGCCATGGCATCCATTTTGTCATTTAGTGGTTTGAGGGCTACCTTTAGTCCGGCGTTAAACATTTTACATAAACCGCCGATCGTGGCGCCTGCTCCAAGTATCCAAGCACCGATTTCTATAATCTGACCAAGTGTTATGCCGTCCATCTACTCACCCTCATACCGAATTACATCGCCAGCATATAGCCCGACGCCACTCGCCGAATGCCAGCCGTCATAAACTGACTGGCCGGGTTTGATTTTCGTAGAAAACCACGAACGCGCGTAGCTGTTCATTGCTTCGCCGTAAACAACGTAGCCTTTACAGCGGCTCATGATGGCGCTCATAGTATCACCAGATTGGACATTGAGCAGCGAGCAGGAAGGTGTGTTGCTCGTAGCACTAGATTCGGTGTTTGATTCGGTTGAGCTTGGCGCCGTAGGCTTTGATTCGGGTTGTGGCTCGTAATTGCCCGGAACGACCCAGACATAGCCGTTGATATTCATATTATGCGTTGATACGGTAAGAGGAGTGTAGTTGGCGTCTTCGACCATCGCCGTATTAGTTCCAGTAGAGTAGAGATAGAGCACGGTGTGGCCATAAGTTGTATTAAATCCGCCCGAACCAATCGCGCCTTTAACTGGCTTATCGATATACTTAAATCCATAGTTCCTCACGAGCCAACTAGCGACATCTTTGCCATTAACTGGCCCGTAATCGATATTTTTTGTTGAATAAACGCTCTTGCCGGTGGCAAGATAGGCCGTATAGCGTGAGCATTGATATGGCGAGGCTCCTGGAGCAAGCCTACGCGAAAGGATATCGTCAATCGTTACATAAAAACCTTGTCCGGTAGCTTCCTCGTCATTCTCGGCAATAGTCTGCTCATCGGTCGGAGCATCTTGGTTCATTAAGCGAGCGAGCGCCGCTTTGGAGTCTTCAATAAAATCCAGTGTAGATTGATCAATTTTGGCGTTCTCCCCATCAAGTGTAATGCTTCCATCTTCCGACGGCGTGCCAAGAGCTAGACAAACGCCACATACAGCAGCAAAAGCAAGGAATATGACGGCTGCGATATTATCGCTAAGGCATTTCTTAAACTTACTTACCATTGTTTTTCTCCTTATCCTCATTATTCTTCTGCCCAGTGACGCCGAGGAAGTAGATGTTGATGCCGCCAGAAACTAGGAGGGCGGATTGTGCTATTTGATATGCCACACCCTCAAATCCCCAAGTGCGACCCCATCCCTGAATAATGACAGCAGTAAATGACAAAATACCAACTGCCATTGATAGTTGGCGAGTGGTTTTCTTTTTGAAGGTCATAAATGAAACTCCTTTCGTAACAATAAAAATAACCAGCAAACGCTGGTCGCAATAAAAAATACGGCTAGCCTTAGCTACCGTCATTGATTTACTTTCATTATACCATAAGCAGACAAAATAAAAAGGTTACCATAGGTTCAGAGAGCTAATAAACTGAACTGATAACCATAATTATTATATCACACATTCAATAGTACGTGGGTAACATGGGGTGCTGGGAGGGTGCCGGTTGGAGTAAACAATGGGGAGAGTGAGTTTAATACGGTCAACAAGACGGGTGGTAATAAGACTGTAACATTGACCGTAGAGCAGATGCCAAAACATACGCATAGCTTATGGGCTGTATGGGCGAATGTTGATGGTAGCCAAAAAATGAATACTGGATCAACTCTATGGCAGAACTATCAGAATGAAACTGGTTCATCTGGCGGGAGCCAGCCTCATACGAATTTGCAACCCTATGTTACATGTTATATGTGGAGACGCACAGCTTAAGCAGTACGCTGCCAAAAATAAGTCGTTTTATACGGAGGCAAATTATCGTGTGGGGCGCTACCGCCGGTCGAACCAGTGGTACCTTGCGGGTATGATGCGCAATTCCCGTCGCCAGCATAATCCCTACGAACACCCCATGAACCATACTGTGAGCCGACATACTGAGCATGATTATGTGTCGGCATCTGCTCCACGGTCAATGTTACAGTCTAAACATCAACAGCATCAGTGTAAATATTGTCTTTCAGCCACTTGTAGGCATCTTTAATCGAAAAATCTTCGTTGAGGGGTAATGAATATTCAGTTTCTGTAAGGTGTAGCGAGGCAGTTTCTAGCGGTGGAGTCGAGGAGTTGATTTGCTTGGTAAGCCTAATTCGTTCTTGCTCGTTTTCTTCTGTTGGGTTCGCAATAAGCTCGTCTAATTTTTTGACTGCGTCATTATAAGCAGAGGCGCTTATTAAGTCATCTTTTTCGACTTGCCGTAACGATTCCGTGGCGTATGAGAAGACGATAAGAGATGCTGTTTTTGCATTAAAATCCAAGTTGGCTTTTACAATACGATGATAGGTTGTAGTTGCCCCTTTTTCATTTGTGATGGTTTGCTGTAGCGCCATTTTATTCTCCTTGAAAAACGACTAGCTAAAATAGCTAGTCGTCACTGATATTAAGTAAATTATATCATAATCTGCTTAATACTTCCCGTCGAACTTGTATGCTAACCATACTAAAATGCCCAGCATAACAAAAGCTCCTACTATCATGCCGGTTATAAATGATGCCGAATCCATTTTTGCTCCTTCCTAAAACTCAACTTCTTGTTTCTTGGGTTCACCAAGATAGTCGGTGATAATATTTACCGCTTGATCGTAGCCAATAGCAAATTCGGCACAATATCCAGCCCGCCTCAACTTATATAATACGTCTGCCTGCTCTCTAACATGCTTATCAACGTAAATCTTGCCATCTAGGCTCAACTTGTCTGGGTTATCCAAATTTTTTTGAGCGAAGATATTTTCGCCCTCCTTTTTGATTTCAAGATAAAGACCGGCAAATGGATAGATTCGCCAATCACTGCTAAAGTTCCTCTTTTTTTGTTTTATACTTGCCAAAAATGGTCTTAATTTTAGGTTTGGTATAGACGTCTTTTGGTTCGGCAATCACCATATCTGGCCACGCACGCCTTCCGCCATTTTGTCGTTTTTGCTCTGCTGACTGTTTTTCTGAAAGCTTAGCTCCCGATCCGTAATCTGAATGAAATAGTACGTCTGGATAATTTTGAACTAGATAATTGGCTATTCGTTCTTGTAAAATCCCTTCCTGTTTAACCATTTTCACTCTCCTCCAATTTCCATTTTTCATCCAGTGCAATTACTACTTCATCAAGTGTATATTTGCCAGTTAGTGGCCCCTCAATGAACTTCACGCGCCCACGTCCGTCTTCGAATATCATCCACTCAGCTTGGTAGTAGGTCGTAAAGCCGCGCAGTCGTGTTCTAGCTGTAAACTTACGCATTCGTTTTTCTCCTTCCAATAAAGCCCATTTCTGGTTTTTCTTCTTGTATAAGGCAACAATCGAAGCCACTAGCTTGAATGATACCTTCATATATCCAACATCTTGTTTCTAAATCGGCAATGCGACGCACTGCCTCGTCGAGTTCTTTTTGTAGTCGTCTTTTACGCATTCTTCATTTGTCCGAAAAATTTATTACTGGATACTTCATCATTAAGTGCCAGATTTGATATGGCATGAAATCTTTACGACTATAGGTTTTTGTACAATATTCCTCCAATACTGTTGATTTCGTGAGTGGGGCATTCGGTAAGTGGTATGCTCCTTTTGATTTAGTTAAAACTTTATCAGCTATATCGTCCTCGACTATAAACTCAACCATATAATCTAAAGTCGCAATCCCCATCAATAGGTGATTAGCTGTTATCGGGTCTATTTTTTCCGAATCAAAGAAGCAGAAGCTAAACGAACCCTTGATTCTACCATTATGGATGGTCTCATTTATAAGCTCCTTACCTTTAAGATACTTTTCGAGTTCTGCTTCACCCATAAATCTAATAAATCGCCTCATGAATCCTCCTATTCCTTTACGCATTTCCAGCTTTGGCTATCAGTATCAACAATTACGAACCGACTATCTCCTATCGGAGCACCATTCGAGTAAGTAGAGAATACATCCGTCGATAACAGATTATTCTCGAAAGTAATACCCTCCATTGGTGTATGTCCGACTACCTGCATATATCGTTTTGGCCACCATAATTTAAGCCGTTCGCTATCCTGCGGCCTTGCCCAAATTGGTGAATCTTCTCGCCAAAGTTCATCGAGCGCAGCATTATTTGCCAGTCGCAACATATCCCCAACTCCAACCCAACCATCAGCGGGATAAGTTATAAGTCGTTTTTGTCGATCAATCCAGCTTTCTGTTATTCCAGCGTGGCTGAAAACGACGGTATCCACGGCATGGGCTATCTTTTGGTGAATTCCGCTGCCTCGCATTTCTTGTAGCAGTTTTTCCATCTCCTGTTCCATAATCTTACTATGTCCAGTTTCTCGTCTGCCATATTCTGGCTTATAGTAGCCAAGGTCATGATTTCCCATACACCAAAGCGTCTTCGGGAACTTCTTCTGGAACTCTATGGCGCGTTTTGCTGTTCTCTGATAATATGCAGTTGCAAACTGCATATCCCAGTCATCAAACATATCACCTAGTTGTATAGCAAAATCTGCTTTGCCATCCTCTAAAATCTTTTCTGCTCGGTCAAACATCTCGTATTTGAGATGGATGTCGGGGATTACTAAAATCTTAGGCATCGTCTTTTTTCTCCATCCTCTTAGCACAAATAATTAGTCTTCAAACTTTACTATTTCTTCCTTGACTCGTTTTTGGGCTTCGGCGGTGAGACCACTCAAGTCTGGTATTTTTTCCATTGCCTGCACCTGGCCATTGCGCCGCTCGTAGGTGTGGACGCGACCGCTATTGACGTTAGAGAATAGTGCCATCACTTTGCCACGGAACTCTACCATTTCTGTCGAACCGATGTAGTAATAGAACTGTATGCTCCCGTCTTGGTAGATATTACGGCACACGTCGAATTGCTCCAACTTTTCGCTGTTCCGGTCTCTAGTTATCGTCATGATTATTCCTCCTTGACAACTCTGGGTTTGATAAGATGTGACCGACTAGCTTTTGATGTGGCGCACCTTTAAGGAACATTAGATTGTCATTCTTGTCTTTCAGCTGCCACTGGCCATCAATACCTACTACGATACCCAGCGCTTCTCCATCATCGTTGTAGTCAACAATACTCCCCTCCCAAATCTCCTTGCCGTCTTTGTCGAAGAGATTGGTGGATTGAACTATGATATAACGGCTTCTAGTTTCATCTCCAAACCCACCTATCCCTAACTGGTGCATAAAAATAGCTAGTTCTTCTATATATAACCATTTTCTAGTATCACAGTTTTCGGGAACAATAAAATTCTCTTGCTTCTTATCCCAAACCATAAACCGCTTAGGCATAGGCTGGAAGTTCAGCATTCCGACATTGATGTTGGAATGCTTACTTTTGGTTAGGACATTGTTGTCCTGTGCATAATTAAACATTTGATACACCCCTGATATTCTTAACGTGAGATTTACGGAATGATATTGGCAATGATCTGAGCAATAAATACATATTGGGCATATACCCTGTTTGCGCATCGTCAATCCATTTAAGGACTCCTCTAATTGTTGCGCCATCCTTAAATTAAATTTCGACTTGTTTATCAAGGTAAAAGTCTAATTTTTGACTTCTATGAGTATATTTAGTCATTTTGTCCCCCTGCATCTAATAACCCACGACTCATCACTTCACCATATAGTGTTTCACCACTTGGAGTGATAGCATACGGTAAGAATACTTGGTCTGGCTCAACCATATGCGTCTCAATGATCGCAAGCTGCGCTTCAATCCAGTCTTTGACAATACGCCAAGCAATACGACGTGCTTGATCTAGATTACGATAGCCAGGCGCTACACCTCTTTGAGATTTGAGTACACCCAAAACTTTGTCTGGTTCGACTGGTAACCTATAGCCAATCTCCCTGCCATTAACCAGCATCTTGAAACATACCGACGACACATTACCATGTTCGTCATATTCTGACAGCACAGCTCGTGCGCCAGCTTTAGCTAGCAATTTCTGCACTTCAGCGACAGTTTTATCAGCTGAGACTTTAGTTGTGTAATTAAGTAGTGGCACTTTTACTTTTCCTCCCTGTCTACATAGGTGTAGTAAAGAATTTCGTTCATACAAGCCCAAAATCTATCAGTGCATTGAAACTTCCCGTTACGAACACCTAAGCACCCAGCATCACGCAAATCTTTGATAATTTTGGCTTCCTCCCTAGATAACTTGGCTCGATCAAATATCTGCTCGTTCATCAAAACATACTGGATGTAAGGTAGCAAGCGAAGATTAGTTTTATCTAAATCTAGCCCAGTTTCCGTTTTGTACCTGAGCCGTAAAGCTGCCTTTATCGTGGCATCTTCAGGCAATAGTCCTCTCATTTTTCTCCTCCATTCTCGATAACCGGAATCCCATATTTAATGGCCACTTCCCGTTCCAATAGGCATCCTCTTGCGTCTATCCAATCGCCCCATAGTACCAGTACATCTGCTCTCGCAAGTTTCTTGATAGATTCACCTAGATACCATGCTGGAATATTTTTACAATCTTTTGGCGCATCCTCTGCAATAAAGCTGTCAATAATAGTAGCAGAGCCAAAGGCTTTAGCGAGCCAAGCTTCACATTTTCTACGATCGGCTTTAATCTCCTCATCAGTTTTTCCGTTCATAGGTTGGGAAATAAAGAATGTTGTCATTTATTCTACTCCTTTTGGTTTAATTTCTACCTGTTCTTCCCATAGTATTTGCTCCTTGCGTTCACCCTCAATGAACTTGTACATAAATCTGCCATTACCGATGTGGGTCGCCTTAGCTAAGGCGAAATCGTCATTACTACCTTTCTGCCGAATCTTTCGTTTGCCCTGTTTGGCTCGCATTTGTTGCTTATATGTTTCTTCATCAATCATATTCATTCCTCCATGTCATAAATATTTTTTAGCGCGGCAGCATGCTGCTTGCGAAGAATGTTTTTACGTCTTTTCTCCTCAACAATTTCTAGCCAATTTCTGCTCATTCGACCCCCTCACACGCCTCTGGCGTTTTATAATCAAAGCAAGCTGTTTGACGGGTGTGGTCAACCGCTTCTATAACTATGACGGCCACACCAACACCAATAACGATAGCTAATAAGAATATGCCCACTAGCACTATTCTTTCTAAGATTCTCATCATTACGATTTCTCCCCTACGAAAAATCCAAATTTCTCGTTTAGCATACGATAGTGGTATCTTAAATTGGATGGACAGCGACTACGCCTGACGCGTTTACCGCTGTCATTTTTGCGTAATTCTTTCATGGCGGCAACATACTCGTCCTCTGTGACAGTTTGGCGATAATGTGATTTTAGCCATTCCCGTACGCTTTCTTGGTGTCTCATGAAATCTGGATGTTCAAAATCAAACTCTTTCATATCTAAACCCCTAATGCCCAGCGCGCAATACCAACCGCCACGCTACCTATTACGGCAAGGAGGCAAATTAGAAGAAATATACCGACAATTCTTACGCAAAAATTATGCACGCGGCTTTTAGGAATTTCGTAATCCCTACGATCATATTTGGCTTCATTCGTGATTCTATCCAACTCTTTTCGAGCTTTACGTCGTTGGCCCCATTCTTGTTGCAACGGCTTAGCAATCCTACGAACTTCTTCAATGCTCACATCGTATTTTTCGGCAATACGTGGATATGAATAATGCTTAGACCTAATTGCTCTTTGAATCTTTTCTAACTTTGATTGGCTCACGCCCGTATTCCTCCTTATTAGTACCTAAATATTTAAGAGCGCCTCTCTCCCTCGCAGCCCAAGAGAGACGCCCTAGCGAGATGCCAAAGATTAGTGTAAATAATGAATTAGGAGGTCATTATTGGCTTGGCGTCTCGCTAGGATGTGGTTGGAGGGGCAGGAGTCGAACCTGCCGACTACAGTTCATGAGGCTGTCGAGCTTCCGGTGCTCATCCCTCCAAGATTGGTGACACGAACTAGTCGTTGGTGTCACCGGGCTACTAAAACTAAGCGGGAAATATTAGTAGCCTATTCGTTATGGCTCGGGTGGGATTTGAACCCACTGCTAGTCGACTGCTTACCAATATATTTCTCGAGCCATGATTGTTAATTTGCGACTACGACCCCTATTCAGAGCTATATAACTTACAGGTGTTTGATTGAAGTCATATTACCTGCGGAGCAACATAAATTTGCTTAGCTCTTTTAAGATGCCCCTAATCAATGACGTATATAGATCCAAATCGAGGTCGTAGTCAAAAAGATTAATTGTGGAGGTAGATGATGGCACGGTCTACGCGGCTAATAGTAAAAATAATAAAACCTACTAGCGCCATCGGCGTCCCACCTATTACGCATCCTCCCAGTCATTATTTAGTTCCTCGAGCGTATGATAGTGCATCACGAAATCTTTTGCGCCAGTCTGTGTTGCCACAGCAAAGATACATACCCCGCCATCGTACTCTTCGCTTTTGACTCGGTATTCTTGACCATCTGCTTTATTTTTTAGTATCATATTAAGTTACTCCTCTTCTTTGTTGCCGATTCCAGCCGCTAGCGCCAAATTATTTAATTCAGATTCACCAATTTCTTGTGGCTTGAACATAGAGATCCTGCCGCCTACCTTTTTGGACAATTCATAAGCCTTCTTGAACCCCATTAACTTATCGGGCTGGTCTGTAAGCGATACGGAATCGCCATATTCTTGCTTCGCCCACATATTGCCAACTTTTACGGCAAAATTACCGTTTACTTTAATTTCTTCTTCCATATTTCTCCTTTCCTATGGATTAAAATTGATTATCTAAAATGGTATTTCCTCTGGTGCCATATCATCTACTTCTGCACCATTAAGAGGCTCTTTATCGGTGAAGTTTGGTTTCTTTTCATCATCATAGAATATGCTGGCAAATTGACCTTCGCCGAAGCCATTGGCGTGCAACTTGACGCACATCTGACTGTGATGAGGTGTGGCCAATACGATGCCAATTTCATGGTAGCGATTCTTCTCCTTGCCATCCTTGTCTTTATAAGTACCATTCTTGACCATGAGACGGCCGATTTTTTGTAAGTTGCTATTTGCCATTGCTATCCTCCATACCCTTAACTCCATCTAGGATGTATTTAGCCATTTCTGAGCCGTCCATAAATGTTTGCTTGGAGTCAATTTTGGAATAAATACATTTTCTAAAGCGACAGTAGTTTGCAATACCCGAAGCTATTGCTGCCATAAACTCTGTGGGATCTAAATCGGTCAGCAGACAACTTCTAGGGGAATCAGTTTTTGTCATAGCAGACGCGTGGGTGAAGGGTATAAAAACGAAACCTCGTTGATTCTCAGAACAAGCTTTACTAATGGTTTCAGCTATATCTGCTACCCACTCATTCCTCTCCGACATTTGTTCTATAACCAGAATTCGTTCATCTTGGCTTTTCATGCTAGAACCCCATATTCTCGATTTCTTTAATGTCTTTTCGTAGACGCTCCATAATTTGGTTCTCAAAGATCTTCATAATTTTGAGGTCGTCAGCAACATCATTACGTTCAATTTTCCAAAGTTGTAACTCGAGTCCGGGAATTAAATCAGTGTACATGGCGAAGTAAAGAACTTCTAGATCATCATTTACCATGAAGTATTTACAGACTTGAGGGTAATATCCTTTAGGGTACTCACCTGTACGGTTAGCCTTAACGATTTCCGTAGAATTAAGGCACTTAATTTCAAGAGCAGTGCGAATCTTGCCGTCATCATCGGTCTTCCAGCCATCTGGAGAAACGTAGATGTCGTCACATTCGTCACTTATCCAGACTTCATCTTCACCTTTAAAGTCAATGCCAAGTTTTTCAGAGACCGCTACGCGCGCCTCAGACTCAAGTAGATGTCCTCGAGCAGCAGCAAACTCTAGTTTCGTCATATTTGCTATGTTCGGAATACGGTCAGCATAGTCGTTTGGCGTAAGATCTCTTGCTACACTGCTAGCAAGCAGTTCATAGTAATGGTCTTTCAAGTCCATCTCTAGCTTGAGGCGAGCAATGTCCTCTGGTTGCATTTTTCTAAGCAATACATCCATCTTGTCGGTCTTATTAAACTCGACGCCTTTTGCAGTGAGAACTGCCATGATGTCAGCCTTAAGAGGTGCTTTAGTTGGGAATAAATCGCCAAACTCTGAACCGCCACTTTTACCTTTACGGAACTCGAGCCATTCCTCACTATTTTGCTGTATTTTTAGGATTTTCATGTATCTCCTTTACTAATTTAGTCTTCAGTTCGTCTTTCTTGGCGATCACTTGCTTACTAAGCCTAATCTCTCGCGGCAAGCCCATGAAAGCCTGTTTTAATTCTTCAATGGTTTTAGCCTGCTCTAGCTTTTGGATAGAGCTGCTAGCGTCGTCGGTCTCTGGTTCTTTGGCGTTCTTGTAGATACCAGCCAAGTTGACAGTATTTTTGCGGTTTAAGTCGCGCCCAAAGATTTTGCCAATATGGTCAGCAGCGTCTTTAATGGCGAACGCAACAGCTGCGGGCGCACCGGTTGCTACTGCGTCAGACTTGATATGCGATAGGTCTGCCGCAGAGAACCCTTTGTCAGTCTTAAGGGGAACTGCGCCGACACCATCATGGAACGTCCATTCGCTCGTAATTGGGTCACGGTAGTGTAACCTTACAACTGTACAAACGGATTGTGCTAGTTGAGAAACACTCTTAATCTCTACTCGCCAATCTTGGAATATCGTATCGAGCAATGTCTCAGTCTTATCAATCGGCAAGTACTTTACGCCTGCTGCAAACGGATGCTCTTTTATCCATTTCTCTGGCGGGCTGTTGTTAAGGTATTCTCGCAACTTGTCCTTATTGGTGATTTCTGTAATTCGATTGTCGTCAACTAAGGTTACTAGCTCGCTACTTTTCGTCATATCCACTCCTCGATTCTAGTTGTTGCCAATATTGGTCGTTCAGCCTTTTTTCTTTCGCTTCTCGTTCGCGCTCTTCGCGCCCCTCTCGAACGGAGTCACAATCATCGTTCATGTGAGCCTCCAGTCGCAAAGATATGATTCCAGCACAAGATTCCTATTAGCATCCCAGCCGCGACAAATGGCAGAAACCAGTAACGCACATCTTCTACTTCAGAAAACATTACGATTGCCGATGGAACTCCTATAGTCCAACTAATTAGTTTTTTAAGGTTATTTTTTGCCCGCTTAAGCATAAAATGCCTCCATTAATTTGATATTCAAACCAAGAAACAGTCTGTCGGAAGTCGCTAAATCTATGCGCACTTCTCAATTTTCCAGACCGTTTTGGCTTTATGAGGTGACAACAACACATAAAGTTCTCGCCTCAACCAAACCAAAAAGATCGGCTTTTTTTAGGCCGATCTGTAAACGCTTATGGTGGGTATCTTGTAACAGGGGCGAATCAATGATATAATGAGAAGATAGGGTGTTGTCATTCTGGCGTTTTTGCGCTAGAATTAAGGTATTGGGTCGTCGCCAAGTGGTAAGGCACCGGGTTTTGGTCCCGACATTCGCAGGTTCGAATCCTGCCGACCCAGCCATATAAAAATCGGAACATATGTTCTGATTTTTATATGTTGGCCAGTCCAGAATTGGAGGGTTTTAGGCTCGTTATCGAGCGCAGCGAGATTGACTTTCCTGCCAACCCAACTAATCAGAGGGCCGGAGTTTTGACTGTCGGATAATGTAAGACCAAAACTCATTGTCATCGCAAAGCGAAATTATTTCGTTAATCTCCCTTTTGAGGGGGCGACAGAGTTTGCTTTATTTATAAAACTTTGATAGAATAGGAATTAGTTTATGATTTGATTATCTTCGTCTTTCGGCGAGGATAATTTTTAGATCAATTCGGGCATGTCTGCCTTCATATAGAATCCGTATGATCATGCTTGACTCCTTTCTCCCACCTATAGACCAAAAGTTAAGCTACCTGTCGCCCCTGAGATTCAGGCTAGCATAATTCGAGAGAAACTAGCAAGCATAAGACTTTTCTTTTTTGATTTTCGCTAGAGTCAGCGGATGGGGAAACCTGACCAACGATCGACATAGTCTAATGGACCTATGTATGTAGGGTTTGCGTTGAGACGATAGGCATAAGTAGATGATTCAGCTGTACGTGCCCAACCGTAACCATGGTAGCCAATGACTCGTACGACACCCTCATATTCAGTACCAACATTAACCCATCCACTACGGACAAAAGCCAATGGTAACTGTACTATGGTGGTGGCGCCGGTGGTACTAAAAAAGAAACCCCGGATCAATCCGGGGTGGTGCAGTTAGCAAGGCTATCAGTTTCAATGATGACGACTTTACCACGTTTATCCTCGTGCGCCAGTTGGCTTTTGCGTTCAGGATAATCGACATGATAAACAAAAAATACCGTTTCATCTTCGCGCATCTCGTTTTTGGCCCGTATGGCGGCGCGAAGCGTGATCTTCGGTCGACTAAGACAGCTGACGCCATCCGGCATGATATAACTCTGCGGCAACTCATAGCGAACTGAATGGAACTGGCTTAACATACGGTAAATCGCAATGTCGAGCTGTCGGTATGATAGCTCGACATACACCGTGTATGTCTTCTGCGTGTTTCCGGCGGGTCCGCCGGTCCTAAGGTTGCTGAGATTTATATCCCTGGTCTGGTCATTACGACGCATGACATAAAAACCGTCAGCATAACTCTTCCAACTGCACTCATAGATATTGCAAGCCAAGATCGACTCAAATATCTTCCCGATGAGACGGTAGAGAATATAGGTTATTCCTATCGCCAATGCATAGAACGCAACAATCGCAACAATACAGAATGCAACGTAAAAGACGCTTATTGTACCATGAGGGGGACCATAGTCCGGCTCCGTAAAAACGTCGAAAAACGTAAATAATGCGAGAACCATTCCGATGGTTGCCGAGAGTACAATAGAGAGTGTAGCCAGGAGGCTATACGCCTTAGATTTGGTTTTAGTCATAATAAAACCCTCCTTTTGAAATAAATGTGCTTGTTTAACAAGGTATTGCTAACTACTCTTTCTATTGTAGCACACTTTGCTCAAAAAGTCAATACTATTTACGCTAAAATCTCTGTTTAGCAAGTATTTTGGCGCAAAATTCCCTGTTCTTGAGAGCTACGGGACTAAATCTCGACAATCTCCACCTTATTACCGTGTTCTTGGATAAGCCTAATCAGATCTTGTGTCTGGAGATAAATTGTCGCGGTATTGTCATTTGGATGAACCCCAACCAGGCCAGAGCCTCCTAGAAAATCACGATCAAGATAGAACTGAACTTTTAAATCAGTATCATTTAGTAGTCCAAGGGGCGTAACTGCACCAGGAATCAGTCCCATAATCTCCGTCAAATCCTGTTCAGAGGCAAAACTAAGGTTGCGTAGGCCATGCTGACGACGGAATTCTTTCAGGTTGACGCGTTTATCGCCCTTGACGGTAATCAGATAATAGTTCGCTTTCTTGTCATCACGCACGAAAAGGTTTTTGGCGTCAGCCTCAGGATGCGGAAGATCAATTTGCGACATTTCTTCCATATTATAGACCGCAGGATGTTCGGCAGCTTCATAGCTAACCTGATGCGCTTTAAGATAATCGTAAATCTCAGCTTTATTCATAAACTCCTTATTTTTAGGCAACGACGATATTCACTAACTTGGCGCCCTTTGGCACGATGACTTTGCGGATTTCTTTACCCGCGATGAAGCGCTGGACATTTTCTTCGGCCATAGCTAGTTCCTTTAGTTTTTCTTCATCTTCGAGCACGTCAACACCGACCATGACACGGCCACGCAACTTGCCGTTCACCTGGACGACAAGCTCAACTTCGTCCGCGATGAGATATTTCTCGTCCCATTCCGGCCAAATGTCGTCGCTCCCCAGCTTCTCTAGCATTTCGCTGGCAAGATGCGGTGCAAATGGCTTAAGCAACTTCGCAAGTGCGATAGTATCATCGTTGCTATGCCCGGCCTTGTACAGTTCATTCACGTATTCCATCAGCGCTGCTACCGCCGTATTGAAGCTGCAGCGATGGATGTCGTCAGTGACTTTTTTGATGACTCTATGACGAGTCGAAATCGTCGAGCTTGTTCCTGCCTTTTCTCGAGACGCGTCATCAAAACACAGATTCCAACATCTATTCAGAAATCTATACACTCCGCCGATTGCCTCGGTGTTCCAGGCGGCGTCTTGGTCGTACGGACCGATAAACATTTCATAAGTACGCAAAGTGTCGGCACCGTAGCCACTCTCAATGACTTCGAGCGGGTCGATGACGTTGCCCTTGCTCTTCGACATCTTCTTGCCATCGGGAGCATTAATATAGCCATTGTAAAGCAACTTCTTAATCGGTTCGCGGAATGGCAGATACCCTTGGTCGGCAAAAAACTTACACCAAAACCTCACATACAGTAAATGCGCAACGGCATGATCGCCACCAACATAGACGTCAGTTGGTGCCCAGTACTTAATCGCCTCTGGGTCCCAAGCCGCCTCAGTATCATGGGGGCTAGTATAGCGCCACAAATACCAGCTAGAGCAAGCATAGCCATCAAGCGTATCGGTCTCGCGTACACACTCAATATCATTGCCATTTTCATCTTTCAAAGTCACTTTCAGCCACTCTTCGGCTTTGGCAAGTGGCGAACGGCCGGTGTCGTCCGGTTGATAATCTTTCACCTCTGGGTGCATGACCGGTAGCTGATCTTCTGGGATTGGGTGAACATTGCCATCCTTATCATACGCGACCGGAATCGGGCAGCCCCAATAGCGCTGACGCGAAATTAGCCAATCGCGCATCTTGTAAGTAACTTTCTTTTCGCCAACGCCGCGCTCTTCAAGCCAAGCGACAATTTGCTCGCGTGCGTCTTCGCTACGCGTGCCGTTAAACTGACCGGAGTTCACCAGCTCGCCCTCGCCATGGTAACAGCGCTCAGCGTCATCGCTATCCTCAGGCTTTTCGACCACTTCAATGATCGGTAACTCAAACTTCTCGGCGAATTCAAAATCACGTTCGTCATGCGCCGGCACCGCCATAATCGCGCCAGTGCCATAGCCCATCAGGATGTAATCTGAAACCCAAATCGGCATTTTCGCGCCAGTAGCCGGGTTAATTGCATAACTCCCGGTAAAGACGCCTGTCTTCTCTTTGTTTTCTTGGCGTTCGATTTCGGACTTTTTTAGGGCATCCGCACAGTAACTTTCGACTTTTTCACAGGTGTCATCATTCACGAGATCCCCCAGTAGCGGATGTTCTGGAGCAAGAACCAAGAAAGTGGCGCCGAAAATCGTATCTGGACGAGTGGTAAAGACTTCGATGCTATCTGGTCGTCCTTCTACGTCAAATCGCACTGTAGCTCCTTCTGAGCGGCCGATCCAGTTTTTCTGCATGACCTTAATCTTTTCTGGCCAGTCACACTCATCAAGCGAATCTAGTAGCTCGTCGGCGTAAGCAGTAATTTTGAAAAACCACTGCTTCATCTTTTTCTTTTCGACTTCGTGACCGCAACGCCAGCAATGACCGTTCTCAACCTGCTCGTTCGCAAGAACCGTCTTGTCGACCGGACACCACCACTGATATGACTCTTTTTGGTAGGCGAGACCGGCTTGGTACAGCTGCAAGAAGCACCACTGCGTCCACTTGTAATACTCCGGATCACTAGTGTTAATCTCGCGGTCCCAGTCAATCGCATAGCCGAGCTTTTGGGCTTGTTTGCGAAAATTGGCGATATTGGTCTTCGTCGCTTCTTGTGGAGAGATACCGGTCTTAATCGCATAGTTCTCGGCAGGAAGGCCGAAAGTATCATAGCCGAATGGGCGCAAAACGTTCAATTCTCGTTGAGTATAGAAGCGCGTCAAGACATCGACAATGGTAAAATTACGGACATGACCAACGTGCAACCCAGCGCCAGAGGGGTACGGGAACATCTCGGCGAGGTATTTTTTAGGCTTCGGATCGCCACTAGCGGTCTTAGCATCAATCGGCCCAGCTTTGAAAGCCTTCGTCTCGGACCAGATTTTTTGCCATTTTTGTTCGATTTTCAGAGGGTCATATCTATCCATGGAGATAATTATACCATAGATTAGCTTCTACGGCGAGGCTCTAATCGGAGAGTAAAAGACAGGTCGGCTAATTCTAGCCGACCTTTTTTGAATTTAAGAGTTTTATAATCCGGCAACGTTGCACAAAGATAAAAACGCTTACTAAGGTTCTTTACGTGGACTTAACTCTGCGGCGTCTGTCGATGCCGCCGCCACCGCATCCACCGCCACCGCCACAGGCGCAACCTGCGCCAGAGAGACCCCCGTACGATTTCTCATCCCAAACGATAGCCTCAATGACCTTTCCTCTTACTATAGTGGAACTACCAGACATCTCTTCGATGCTATGCGGCATAGTTTGTGCTTTTTTCATGCCCTCACCCCCTTCCGGTTTTTGTTTATTGCGCAATCTCTCAGTATTTTGTCAATCCTAAGAGAAGCGCACAATAAACCCATAGAGGAATTTTGAGATTTAACCTACGTAAGCTAAGGCGCCCATGATTTACATAGTAGCACAGATTTCCAAGTTTGTCAATGAGGACAAAGTGAGCCCTTGTATTGACTTTTAGGAGTATGTGTGGTATAATGGGAGTATAGGTTACTTGTAGCCATAGAACGGAAAAGCCACATGAAGGGGAGGTGAAAACTGTGGCAGGATTTAAGTACGATAACAAGGTTGTAAAAGTCGACCAGTGCAGTGAAACGTTTTATACGGTATGTTTTGAACCGGAAAAATGCAAGATTGATTCGGCAGCCGATAAAACACTCCATGATATTTGCGCGCAAATATCCCTTGCGTCAAGCAAGGCGGCTGTAGTTGACTTTCGCCACATGGATTCTGGAATTCTCATAGTTTTATTCAATCCAATGATAAAAACCGTTGACTTCAATCTCCAGCAGGCGTTAGTATCTTTAGCTGATTTTATCAGTAGTTATCGCAATTACTAGACTTCATATTGTTCGGACCTTATTCGTGAACGTGCTGCGCCCATGATGGACGCAGCTATTTCATGTTATAATGGAGCAAAGAAGTGAGGTAAAATGAAGGGCGAAAGATCAGAAGGTCAATCTATCAGCTCAGAGAAGCTTGAGCGAGAAGATGAACGAGCGATAGGCGATCAAGTTTTGGCGGCGCTCGATGTAATGGAAGAAAAAATTGAACGGGCGCCGACTGATTGGAAAGCGGAAGTGCGGTATTGGAGTCGTGAATATAATGACACAGAGGAGCAGTTTGCGCGTTATAACAAGCAAATGCCGGTGGACAGGGCAGGTCATGAAGATTACCGGGCGACGTTAGCGAAGTACGAGGAAGATATTGCATATGATTGGCAAAGGGCTGAGGCAGCGACAAATAAGGCAATGTCAGAGCAGCTAATTCGCTCACCATACGAATTAGCTGACACCCAGGGGCTGGGTGTTGTTGAGCCGCATGAGACGATTGAAGCGGCAACCGGCATTTTCTATGAAGAGCGGATGGCGGAGCTGAACTCCCGCGTGACAGCGACCGATCCGACGGAGGAGACGGCAACCGAGCAGCAGCTCATGCGACAAACTTGGCGAAAGGTGATGGATTATGTTGAGGCGTCGACGGATTATGACTTCTTGCATATGGATTATGATGCTTATCAGCAGACTAGACGAACTTGCCATAACAACATGATTCGGCAGCTAAATGCCTTGAATTTACTGGCGGAAAAATACGACACGACTAGATTTACGCCGCGAAATTTCATGACCAATGATTTCAGTTATGATTCGAGACGCGACCGAGGTGGTAGGTTGAATCGGCGGGCAAATTATGATCGTGAAACGGTTTTGGCGTATTTTCAGACGGTATTTCAGAAAGATTTTAATCTAGCCGACAAAAAGGCAGCAAAATTAAGTCAGGGACTACAATCAGGGATGACATATTACGACTAAATAGAGGTTATGGTTGTCTTTCTAGAGGAATTTCGTTTTTAGTATTGACTTTTTTAGCGATGTATGCTACAATAGTAGATGGAAGTCGTTCGACTTCTAGTTTGGGTTTCACCCCAATTAAATGTACTTTAGAGAAAGGATGTGGTAATAATGACTAATGTCGGAGAGTTTCTTCGCGCATTATCAGAAACAGACTTTAATGAAAGATACCTTGAAATCGCGCGCAGCGAGAGTTTTTCCGCGGTAGCGTCAGGTGTGGGTACGAAGGACGATCTAAGTATTGTCCGTTGTGACTTGATTAAGGCCAAGACGCCGCCTGGCAGCTGGTGCCAAAGTGATGACGAGGTATACATAATTGCGAGAGGTATCGCAGAAAGAATTATGAGAAAAAAGAAAGGATAAAAGTTACCACGCGGCTCTCGGTTCTTGGACTGAGGGCCATTTTTCATGTTATACTTAAAAAATGATATTACGCCTAGTTTTACATAATATTCGGTCGATTTATAATGTGGGGGCGATTTTGCGTACAGCGGAGGGGATGGGGGTGAGCGAAGTGGTGTTTTCGGGATATACGCCGCGGTATGACAACCAGCGAATGTTGCCGCACCTGAGAGAGAAACTGAATCGGCAGATCGAGAAGTCGGCACTGGGCGCAGAAAAGATGGTGGCACAGGAATCGGTCGAGGATTTACCGGAGTGGCTACGACAAGCTCGCGAGGAAGGCTGGACGGTGGTCGGGCTGGAAAATAATCTGGCGCCGGAAGAAGAGATGCGCAAGGTTATGCTAGGTGAGCAGGATTTTGGCGAGCGGGTGATACTGATACTGGGGGAGGAAGTGAATGGAATTCCGGCAGAAGTGCGGAAAGAATGCGAGTATTTCTTGGAGATTCCGATGCGAGGGCGGAAGGAATCATTCAACGTTTCGGTGGCGACCGGGATGGCACTCTGGGGGCTAATGAAAGATGATTTATTGCAAAAATAGGTGAGTTTCGGCAGGCATAGCGGTTTGACATTCGCAGGGATGCTTGTTACAATGGGCGGGCAGCACGTTACTAGTTATAAGGAGGTGTCATGTTTGAAAGACGTGAACGAGTTTAAATGGACAATATTGGGAACTAGCAATGGTGAGCCACCAGCTTCGCCGGTGAATCCGGGCGAAATTGAGATGCAATTATATGATAGCGGATACAGCTATGATGAACTGTGCCGGGCCGCGGAAAAAGCCAAGCAGATTGATGATTATTTCCGCGAGCACTGTTATGAGATTTTTACCGGTGAAGACCTGACTTGGCGGCTATGGATGGTAACGATTTATGCCAACCGGATTTTATTCGATTATTGCCGAAAGGACGGAAATGCGGCTTATTGCTTAATGCTAAAACGACCCAAGATGCTAGGGTTAAGGTTTTTTACGAAACTTTCTCTACCGCAAGGCGAACTCGCACGCGAAACGACTTGCCTAATTTATGGCGATTCACGAGCCAAAGCCTGCAGGACGCAAATCGAGGAGTTTGAAAATGGCGAAATGGCGCGATCGATTAACTTATACGACAATGGACGACGCCATGCGTACAAAACACACTAACGTTAGTGTGGACATATTTATATAAATATGTCCACGTTTGCTGTGCACCTTTAATGCTCCCGGCCAGTGGCTAGGAGCATTATTTTATGCAGATTTTTATTATCTGCGCGTTTTCTACTTAGTCCTTATACTTTCGGCTTCGCCTGGCTTACGCATACCCGAAGCATCAGAAAAACCATCGTAATAATTTGTCTTCACCGGCGGATGACCAATTTTGTTCGCAGCTTTGACGATTTCATTCAAATCGTCGGTCAGTTTATAAATCTTCAAATCTTTCTTTGATAGCAGCCCTAGCGGAATCATTTTGCTTTGGTAAAACTTATCAAGCGGGCGCCAAAAACTCTTACCGTACAAGAAGACCGGCATTTTTGGCATTTTCCCTTCTTGCATAAGAATAATAATCTCGCTCAGCTCGTCCATCGTCCCGAGACCACCCGGGAACATGACATAGACTTTGGCTGACATCGCGAGCATGACCTTGCGCGCGAAGAAGTATTTAAACTCAAGCATATCGGTCAAATACGGGTTCGGGAATTGCTCATGGTTCAAAGTAATGTTCAGCCCGATACTACGGCCACCATATTCAAAGGCTCCCTGATTCGCCGCCTCCATAATCCCTGGGCCGCCGCCGGTAATCACAGCGTGGCCATTTTGCGCCAATATCTGGCCTAGTTCCCTGGCTTTTTTACAGTACTTATTATCCTGCGGCAACCGGGCTGAACCGAAAATTGTCACACCCTGTGGGTATGTCCGTACGATTTTCAACCCACGCTCTAGATCATTGGCGTAAGCCTTAGCACGCTCAATATCAGCGGTCTCGAGTTGTTTTAACATTTCTTCGTCTAACATATTCCTCCTTTTACAATAAATCTTCTATCTTTTGCATTACCATCGGGTGCAACTTCGCATCGTTAGTCAAAATCCCAGCTTTAGCGCCATACTTCTGCACGACACTGGCGGCGTTCGCCGCGCCGAACTGCAAGGCATCGACAAACTTTGCACCGTCAGCATACTTAGCTAAGAATCCGGCGCCAAAGGCATCGCCGGCACCAGTCGCATCGCGCATGCGCACCTGCTCGTAGACACCTAGACGCCAGACTTCTTCATGATTAGTTGCGATCGACCCCATAGCGCCATCGGTAATAATTACGGTCTGACAATAATTCGCCAACCGCGCCAATAACTCGCTCAGCACTACGCCCGGCACAATCTGAGCCGCTTCGCGCTTATTCACGAGCAGCACATCGACATCACTAAGTAGCCCGATCAGCTTCGGTAGTTGCTCAAGTTCACATTCTCCAGGATTAAACATAACTTTAATGCCTAGCTGATGAGCTTTCTCGAAAAACTCCAGCAACTTATACATATCACCACGCAAGCTCGTCGCATACATCCAGTCAGGATTGATTAGTTCTAAATCATCCGCATTCAACCCATCGAATTTACCAGCAGCGCCCCGGTGCGTCAAGATCGTGCGCTCACCTTTCTTCACATCAAGTAAAATTACCGAGCAACCCGTTCCGCCACGAACAAATTCAACGTAACTGCTATCAATGTTCTCATCGTCAAGACAAGCTAGCACTGCTTCGCCAGCCGGATCACGGGATAGACTTCCCATATAAATCACTTCGTGGCCATACCGCGCAAAGCTCACGGCGCTATTCGTCCCGCCTCCGCCAACTTCATAACTCGCGCGGTCAATATCGACTTTTGTGCCAATCACGAGTTCGCCAAAAATTGAGTTCCCAGCGACCTTACTGCCGACAAAATCGTCACGGTCTATCAAGTAGATATCCTGTAAGGCACTGCCTAACGAGACGATACGCGCCATCTAAATCAGTACACCCTTCTTCTCGGATTCAGTAATTAGCGCTTGGTACATTTCGGCTGGGTCGTCGGCATTCGTAATCGCACTACCAACATTAATCACCTCGACTCCAGCATGCGCAATAGCGCGAACGTTACTTAAGTTCGCCCCGCCGTCCCAACCAATCTCTAAGCTGCTTTTTACGGCCTTGAGCAACGGAACCTTCTCAGCCTGCATCATGTCGGCAGCACCACCCTGGCGCCCAAGGTCGCCGGCAAAAATCATGGCATGGTCGACTTGCGCCAATAGCTCGTTCACCCGGCCCGGGAAAGTCGTTTTCACGAGCGCTACCCCAGTCTTAATTCCAGCTTCTTTCAACTCTTGAAATACACTCGCAAGGTCGTCATCCGCCTCAGCGTGTAAGATACATAAACTCGGTTTCAAGGCTAAGATTTCCGGCAAATGCTCACTCGGACGAGCCGACATCAAATGTAAATCGACCGTCAACCCCTCCGGCACAGTCATACCCTGGAGCGGCACAGTCGTAGTCGGTGCAAAACTGCCGTCCGAAACATCAATTTGCACGCGCTTCGTAAATCCACTAAAAGTTTGAAGGCTTTGCGCAAAAACTTCCGGGCTATCCGTAGTAATGGTCGGGACAATTACCGCCACTTTTTATTCCTCCTCGCTATCCTCAGTCTCGCCGTCGTCTTTGAAGGTTTTGACGCTAAAGCCAAATTCGACTTCGCCTTCTTCGTCTTTTTCGCCTTCATCCAAACGTTTCACTCTCCGAACATATCTTTCATCCTGTGATGGTCGAGTATGACAAAAAGCCTTAATAATCTTCTCAGCGCTGTCGGCGTCCAGCTCATCTGCCGGCAAACACAGGATATTTGCATGGTCGTGTTCACGGCCAATCTTTGCGCTAGCCTCATTCGGAGCGTTAATCGCACGAGCGCCACGGATACGGTTCGCCTGCATTGTCACGCCATGCGCTGATCCGCACAGCAATACACCCAACCCATGTTCATCATTCGCCACAGCCTGAGCAACAGCGATCGCTGGATCATTGAAATCGTCATCTTCGTTGTACGCTTCAGCACCGAGATCTTCAACGATCACGTTCTCATGACAATCACTTAAAATTGGAAAAAGTTCTTCTTTGATTTTGTAACCGCGGTGGTCTGCACCGAGATAAATGTGGTATTCTGGCATATTCCTCCTATACTTCGCGCCCAAAGTCAACTGACAGTTCGACGAGGCGATTTGAATAGCCCCATTCGTTGTCGTACCAGGCAATAATTTTTATCAAATTTCCACCCACAACATCAGTCAACGGCAGATCAACTACTGCCGAGTGTGAATTTCCACGAAAATCGGAACTCACCAATTCATCGTGCGTTACAGCCAAAATACCCTCATAATACGGCTCACGCGAGGCCTTCTCTAGAACTTCGTTCAGCTCTTCTTTTGTTACATCGCGCTTCAACACAGCCGTAATATCTGCCAGCGAGACCACGAGCGTCGGAACTCGCACGCTCAGCCCGTTAAACTTACCCTCGAGACTCGGGATCGTCAGAGCAGTCGCTTTCGAAGCCCCTGTGGTCGTTGGAGCGATATTTACTGCAGCGGCACGTGCTTCGCGCAAATCCTTCGCGGCGTCATCTTGCAACTTCTGCGACGCAGTGTACGAATGTACGGTTGTCATCATGGCTTTTTCGACGCCAAAATTGTCTTCAATTACTTTCATCACCGGGGCAATACAATTCGTTGTACAACTGGCGCAGGACAAAATCTCATCATCAGCCGTCACGACTTCTTCGTTTACTCCGAGCACAACGGTCTTCGCGCCGGTTCCTTTCGCTGGGGCAGAGATAATCACCTTGCGAGCACCCGCCTTAATATGCGCGCGCGCGTCAGCTGGATTACAAAATCTCCCAGTGCATTCCATAACCGCATCAATCTTCAACTTGTCCCATGGCAGGCGCATCGGCTCCGGTTCGCTGAGGAAGAGGATCTTCATCCCGTCGACGATAATATGTTTATCATCATAGCTAACCTCATGATCATAAACACCGTAAGCGGAGTCATACTTCAACAAGTGAGCAAAAGTCTTCGGGTCGCCCAGACTATTGATAGCAATAATTTCGGCGTCGCGACGCTCAAAAGCGATCTTGAAAGCTTGACGCCCAATCCTTCCAAAACCGTTTATCGCTAGTCTTACCATTTTTATTGCCTCCTACTTCTACTTTGGTTTATTATAGCATAAGACTTATAGAAAATTAAGACCTAATTTAGAGAAAATTTGTTGAACTCAAAAAGTCCCGCCTTATGACGGGACTTTTAGTGTTTCGTAAACCATTATGCGCGAGCAAAATGTGCGAACGCACGGTTGGCTTCGGCCATACGGTGGCAGTCTTCCTTCTTCTTAAAGGCAGCACCGGTTTCGTTATACGCGTCGATAATCTCAAGCTCGAGACGTTTCGCATATGGCATACCCTGGCGTGCGCGAGCAGCCTGGACGAGCCATGAAAACGCAAAATGCTGTTGACGGTGCCCTGAAATCGGAAACGGAATCTGGTAGTTCGCACCACCGACACGGCGAGACTTCACCTCGAAATCCGGGCTAATGTTCGCGAGAGCCTTCTCGAAAACCTCAACTGGATCTTCGGATCCGAGCTTCTTTGCAGCACCTTCAAGCGCAGCATAAACAGCACGCTCAGCAGTCTGCTTCTTGCCGTCGAGCATTGACTTATTGATCAAACGCTGCACGAGCATGCTCTGGTATTTGCGATCTGGTGAAACTTTACGTTGAAGAGATTTAGTAACTTTCCTTGGCATATTTATTCTCCCTTCTTGGCTCCGTATTTAGAACGACCCTGCTTGCGACCTTGGACACCTTGCAAATCGAGCGTACCGCGGACAATATGGTAGCGGACACCCGGCAAATCCGGCACACGACCACCGCGTACAAGCACAACGGCGTGCTCTTGCAAGTTATGACCTTCGCCGCCGATATAAGCCCAGACTTCCTGACCGTTAGTCAAGCGAACGCGAGCAACCTTACGCAAAGCGGAGTTTGGTTTCTTTGGAGTTTTAGTAGTAACTTTGAGACAGACGCCACGCTTTAGTGGAGCGGCCTGTTCGTAACGCTTAGTCTTAAGCGTATTGACAATCGTACCGAGCGCCGGAGCCTTAGACTTTTTCGCGGCTTTCTGACGTGGTTTACGAATCAACTGATTGATAGTTGGCACAATAAACTTCCTATTAACTTTAATAATTATGGTATTTTGGACACAGCAATACAAAATACCCGAAACTCTTTGCTTGATTATAGCGCAAAACGCGAGAAAAAGCAAGAACTTTGGAGAGCAATTTACTTCTCGGACTTCTTGGTAGCTTTCTCAGTGGTCTTCGACTTTGTCGCCTTTTCTGCTTTATCGGCGGACGTTTTAGCAGCCTTTTTCGCTTTTTTGGCAGGTTGATTCATAATCGCATCGCCGCCATTTGCCGCAACAAGAAAGTCCATGGTTTTATCGATGACGAGACGATTTCGAATATCTTGGCGAACTTCTGGCTTCTTAAGATTCGCAAGCGCTTCCTTTGACTTATGATAGACGTCACGGAGTTCGGCAATTTTCGCCTCGACTTCTTCCTCAAGCGCCTCAATCTTCTGTTCCTTGGCGAGAATTTGCAGAACCAGCGACGCTTTGACACGCGCCTCGGCGAGTTCACGGGCTGATTTTTCCCATTCTTCGATGCTCTGACCGGCGCGCTCGACAAACTCTTCAAACTTCATACCATAGCTAGCAGCATTACGCACAACGTCTTCTTTAATAAAACGCAACTGGTCTTGAACTAGGATTTCTGGCGCGGCGACTTTCGACTTCTCAACCAATTCCTTGACCAAGGCATCACGATATTGTTCGTTTGCGCGGTGGCTGTTCTGCATTTCTAGGTTCTTACGAATATCAGCGCGAAGTTCATCCATGGTCTTAAAATTACCACATTTCGCTGCCAACTCATCATTCTCTTCCGGTTTGACAACTTCATTAACTTGTTTAACGAGCGTCTCGAAAACAGTCTTCTGACCAGCAAGGGTCTTTTCTAGATAATCTTTCGGAAAAGTAACTTCAAGATCAAATTTGTCACCAGCCTCATGGCCAACGATACCATCTTCAAAGCCTGGGATAAACTCACCGGAGCCAAGGATTAGATGATGATCATTAGCAGTGCCGCCCGGGAAAGCTTCGCCATCCTTTTTGCCGACGAAGTCAATAATAACCTCGTCACCTAATTTAGCGGCGCGCTTGACGACCTTCTTCTCGGCATAAGCCTTAGTGATATTATCGACAATCTCCTGAACGTCTTTATCAGAAACTTCCACCTTCTCAGGCTTAGTTTTTAGCTTATTAAAATCACCGAGTTTAACATCCGGCAAGACATCGGCCTTAGCGGTATATTCGGCGCTTTCGTCGGGGACGTATTTCGTTACGTCGACTTTTTCGATGGCAATCGGAGCCTGTTTCAACTCATCAAAAGCCTTTGGCATAGTCATGCGAACAGCGATATCAATCGTTTCTCCGGCAATATCATTCGGCGACAGTTGCTGTTCGACCATTGAAGCTGGTGCTTTGCCCTTACGAAAGCCTTGAACTTTGACATTGGCAGCGAGACGCTCAACGGCGCGTTCGCGGGCAGCCTTAAGATCGGCTGCATCCAAGGTAACTTTGATTTCTACCTTGGTATCAGATAGTTTCTTAGTAGTAGTCTTCATAGAGACTATTGTAACACAGATTACGGGGTTGCGATACCGCGCTTTAGGGTAGTACGCAGATGCCGAATGGTACTTTTTAGCTCAGCGCCCATTTTGACATCGGGATTTAGGATATGATGAGGGTCGAAAGCGTCTTTAATTGCATTGTAGAGTTCACGCTCTTCGTCGGTGAAACTTTGCGCAGTAGAGAGAGTTTTTACGCGACCTTCTGGACTACCGCCAGTCAAACTGCCGTCGCAACCCTGGACGAGTCGGCTATAGTGACGCAGGAAACTCACAATTTGGCGCCGACCGTCCATGGAGGTGCAATCGATTTCTGGGCGAATATTATAATTCGACGTCGCGTAAGAACCAAAAACTGGCAGTTTAATTCCGAGCGTCATTTCGAGAGTTTTCAAACCGGCAAAATAATCCTCAAGTTTGTAGTGTGGAATATAGACATCGTCAACAATCGGAGTACGTTCGCCGTCTAGGCCGTCATTCAAGAAGCTAAGCAGGGCTGAATCAAACTCCTCAAAATCAGCACTGTTTTCTGGAGTTTCAATTACAATCACCTCATTCGGATTTAAGCTCTCGCGGCAACGTTGGAGTTTTCTTTCGGTGCGGTAGCGGCGGTCATTAAAGCTCACAATTACGAGCCAACCATCGCCCTCGTCATGGCGCAAAAGTTCCGGCCAATTGCCATAAAGCGCTGCGGTATCGAGAATACGTAAATCGTAGAACTTCAGCGTATGAGAGCCGAGCTCATTCACCTCGCTCATAAACCGCAATAAAGTTTTCTGGTCGTGGATAATTGTAGCAAGGCGGCGAGTTGGCGGGCGCACAACTTCAACCCGCAGAATCACATCTGTCACCAAGCCTAAAGTCCCTTGCGAAGCAAAGAGTAGTGGGAGTAAACTCAAATAGTTGCCATGTTTAATTCGAGTGATATTGGCATAACCGGCAGCATCAAAGGGTCGCATACTACGATTGACGATTGTATCGCCATAGTCATCAAGAATTTTTTCAATCCGCCGATAAAGTTCCCCCTCAGGCGAACCGGATTCGATTTTTGCCATAATATTACGCGAATGGTAAGGTGCAAACTGAACAATTTCGCCACTCGCGAGTACAACTTCGGCACGCTCAACATATTGAAAAATACCACCACGTCGGTCGGACGCATCGTCATTGGGGCAATTCGCAATCAAGCCACCAATTGTCGAACGAGGGTCATAGTCAATCGGCAGACAGAGACCCTGGAGACCGAGGGCAGCGTTGAGCGCGCCAAGAGTGATACCTGGTTGAACTCGAATTAAACGACCGCGCAAGTCAACCTCTTCAATTTGATCCATGCGCTCAGTAGAGATAATCATGCCTTCGGTGATTGCAGCACCAGTCTTGTCGATTCCAGCACCACGCATCGTGAGCGGTAAGCGGAAGCTGCGAAGAGCAAGCTGGTCAGAGAAGAGCACAAGGCGGCGAACGTCATCGGTATTCTCCGGGAAAGCCACAAGACGCGGAGTCGCCTCAAGAATCGAGCGGTCGGTGGAGTATTCCGCGCAAATCGAGGGACGATCAAAAACATTGCCACTGATATGCTGATTCAGATATTTAGCAAGTTTACTCAACTCTCCCACCTATTTTTAACACTTACGTTTATTTTATCACATATATTATATATGGTGGGGATTTTGTTATACAATGTAAAGATGAAACAAATAACTTATCATGCGCCGGAGAAATGTTGGGTGGGCGATCAGCAGAAGATTTGCTATGCGACGCGTGACGAGGCGGAAGCGGCGGCATTGATTGCCGAACATGATTATGGCGCGCCGAAATTAACAGTCTATAAATGCGAGTATGGCGACCACTGGCATTTGAGCAGTGCCACTAATGGCCCGCGGAAGTAAAGCTAGCTTTCGCGACACCTGCGTTGGGGGCTTTAGGAATGAGCGCTTGCGTAGATTCGGACGTAGGCATCGGCGACGGGATTGATGGTAGGATTGGCTTTTGAGGCGGCGCTGGCTCCTGTGATGACTGATTACCGTCTGGATAAATAGGCAAATCTTGCCCCAGCTCAAGTGTGACGCTTTCACCACGACCGATACCACTAGTATATGGAATCAAACGGAACGTAGTTGGCGCGATAATGTCGGTCAATATGAGATCTTGAGTTACGTCATTAAGATAACCAACCGGAGCATCATCGACGGCGACTAGAATCCGCTCGGCATCAGTCTGATACTGAATTCGGTAGTCGTTCGACGTGAGCTCTTCAGAGGTGACATCGAAAATTTCTGGGAACCGAGGCGCTAGCTCTGTTACGGTCAACTTTGCCGACATCGTACTAGAACGAGACTTAGCGTCAGTAATTTTAACTTGGATATAACCCGAAAAAGGTCGATCATAGACCTGATAAATCCCAGCCGGTCCATTGGAAATTTCAAATTCCCCATCGCCATCTAAATCCCAGTCGTAACGTAGACGGTCACCGTCCGAAGCCATAGAGGCGCTGGCATCGAAATAAAATTCATCACCTACAATACCGGAAAAATCCGCAGCATTAAGGCTAGCTTCTGGGCGATAGAGTAGCAAGTCTGTCAATCTTCCCCATTCATCTGCGTCGTTGAAGTCAAAAGTTCCGCCTCCGGTACAGCTTGCTAATTCCTCGTAGGAGTCTTGATACCTCGGGTGCGTGACGACATAGACATTAACCGGATCAATTTCTAAACTGCGTTGTACGACATCGTTTAGAGTTGTGCCGTCACGATCCGGCGAAAGATATTCATCATCCGTAAAGAGGATAATGCTCTTCGTTGCGCCAACCTGCCAATCGAGGTTGTTCATAGCATAAAGCAATCCGGATAGAACCGATTCTTGATCGTCGCCACCGCCGCCAGTGTAGAGCGATCCAAGCTGCGTATCAATCTCCGATTGAGTGCAATCAAAATCACAGAGAACGCGTGGTTCGTACGGGTCATCAAGGTCGCGGAATTCAGCCACCGCCACCGAACCGCCCGCTTCTGTCACTTCCGCAGCGAGGGTTTTGGCTTTCTTGCTATAATTACCAATAGCGTTAATCATAGAAACTGATGTATCAAAAAGGAAGGCGACATTATGGGCAGCGCTCGCCCAGGGTTTAATCGTGGTATTTAAGAAAGCATCAGGGAAAACGCGTTTCAGGCGAGTTTTTATCTCACGCGCTGCATTTTTGTAAAGTCCGCTGTCTGTATATGATGTATGATCATCAACGCTCAATCCAGAGCTACACATAATGTCCTTTTCATTGCACCAAACGCCGAGCTTATCCGTATATTCGTCTGGCTGATACGGACGTTGGCTGCCGAGGATACCTTCGTAGGCACGACAATCCGGAACGTATACTCGATAGTCGGAATAAGATCTACCAAGGCAGGCCGGAGGAATAGTGCCTTTTCCCTCCGGCAGATAAAGCTTGGGGTCGCCAAAAGTAGCTACATAGAGAATTCGGTCGGCATCGAGATCTCCGAGCGTGCGCGAGAGGACCATTGCGCCTTGAGAATAGCCGCCGAGGATAAATTTGGTCTGAGGGCAAGCTGACGCCTGGACACGTAGATAAGTTTGCAGCTCGCCAATACCTTGAACGACGCTCTTGCCAAACTCAAAAGACTCTCCGCGACTAAGATAGGCGCCAAGAAGATTACCAAAACCGCCCAAGGATTCACTCACGCTGACCGCCGGATATCGGTAACTGCCTTGTGCATAAGTGCCGAGTTCATAGAAGCTATACTGGAGTGTTGACTTCTGAAGCGCGGCTTCAATGCTCTCGCGCCAGGCTGTAGAGCTAACATCATTCAAGGCTTCACCCGAGCCACGAGCGAAGATAAATTTCACATCATCGCAGCCTTTCGCAGTGCTGGGCGGCGAAATTACTAAGCAGCTCGTCATGACGAGAAAAACCACCGCCAGATATTGAATTTTGAACTTGAAACCGTATCGCATTTTGCCTCCGCGAATTACTATTTTTAGTATTTTCGCGAGTATAACAAAATTTTTTCAAAATTAACAAGCACAAGTTCGATGTTTTTGTAATTTTGTGGATTTTTGAGCTATTTTTATAGCTTTTCAAGTATAATCGTAAGACAATCGCATTGCATCTGCATTACAAACGCGATACAACTATTCCGCTACACCTACCATATAATTTCACTCAGACCATGTTCTTTCAGGAATTCATTGGCCTTTTTGAAATGACCATTGCCGAAGAAGCCACTATGCGCCGAGAGCGGAGACGGGTGCGGAGACTCCAGTACGAGATGCTTAGTCTTATCGATCATACTACTCTTGCTGCGCGCATCGCGCCCCCAGAGCATAAAGACTAGATGATCGCATTTTTCGTTCAGATGCTTGACAGTTGCTTCGGTAAATTGCTCCCAGCCCTTACCACGATGGCTGCCGGCGCGGTGCGCTTCAACAGTCAAAACGTTATTGAGCAGTAGCACGCCTTGCTGTTGCCAACTGCTGAGGTTGCCGCGTGAGTTAGCATGCGAGCCGTACTCGTCGTCAATCTCTTTATAAATGTTGATGAGCGAGGGCGGAATCGGCTGCGAATTCGGAACCGAAAAAGCGAGACCATGTGCGGCGCCAGGTGTATGATAAGGGTCTTGTCCGAGAATCACAACTTTAACCTGATTCAGGTCAGCCGTAAAAGCGCGGAAGACCTGAGGTTTAGCTGGAAAAACCGTTTTCGTCTCATAAGCTTCATGGAGAAACTGGCTCAGCTCCTTGAAATAGGGCTTCGCAAACTCCGAGTCGAGAAAGTCTTTCCAGCTGTCGTGCATATTATTTTTTGACAACCTTTCCGGTTTTAGCCTTAGCCTTAGCCTTGGAGGTCTTTGCTTTGGTAGCCTTTTGCGCCGCTCTATCATCGTCCTTGCGCGGTCGGACACAATTTACGATTAGCCCGAGACCAAGAGCGAGCGAGACGAATCCGGTGATGACGCCGATGACTGGTACGAGCGCGAGCAGGCCGAGAATAATAATGCCAAGCAGAGCCTCGACAAAGGCATTACCTTTAACCTTAAACAGTTTCTCAAGAATAATATGCCCAAGCCAGAGGCCAGTGAAGCCCTGCGCGAGATAAACGCAAATACCGTAAACCAGCAGTGCAACGATACTAAGCGGAGCAGCGACGACGGTCAGCATGGCAAAAATCGCAACAACTGGCACAATAATAAGAGCACCTAGGCCTATTGCAAGGTTCGTGCCAAAGCGACCAGGAGTAGCTTCGGTTTCGATCTTAGCATGGAGCTTGGAATACACCGCCAAAATCAATGCCATGGCCAAGAACAGCCCGGCGATACTGAGAAACTTGCTATAGAACGCTGCGGCAAGTTTCGCCTCGGCGCTGACTTCTTGGAGATGATAAATTTCGACGTCACCGTACGCGACTTGGTCGGCGCCGCTCACGTTCGCCGAATCGTTATACACTAACTTACCGCCAATCGTAACATCCTTGCCAAAAACAATCGTATCGGCGTCGATATTCACATTGCCATTAATCGTAATCCCCTCGTCGATCACGAGACGGTCTGCGGTGACACTAAGGTCACCAGGCAAGTCTGTTTCAATTCTCAGCTCACCACTTGCTACGAAAACGTCACGACCAATCTTAGCGTCGGAAGTCAGCGTAACGCCATTACCCGCAATATATAAGTCCCGCTGCGTGCTACCGGAGAATTTGATAATGTTACCGAAAAGAAAACCGTACTCAGATTGGCCACTGAGCTGGAGATTATTACCAGCGACCAGCAACAGGCCATTACGAACATCGGTGCTACTTTTAAGATTATTGCCAGCCAGCAAAAAGCTCTTCCCCGCCCAAAAGCCAATCGACTGTTCGGAATCGTCAAGCTCGGTGACAAAGGTCGCTGGGATAGAGGAACTCTCTTGAGATTGGTTCACCTGCGTTTTGAGTTGTTTTTCGCATTCTTCAAGATTAGTGGTTTTGTCCCAACATTTTACAAGTTGCTCTTGACGCGCTTCGCACTCAGCCTTATTTTCGTCATCCGGGCATGGCGCAAGGCTTAAAGCCGAAGTCGGCGCGCATAATAGGCTGCTTACGGCGACGATGCTACAAACAATCCCTGGAATTAGTTTTTTCATATTACTCCTTATTTAATATTCCTATCAATATCGACGTCCGAAATCTCATATTTGCGTTTCTCGGCTACGTACGTCAACAACTTGGTCGCTGCCCAGCCGACAAAGGCGAGGATGAAGAAATACACAAAACCGAAAGTCGTAAAACTCGGCTCAGATTCGGTAAAGAGATCAAGAATCGCAGCGCCGGCAGACATTGAGGTGACGATCGTCAAACTATTGATTGAGCTAGAAGTGACATCTTGCTTAATACCGTCAAACAGTTTCTGGGCAGAATTAACGTAATTTTTCGTCATATCCCACAGATCACGAATATACTCAAGTGTATTTCTCAGGGTTTCGTAGCGGAATCCGGAAATTGCGAGAAATTCCTCTAATTCTTTGTCCTGTTTTGCAATTCGTTCACGAGTCGAGATATAGGTTGACATCTGGCGGATGCGGCCATCAATCAGCGTCACGGTCTTTGCGTAGCTTTCGAGTTTGGTCGAAAACTTAATCACGTCACTACCGCGAACCTTAGCACGGTCCTTGACATGGTCAATTTTCTCCCAGATAATACGGTGAAGATTCAGGTAGCGGTGTAGCTGCCCCTTAAATTCACGAATAAAGACTTGCTCCTCAATATAACGTTCGATATTTGCGGTCGAAGTTTTCTTGTTATTGATGAAATAATACTTATCGCCGCGCAAAACACTGTAATTCTTGTTATCAAATTCAAAATACTTTTGGCGTTCGGTCTTCGACAACAACTCCGCAATATCTTCACGCGTCGCATTATCGCAAACAACGAAGTACGGATAGATGTTCTCGATATGGGCAAGTTCCTTTGGCACTGGCGCGCCCAAGCTGAAGAGATAATTGATGGCAGGAGAAAGTCTTTCTTCGTAATAATCTTTTAGCTTTTCGACATCGGCAAATAGCGTCTCTTCGCTAACTTCATTACTGCCGACAACAATCAAGCCATCTTCAAAAATCTTCACATGCAGTAGCTCGCTAGTAGTAAAGGAGACGAACTCCTCGCCAGCTACACCATATTCGATACTGCCAATATTAAGGCTTTTGTGCAGTTCAGCAAGTTTTTTCTTACTGAGCTTGAGCTGACTTTCGCCATTGCGCAAAAAGTCGTAAACCTCCGAAAGTTGGAGCATAGTGCGCTGAAACCACCCACCGATGTGTACACTACTAATTTTCATACTCTGCCTCCCTTTTCTCCTTCCCTAGACGTCCTTAGCAAAGAATTTTGCGTCAACAACTTCGAAACCATATTTTTTGTATAAGGCATGTGCGGCTTCGCGGAAGTTCTTGGACCAGAACTCCACAGCCTTGACGTCGCGCTCGCGGCAAATCCGAAAAACTTCATCAAGTAGTCGCGTACCGAGGTGCTGACGACGGACATCAGGATCAACGCAGACGTGGTTCAGAATAGCATAGGTATTCATATCCTCATAAATTGTAGGGATAATCGTAATCTTCGTATGAGCAACGATTTTGCCGTCTTTCCAGCCGTTCAAATAAATTTGATTTTGGTCACTAGCAGTCTCGTCCCAGACCTTCTCGGCATACTCTAGCGGGGTATGCTCATCAAAGCAACGATTCGTCAACTCAATCATCCCCGGCAGGTCATCGCGCGTAGCGATCCTAAACTCAACTTCCTCCATACTACCTCCTTTGCTTTCTTATCTAGTTAATATAGTTGCCATGTTCGTCGAAAGTCAGATTTTCACTCGAGGCGTAAGCTGAACCGTAGGCTTTTGTCATGGAAACAATCCAGTCAACTAGAGTCCAGATCCAACCGGCGAAGCCACCGATAATCGTAATCCAGCCAATCGTGCTGAGCAAGAGCTTTAATACGCCGAGACCAATCTGCCCGCGCATGAAGCGGTCGACGCCAAGACTACCGAACAAGAAGTTGCCAACCCAGACAAAAACGTGCTTATTGATCGTACGGACACCCTCTTCGTCTTCTGGGCAGGCCTCTTTTTCGCGACGGACAATATATTCTTTACCGTCCCGGAAAACTTCCACCTTGTCTCCAACCTGAGGGTTGGAGAATTGCAGAGATGCAATTGGAACAGTTACGACTTCACCATTATCCTCACCGATTTTAACTTCGGCGCCATTAATTTTTAAGATTTCTGACATCTTTCACCTCACTATTATTACCAATTAATTTTATTGTAGCATGTTTCCGAGGTTTTGCGGGGTTAATTATCAACTTCGATAAGTTTCTGGCGTCCACGCGCGCCGGTTTTGATATGGATACACGTTTTGGCTACGCCGAAATGTTCCGCCAAAAGTTTAATTAGCGCCTGATTGGCTTCGCCGTCAACTGGCTTTTCGCGTAGGTAGACCGTCAGCTCATTACTACTAGTCGCGAGGACGAGCGGACCTTTCTTGGAATGCGGTTTGACCGTGACGGTATACATCATGACTTTATTTTAGCACGTTCAGCCAAGACCCACTTAATCACCTGTTGTTTAATGTAAAAGTATTCTTCAGGTTCAAATTGCATATTGGCGATGCAATATTCTTGGTCGGAAATATGGCTGCAGAAAAGACATTCATTGAGGTTGCTGGCGTCTTGAATAAAAAAAGAATTACTGATTTTACCAGAGCAAATCACGTTATAAGAATTTGTGCAGCTATTTGAATCGTCGGCTCGAAGACAGAAATTCACACTCGTACTACGCTGGCAAGCGATAGCGAATTCACTATCGTAAGTGCCGTCGCAGAAGAAAATGTTTTTGCATTTGCCGCAATTCGTCGAAGCGTAGACATTGATCGAATTATAAATTGGGTCGCTTTTGACGACATTTTCACTATCATAAACTCGCTCAGTGGTAGTATAGTTAACGGTCTGCCAAATTTTAATGATGTCGTCGAGACTCTTAATGTCCTGTTTCGGGAGCATCCAACCCTTATCTCGGTCGTACTGATAAGTGTTCTCGCACTTCATGTAAGTCTTGACGTTGGGCATAGCGGAGTAAGTAGCTTCGCCGGTAGTCGAGTCTTTGACTTCAGTCGGAAGTTTGAGATCGAAAGCGAACTGGTTACGAATCTCATCAAGAGTTAAGTTACTTTTTTGCCCGAAGATATTTAGAAAAATCTTGTCGGCAATTTCGAGAAAAGAATCATCTTTCATGAAGTTTTTCCTTTTGGAATTAATTTTAGTGGCTTACGATTAGTGCTATTTTGCTGCATGATTTCTAGTGCCGAGAACTCAGATGTAATCGAAAAAGCAAAAACGGGTTGCGATTTTTGCGAGTTGAGATCTGTATGGGAGTTTATTAATGTCGGTATTGCTTTGTTTGGCGGCGGACAATGGTCAGGAGTGCGAGCCTTAGCCAATGAATAAAGCTCGCCTTGACAGCTAAGCTGGACTAAACATTCGCGTGCTTTAAGTCCAGTGAAAAGTTTTTGCTCGTCTTCTGCACCGTGGCTGCCAATAAGTTTGAGTTGCAGATTCTGACTCAGTAAATCAGCATCGCTGCGTGAGACGCGGAAGATATAATAATTACTAACGTTTGCCAAAATGCCAGCACGCAAGTCTGGACTAATTTGGCCAAAATACTGACCAGCAAGAATCACTGAGACATTATATTTGCGCATTTCAGAAAGAAAACGCATTAGGATAGGATTCTCAACAACCGCGACTTCGTCAATGACAACTAAAAGATGCTCCGCAGTAGTACGTCGCTGAGCAAAGAGAAAAATCTGTTGCATGAGGAGACCGGCGATGACGCGGGTTGGCTTATCGCCCAAGAAGAGGCGACTGAGTGAGAAAACAGTCAAGAAGTGTGCTTCAATTGTTGCGTTAATAGACGACAGTTCGGTGTCTTGGTTCATGACGGGGACCATTTGCATTTCGTCGATGAATGCCATAATGGGAGCAAAAGCAGTATTGTAAGCTTGCGAACGCAACTCTTGAAATTCGGTCAGAAAGAAGTGCGAGACGCTACTCGGAACACGACCGCCAAGTTTGACTAAGGTCGAGGTACGATATTCAATGTCAGACAAAAGACGGCGGAGGTTGGAGAACGTAAAATTATTATCAAGTAGTAAAAGATAGGTCGAGTGACGCAAGACACGTTCGAGGCGACCATTATAACTATCACCGATAAGGGTTTTGAAAGTTTCAAGCATGAGTTCGACGCTCACACTTAGATTGTCAAGATCTTGACGAAAAAGGTCAACGCTATGCTCAGGCGTACGGAAATCTATAATAGTTTGATCTTCAACCTCTCCAAGGTCGTACTTCAAAGTGTCATGCGGGTCAATCACTATGACTTTATAATTCGATGGCCGATATTGGTAGAGGCGGCTAATCAGTAGGCTGAGGTAACGCGATTTGCCAGAGCCACTGCCGCCAATAACAAGCGAATGTTTGGCAAAGTCAAAATCCGCAAGTTCGATTCCCTGTTCTTCGGCACCATAAGGAAAAGTGTCGAGTAAGAGCAATGTCTGCTCGGAGACAGGTCGTACTAGACGAAAGTTTTTCTTACTATCTAGATACTTCGGAATCTTCTTGTAGCGCAAATGCCGCGCTCTTTCGTAATCAATACTAAGTAGGTTGGCAGGCGATGGAACGAGGACGCGACGAGAAAGATAGTGATTAGAACGACGCGTAACGAGTGAACAGCTTGAAAGTGTAACTTGCGCAAGACTGCGAAACCAACATTCCAGCCAACAAAAAGTCTGGTCGCGACGTTCTAATTTATGCAAGATAAGTGGCAGGTCGTCAGCGCGCAAATCAAACGGACGAATACTATAGGATACATGGGCGATAAGAGGAGGTTCGGGAAGAATTTTGAATAGAAAGTGGTCGAGACCAAGACTACTAGGCAGAGCCCGAGGAGCCCTGAGATAATAATGCACTGTGTGATGCTTGATTTGTAGATAAATTTGCCACTCAGCCCGCCAACCCAAGAAACGTCGCAGGATAGCAAAAAGTGTCTGCCAACTTTCAGCCTGAACATGACTCGATCCTAGAAAAATTTCATACCAACACCACGACATCTTCATATTATAGAAGTTTCAGAGAAGAAGATCTGACTTTATCTGAGCCGAAAAAGTCAGTTATTTAATTAGCGAATTGGAATAAGAAAATCTGTCACACCGTCGTGATAGTATTCTAACTCCGGCTCGGGCGTCAGTTCGTATTCGCAAGTCGGTAAAAACTTTTTATAAAACAAGTCTGACATAGCTTGAATATCGCAGGCTTCCTGAGAATCGATGCGAAATTTCAGCCAACGACGAGCGGCAACTGTGTGGGAAGTGAGACCAGGAGCATTGCCCGTCCAAAGCACCCAATATTCATAATCATCACTTGAACAGCGCGTGTCGTTATAGACAATCATGCCGTATTCTGGGCGGCCGAGAATATCAATGTACTGGTTTTTAGCGCGAGTATAGAGCGCTGGAGCGTCGCGGCGAATATGCTGTTCGTCAGTTTTTACACCCACGCCGTAAAGTCGGAGTTTTCCTAACTCAATAATTTCATATTCAAGGCCAGAATCGGCCGTTTGGCGAGTAAAACTTAGCCGAGGGTAATATTTAAGTTTTGAAGCATGACGCTTGACTTCGCTGGGCTTGATGCCATGAAACTTAGCAAAAGCACGTGCAAAGGCAGCATCCGAGTTATAGCCGTATTTTGCGGCAAGGTCGATAACACGAAAATCACTCTGCGCCAAATCGCGCCCAGCAAGAGTAAGACGGCGTCGCCTCACATAATCAGTAATCGTCATATCGGTTAGCAATGGAAAAATCCGTTTTAGAGTATTAAAATTAGTACCAGCTAGACGCGCCAACTCAGATTCGTCAATTTCCGAATCGAGGTGCGCTTCAAGATAGGCAATCACCGCATTTAACCGATCATAAAACGCCATCAGCGAAAATACTCCAGAACTTCTGCGCCGTGCTGCCAGGCGGCTTCAAGCTGGGCGTGAAATTCATCGAGCAGGCAAAACTCCTGCGCTAGAGCCTTAGCGGGGCCATCACGCAAGGTAGTAGCCAAAAATCCTGGTAGTAACTTTGCGCCACTCGTACAAATTTGGCGGAAGTCATCAAAACTACGTTCAACATAAAATTCAGTCACTTGGGCTGCCAGCAGCTGCTTTGTACTAGAAAGGTTCTCGGAAAAGACGCCGATACCAAACAACGCCAAAAAAGCCTTCGCCATTTTGAAGAAAACTTCGGGAGGAGAAATATTATAATAGACAAAAATATTCATCATCTCGACAAAAAACTGTGCGACCGGAATGTCTTGGATTTTGGCGACTTCTCGTTGAATATCACCTCTAAACTGCGCTTCGTCAAAAGCGCCGCATTCGCTAGTGCGAATTAAGGTTTCGATCACCTTATCGGCACGACCAGAATAAGCATTGAGGAAAATCTCTCGTACGAACTTCACCTCCTCGGAGTTTAAGGCGAAAATCAATCCAAGATCGAGAAAACCAACGTTCCCAGCTGCGTCTAGGTAGATATTACCGCCATGGGGATCGCCGTGAAAAATCACCGGAAGACCATGCAGTAATGCATAAAAAGATAACGCCATATAGTCGTTTAGTCCGTCACGAATTTTGGCTTTATGCTCCGCAGTAAGTGACAGCTGATTAATCGTCGGGTCATGAATAAATTCCATGACAATAAGATTATCCGTACAAAGTTCCGAAAAGACTTGCGGAACTTTTAATCGCACAGTGTGCGGGATTTTGCCGTTAACACTGGAGATGAAATCTTGGTATTCCGTAATATTCTGGCGTTCGCGCTGAAAATCAGTTTCTTGATAAATCCATTCCGCCCAGAGAGTCAGAGCTTGGTCGCTACCGAGGAAATTACGAAACTTCGTCAGCTTACCGAAACGATGAATCAAACGCTGAATCTGACGAACATCACGGCGGACACGGCGAGCGACATCTTGGCGTTTAACCTTAATTGCTACTTCGCGACCATCCAGCAAGACAGCACGATGAACTTGAGAAACCGAGGCAGCTCCAATGGGCTTAGGGTCAATACTCCGGAACTTATCAGAAATCTTGCAGCCATATTCACTTTCGATGATTTTAGTAATTTTGCGATATGACACTGGCCTGCAATCATCGCAAACTTTCGACAAATTTCGACGATCCTGCTCGCTAAAGATTTGACCGTAATTTTGCATGGCAAGAATCTGCGCCATTTTGATATAAACTACGCCCATCTTGAGTGCAAAACGGCAAATCACCGCGCCGGTATTACGACGCAGAACAAATTTCTGGATTAGCATAATGAAGCCATGGAAATATAGGCGCATAGTCCTCCTCAACTACAAGTGTAGACCTTCGTCGAGCTCTTTTTGTCCGCCAATCGGAAAGCGAACTTTTTCGCCGTCTTGCGGCATGATAATATGGACGTGGAGACGAGTCAAAGATGCACCAGATTTGGCTGGGTCGCCAAAACGCATACAGATGCCACCGCCAGTAATTCTATATTCCTTGACGAGCCTCTGCCAAATCTGCTGTAAATCTAGCCACATTTCTGGTGAAATATCTTCAATCTCATAGACTGGCCCAAGGGCAACAATCAAAAACGAAATTTCACTACCGGGACGCGGATAGCGATTCTCGGAGACGTGCCAATAATCGGTCTGAAAGATAATTTTCTGAGCCTCCTGGTCGACATTTTCAAGCGCCATCGGATCTTTGTCGGCAGCTTCCATACCTAGCATAATATCAAGCTGCTCTTGGTGGCGAGCGTTGGGTGGATAAATATATTTGTACTTCGGCATTATTTTTCCTCCATTAGACAAATAGTTTTAATTCCTTTTTTCTCGGCGAGGGTGTGAGAGCGCTTACTCCAATTACGCTCGGGATGGTCTTCGAGGTAGTAAATCTCTTTCACACCTTTGTCCGCGAGAACTTTCATACACTTATCGCACGGAAAGAGCGTGACGTAGACCGGCGTATCAGCCAAAGACTTAACATTGCCCATTTTTTTCAATAAGTTAATCTCGGCATGTTCAACCGTGTCGTAAAATAGCTCGGTGCGATGCGCAACATCATGCTCCGGAATCGTAAAATCAATTTGGTTCGATCCATAGACCCACTGTCCATTCCAGAGACAAGTGGCAGCGGTCGGGCAAACATCATCGGTCGAATATTGCAATTCTTTCAGTAGGCGCGGAATCGGCTCGGGCATTTCTTTGGAGTAATTAATCCGGCGCTTCATATTTGCAGCGGCTTTTGCGACATTTTCTTTCACGCCATCAATCTTGCGTAGGCGACTATTAAGAGTAATTTGGCGAATTTTGTCTGAAGTCGAAGTCTTGGCTTGGCGCGGCAAAACAGCGACTTCGCCACAGTATTTACCTAGCTTTTCGATCTGCTCGTCATTATAGTTCTCTTTGATAGCAATCAAAACGTCAGGCTTCACCGTCTTGATCAAATGCCACTTCGGTTCATCAACCTCCTTAATTACAACCGCATCAGCGATATTCAGCAGCCGAATGAACTCATAGCGCTCCTTCTCCGGGATTACCGGACGCGTCGGACCTTTGCGCTTGCGAATCTTCTCGTCGCTATCCATGGCAATTACGAGAAAGTCGCACAGCGCACGAGCTTTCATGATATAGCGCAGATGACCGAGATGAAATAAGTCCCACGAACCTTGAACTAATCCGACCTTTTGCCCGGTTTTTTTGGCGATCTTGACGTTTGCTAACCAGTTCTCGTCCATAGTTCTACCTTAAATCGCTACTGCAATACCCTTAATCGCTTCATGTGGCTCATAGTCGGTCAATTCAAAATCAGTCGGACGGTAAGCGAAAATGTCGTCATGTGAATTTGTGATCTTGAGGGTTGGGAACGGCTTGCTTTCGCGTGAAAGGATTTCTTCCACCCACGGAAGTTGATTCTCGTAGATATGAGCGTCGGAAATCATATGAACAAACTCACCCGGCTCCAGATCAAGCACTTCAGACATCGCTAGCAATAATGCCGAATATTGCACCCAGTTGCTCGGGCAGCCAATCAAGACATCACAGCTACGCTGGAACATGACAAGATTCAACTTATTATCAAGAATACGGAAATGCATCCAGCCATGGCAAGGGCAAACGACGACCTTTTGCTGATGATCTTTATTTCGAATTGTGTACTGCGGAATCCAGGGCGAGATTAAATGCGTCTTCAACTCGGGGCGCTCTTTCATTTGTTTAATAATTTCAGCTAGCTGATTGAAGCTACCACCGTCAGCGGTCGGAAAATCATGAAAAGCTGCACCATATGACCCCGGCCCAAGATCTCCAGTCTCCAGACCACGCTTTGCGCACTTTTTCTCGGTGCACCAGGATTTCCACCATTTACAGCCAAACTCTTCAAGCTGTTCTTGGGTATGCGCACCGTTAATAAAGCCAAGCAGCTCGCCGACTGCACCACGCCAAAACTTCTCCAGGCTGCGCTCGGTCAAAAACGGTACGCCATTTTCCAGTAAATTAAAGCGCATAACTGGTGCGCCCAATAAGTCGATGGTATTTACTTCGTTACCGTCTTTATCCACCATGGGCGACGGGCCCTTGTGTCCGTGTTCTAAAACTGCACGAATCAGGTTTTTGTACTGTTCGTCTGGTGTTCGTGATTGATATGGTCGATATTCGCCTTTCATTGCTACCTCCTGTATTGATATAATTGTAGCAAAGAAAAAAGTTTTTGGGGTGAAAAAGTAGCGAAAAGTTAATCGCATTAATTAACAGAGGTGTGTTACAATATATTATATGAAACACCATTGTCATTGCGGGTTAGAGAAGCATCTGGAGCGATTCCGGCTGAAGAAGTTCGGAGCGGTGGGGGTGGTTTTGATGATCTTACATGTTTTGTTTCACATCGTAGAGTGTCTAGTGTTGCCAGCAGCCTTGGTGGCGCTGGGTGGGCATGCAGTAGAGGAAGATGCAGCGGCAGTGAGCGAAAGTGTGATGACAGTGCCAGCCGAAGAGATTGAGCTGGCAGTGAGTACCTCAAGCTTGTTGGTGGATTTTCATGCGAGTTTACAAGGTCTACGGATTCCGCTAGTCTCTGAGTTAGAGCTTTAGCGCGGCGAGGGTAGCTTTATCTTCGGGGCTGACGCGACGCGATTCACGGGCTTTCTGGATAGCTTTGTTGTGGGTGAAAGTTGAAAGTTGGTCGCTGCGAAGATAATCTAAGGTCTCGTCGCGAAACTTCGTAAAGGCCTCGGCGACTAGCCAAGCAATCGCCATGTTGACATAGTATTTGTCAGATTTCAAATCGTTGATAATTTGAAAGATTCGCAGTAAATACTCTGGTCGCTCGGGTCGGAGAAAATGGTCCAGCATCATGACTAACATAAAACGTTGAGGGTATTCGGCATCACCCTGCTCACTAGCGTTTTGACCGATTTCGCAGATGAATTCCCAGAGGCGCGGTAAATCTTCTACTTTTGGCTTAAAACTGGCGCAAAAACAGTCGCAGACCGCCCAGTTATTGATGCGCGGGATAAACCAAGCAACATAGTCAAGTCGTTCGGCCAATGCCATCGGCGCGGAGGCAATAATAATGCCAGTAATTAGAACTTCCTCGTAATAATAAGGCTGAATCTCATCAAGAAATTGCCAAAAATCACCTTTCGTAATCTCCTTGGCGAGCTTGCGCTGCTCAGGCATGCGTACACCAATCACATGCTCGGTCTGCGGACAGGTCTTGAGATGAAAATCACGGTAGGCGACATCTTCTAGTTCCAGAAGACGCTCGCGCAGCTCTTCGGGGGTCATAATATATATTGTAGCACTCTATGCTCTACTGTCCGGAAAACGCCCAGTAAATAAACGCCCCCATAAAAGCGGCAACAGCGACCACGGTGACACGAAAAAGTACACCGAGGAAGCCCGTAAACCAACGGCTAAATTTACGACTATCATATTCCTTGATTGCGAAACGTAGCTCGTCATGCAACTCAGCATCTTCTCGTAGACTGCGACGCACAACGGCAGTCACAGCGTCAGCAGCGACGACTTGACTAGCTAGACAATCTTCGAGCGTCTTACCGAAGCGTTCGTTACTCTTCACGCGTTTTTCAAGACGGCGCAAACGCTGTTCGAGGTCGGCAATATGACGATCCTTTTGATTAGTTTTGGTATTTTTTTCAGACTTATCGTCGGATGACGCAGTTTTAGGGTTTTTGTCTGTTGTCTCGCTCATGGCAAGGGGCCTCCACTCTTAGTATAATATGTGTCTTGCCCAAGGACGTTTTTCCCTTTTTCTTTCCACCGGTTTTACTTATTTTAGTATAGCATGAAAAAGTAAGTTGAGAGAAAAATTGAGTCTAAAAATCTTCTCGACAATCCAGGACATTGGCTTTTGTCCGTAGCGGGATGGCGGATATTGGATTTCAGCATGTAAGTCAGGGAGGAATAGCAGTGATGGGAGATCGAGCGTATTATTGGTCGAGCACGGCTATGTCGTCAGATGCCGCATATAACCTTATTCTTCAACCTAGTTTTATCGCGTCGTCAGATAGTCGCTATCGATGGGGTGGTTACTCCCTCCGCTGCCTCTACCCAGGTAGTGCCTAATGGAGGAAAGAGGAGGGAGAGATAGCTACTTTCTTCAACACGGAGTTCTCATCCGTCTTCGCTTCGCTCAGATTCTAGGGTGTCGCCTCGGAAGAAAGAGCAAGCTCTTTCTTCTTTCGGACTCCTACTAGATTCGTTACGGGTGCGAGCCTCCTCTTCCTCGGGCCGTTGCCCTGCGGATGGTTTCTGAAAGTAGCTATCTCGCCTTATTTTTCCTGCCATGAGTACGGCAGCGGAGGGAGAAACCGACCCAACGATTGTCGTTGCCTGACGGGTAGATATCGGATACACCGAACTGCAAGTAGTAAGCGTTCGTAGACGATCTAGAAGTACGCGACCAATCCCAACCCCACACGCCGACGAAGTAAACTCTGCCGTCGCCCATATTCACGCTCCCACTACGGACAAAAGCCAATGGTAACTGTACTATGGTGGTGGCGCCGGTAGTGCCGGAAGTAGCATTATAATAATTCATGATATTATAGAGGGCCTACATTAGTATTGTTTTTTGCGAGGTTAAAATTTTTAGAAAAATTTTAACCTCCAAAGCTATTCTTAACAGAGGTAGCTAACAAGAGTTAGGTTAGAAAAATTGGGTTTTTGTAAGCTGCGCGCCTCATGCTAGAGTGTTAACATGGTCCGCTCAAGCATCCGACCGAGCGCCGCTAAAGCGGTGTAGCTCGTATTCGTCGTCGTGACCACCACGATGTAGCGAGCGCCATTCGGAAATTCAACCATAGCGGCATCATTATATCGTCCATCGCCCCAGCCTGCCTTGTCATAGACGGCGGCTGTCGTGAATCCACTCGGCAGACCCTTGCGATAGAGGTATGGCTGATTAAGCATAGTCTCTCGCACTTTCGCCCAAGAACTGGCCGACCAATCTGGATGCCAATAGAGAAATTGCAAGAATAGCGACACGTCATGCGCTGAGGTCATTAGACCGTCTGGCCAAGTATTTGCTAGCCCGACGCGCTGAATTAACTGCGCAACCCGCGCAGAACGAGCCGGATCATCATACATTTTTTCCGGGCAAGGATTATTGGAGTAGCGCACCGTCACGTCGAGACATTGACCTAAGGTATATCCGTCAGCATAGGGTTGATTTGGGTCATCTAGCCCAGCATCGATTTGCGCATAAGCATCATAGAGATAGAACAATTTGTAAATTGATTTCGGGCGCATCTGTGCAGTTGAGCGATAGCTAGCAACGACTGAACCAGCATTAACATTAAAAACTTCAATTCCCACTTCACCATGCGCATAGTTTGCTAACCAATTATCGACTACTTCTTGCAGAGTTGAGAAAGTTTGAGGCTTAGCAAAAGTCTCAGCAAGCGACTTTTGCTCCTCTGGTATGACAATTTGATTAATTTTGGTTAGAATCTGGGGCGCACTAGCTCTATCGCTAATAATGGCGCCCCCCCCCATTTTCTTCTCCGGCGCCACTGCGACCATCGACACCACCGATGGTAACTGGAGCAGCCTTCGTAGCAGTAGTAATTGCCTCAAAAATGCCAAAACTCATACCGATCAAGCAACAGATAATACCAACTACGAAACAGCCAATCTGAAAGTTGCGCAGCAAAATGCCGGTTTTAGCAGCTTTAGTGCGACGTGTTTTTGACCGACTATCGCGTCGAGATTGCGCGCGAGCTTTTTTATTTCCCATTTATTTTATTATACTACGAATATCCGTTTTAATCAAATTGGCCTGCCGGTGGAGTTTTTGAGTGGTTTCGCGTATAATATGGATATGGTAAAGAAGCGGACACTGGGGTTTGGGTTAGTTGTAACAGCGATTTTGGCGGTAGGGCTTTGTTTTTGGCTGAACAGCACGCCACAAAAGTTAAGTCGTTTAGGATATAGCACTGACGAAATCGAGGTAATCACCGCACGACTGAAACGCAGCGAGTTAGAGCCGGTTTTCGGGAGTGAATATCTGCCAGAATTGACTCAGCTGATAAGTATGGAGGTTGCGCCGGCGGATTTTCGGGTGGAAAAATTAGCAGATTATATTCAGGCGGAACAGAAATATAGTTTTGCGCCAGAGTTAATACTGAAGCTAGTTAATCGTCCGGACTACGATACGGATGAAAAATATACGGAGCAGATGATTGAAATCCTGTACGAAGAGTACTATCTGACACGAAATCAAGCACGGTATTTCGCCCTTGTATCCAGCGCAGAACAAGAGCTGGAATCGAAAGAAGTCGTAGCGCTGGTGAATGCGAACCGCGACCGTGAGTATTATAACGAGACCGAGGCGGCAAATCTTGAGAATGGTGATTTGCTTTTGGTGAATAAATATTATTATCTTGACCATGATTTCACGGTAGATCTAGTCGAGCAGAGTGCGAGTTACGGGAGCATAGGGGAGCACATGGAGCGCGAAACGTATGCAGCGTTTGAAGAGATGTTCGCGGCAGCGCAGGCAGCCGGCTATCAGTTATATGTAACCTCGGGCTATCGTGGTTATGAGGAACAAGAGGAAGTATTCGCCAGTTATCTCGCAGAGGGCGACGAAGAATATGCGTTAAAGTACGCAGCGAAACCGGGATACTCCGAGCACCAGACAGGTAGAGCGATTGACGTCTTCACTCCTGGCGAGACGACGAGCAGCTTTGCAGGCAGCCCGGTGGCGACATGGTTGGCTGAACATGCACATGAATATGGATTTATCTTACGTTATCCGGAGGGCAAAGAGGATTTGACGGGCTATAGTTACGAACCATGGCATTATCGGTATGTGGGACGCGAAGCGGCACAAGAAATCTTCCAGCGCGGGATTACGCTGGAAGAATACGTAGCAGTTTTCGGAAAATAACGCGAGAGGACGAAGGCGTAGAGTTCACTCCTCAACCCCTCGTAGCTTTATTGATCTAGCTCAACAAGTTCATAGTCTTTCGACCCGAGACCGAGCCTGGCGGCCGCGTCAATAATCAGCCGGCCATTCTGGCGTTCGACGCGCTCGACGAAATGGTCACGCCCAGGATCATCCGAATTCCAAATCATATCAATGCAGGCCTGGTCGAGGGCAACCGGGTCGAGCGAGCCGGCGATCCCAATGTCCGCCATACAAGGCGCCTCAGGCGTCGCAACGCAATCACAGTCGACACTAAGGTTATTGATAACGTTAATATAAACAATCGGCTTTTCCTGCTCCCTCATATAATCCGCAACCGCCGTAGCTGCCTCCGCCATTGACTCGAGAAAATCATCCTGCGGCGCAGTATGCTCCCAGAGCGTCGCCACGTCGCGGCTCTTCCCGGCAGTATGAATATAAGCTTTGCCAGCCGCCGAGGCGATACCGATGGATTGATTTTTGAGCGCACCGCCGAAGCCACCCATCGGATGACCTTTGAAATGCGCAAGATTTAGCATAGAATCATAATTCTCGAAGTTCTTGCCAATAATGTCAACCTCGAGGTACTTGCCATTCTTTACGGGGATTTCAATTTCGCCATCGGCATCCATAATATCGACATCGGCAATTTCGGTGAAACCATGCTCCTTGGCAGTCTGGAGATGCGCTACAGTATCATTACGCGCCCCTTCGTAAGCCGTATTACACTCGACAATTGTGCCCTTTAGCTTCTGAACTAAATCTTGAATCAGCTCAGGCTTCAGATAATTCGGATTGCCAGCTTCGCCAGTCGAAATCTTCACCGCGACCTTGCCGGGCAATGTTACGCCTAATGCCTCATAGACTCTCACCAGGCTAGCTGGTGAGATTTCGCGGGTGAAATAAACCTTACTTTTACTCATTTATACCTCCGTTTTTACCTTCTTAGTGCACCCTTCGCAGGGGTTTATTCATTTTTGTCAATACCATTCTCATCTTGAGCCCTGTCGGTCGAGCCGAAACCGCCACGGCGCTGACCACTAGCGTCGTCGCCGTCAGCTATCAGGAACTTCTGGAAAATAACTTGCGCGATACGATCACCTTTCTTGATCTGTAAATCATGATTAAGGACGTTGAAGACCAGGACCTGGAAATGACCATCGGTCTCGGGATTGCCATAGTAGTCCGCATCGATCACGCCGACGCCATTCGCTAACACAATTCCCTTGCCGGCGCCAGAACTGCGATTGAAAATAAAATAACATTCGTCAGGCTGACAATAGGCCTTCAGACCGGTCGGAATAAGTGTAGGCTTGATACCGGGGCGAAATACCGGTACAATGACGTCTTCTGCGGCGGCAATGTCATAAGCCGCCGCCTGCGCAGTACTACGGCGCGGCAGGGCGATATTCTTATCTTCCCAGCCTTTGGCAATTTCAAAACCTCGTACTTTCATATTCCTATTATAGCATGTGCCCAGCAAAATTATTCGGCGTCCGCAAACTGTGAATTGTAAAGTTCAGCATAGAAGCCATTCTGAGCAAGCAGCTGGTCATGCGTACCCTGTTCGACAATGTTGCCCTCTTTCATGACCAAGATCAGGTCGGAATTACGAATCGTTGACAGGCGGTGAGCGATGACGAAGCTCGTGCGCCCATGGGTTAACTTCGCAAAAGCATCTTGGATTAGTTGTTCAGTGCGCGTATCGACATTGGACGTCGCCTCATCCAGGATCATCATCGGCGGATTTGCGACCATGGCACGAGCAATCGTAAGTAGCTGTTTCTCACCAGCAGAGATATTATCCGAATCTTCAGAAATCATCGTGCGATAACCGTGAGATAGAGATTCGATAAAATGATGCGTGTTGCTAGCTTCGGTCGCGCGAACAATTTCATCATGCGTAGCACCTGTCTTGCCGTACTTCAGATTCTCCTCGATCGTCCCGGAGAAGAGCCAAGTATCCTGTAGGACCATGCTGAAGAGTTTACGGACATCAGCGCGCTTCATCTCTTTCGTCGGCACGCCATCAATCGTGATATACCCGCTATCCGGGTCGTAGAAACGCATAAGGAGATTAATAATCGTCGTTTTACCGGCGCCGGTCGGGCCGACGATCGCAACCTGCATGCCGGGTTGAATCTTGACCGAAAAATCTTTAATAATCGGACGCTCCTTGTCGTAAGAAAAGTTAACATTATGAAAACCGACTGCGCCTTTGATGGCGGAAATTTCCGATGCTGAGACAGGATCAGGCGATTCCTCGGGTTCATCTAGGAAGTCATAGATGCGCTCCGCGGCAGCGAGAGTTTGTTGGATATTGGCAGCAATTTGCGAAACTTCGGTGATCGGGCGATTGAACTGATTGACGTACTGGATAAATGCCTGAACACTACCGATTAGCAGCTTCCCGTCAATCGCAAGACGACCGCCAGCGACACAAATCAGAACGTAACTTAAATTGGTAAAGACGTGGGTAATCGGAAAGGCAAGCGCACCGAAGAACTGAGCTTTCCAAGAAACTTCGTAGAGGCGATTGCTGGTCTGATTGAATTTTTGAATCGCATTCGCTTCATAAGAATTGGCCTTAATAATAGCCTGCCCGGAGTAGTCCTCTTCGATAATATTATTCAAATTACCAAGCGTAGTCTGCTGGCTGCGGAAGTATTTCTGGCCTTTTTTCGCCACCAACCCGACAAAGATTAGTGAAAACGGCACAGCAACAAGTGCAATGACCGATAGCCAAACTGAAATCGTCAGCATCATAATTAAGATACCGATGACCGTCGTAAGGCTGGTGATAATACGCGAAAGCACGTCGGCGAGCGTATTAGCAACTGTGCTAATGTCGTTTGACATGCGCGAGAGAGTGTCGCCAAACTGATGCTTATCGAAATAAGAAATCGGCAAGCGGCTAATTTTGTCTAAAAGCTCGGCGCGCATCTTTTTCGCATAATGCGCCGAAACAACTGAAAGAATAACGCCTTCAACATAACTCAATACGGCCGAAACGAGGTAAAGACCAATCAGGATGAGGGCCAGCTGCCCTAGCTTTCCCCAGCTAATCGCGGCACCTAATGTTTCGCTGTCGGGAACTTGCCCACCGGCTTCAATAACGGCCTGGCCGTAGTCTTCAGCGGCAGTATTGGTCATTTCGCCGAGGACTTTTGGCCCAAAGATCGAGCAAACGGTCGCACCAACCGAGAGAACCATCGCAAAAATAATTGGTACCATCCAAGGCTTCAGAGTCGACACGAAACGCTTGAAAGCAACCCCAAGGTTTTTCGGCTTTTCGCCATTTCCGGTTTTAGGCATGTTTTACCTCCTCTGCTTTTGACAATTCAGATTTAAATTCCTGATCTGAGAGCTGCGACTTAGCGATTTCGCGATAAATTCTGCAACCTGCTAATAAGTCATAATGATTTCCCTTGCCAACAACTTTACCTTGGTCCAAGACAATAATCTGTTCTGCATCGCGAATCGTACTAATACGCTGTGCCACTACGAGCGTAACGGCATTCTCAGTAACTGGCTTTAGGGCCGCACGAAGCTTGGCGTCAGTCTTCATATCGAGTGCCGAGAAGGAATCGTCGAATATGTAAATATCCGGGTCTTTCGCAATCGCACGAGCAATTGACAAGCGCTGGCGCTGACCGCCGGAAACGTTAGTTCCGCCTTGAGCGATATGAGAATCGTATTTTTTATCGAGTTTTTCGATAAACTCTTCAGACTGGGAGACACGTGCGGCGAGCCGCATCTGTTCCTCGCCGGCCTCTGGTGCGCCAAAGAGAATGTTGCTCTTGACGGTACCGGCAAAGAGTACGCCGCGCTGCGGAACATAGCCAATCCGACGCATCAAATCATGTTCGGAATAATCCTTGAGACTCAGTCCATTGATCTTAATCTCACCACCAGTCGTCTCGAAGAAGCGTGGTACGAGGTTAATCAAAGTCGATTTGCCCGAACCAGTGGAACCGATAAAGGCCGTGGTTTCTCCTGGCTGTGCGACGAATGAAATATCCTGCAAGACCTTCTCTTCGGCGCCAGGATAAGCGAAGTCAACATGACTAAACTCAACCGACGGACGTAGCTCGGGTTTACCAACCGTATGAGGCTTCCAGCTAATCTGGGGTTTGGCATCCAAGACTGCGTTAATCCGCTTCGCCGAAACATTGGCACGTGGTAGGACGACGAAGAGCATAGTGAGGAAGAGGAAGGACATGACAACCTGGATGGCATACTGCATGAACGCCATCATGTTGCCAAGGTAAGCGATATCTTTCGTAATCAACGAGATACCAATCCAGATACAGAGCAGCGTCGTTCCATTAAATACAAGACTAATCAGTGGGCTCTGAAGCGACAAAATTACGTCGACCCAAGCGTTCCAATGCGAGAACTCATCATTCGTCTTATCAAATTTGCGTTTTTCCAGCTTTTCGTTATTGAAAGCGCGAATGACTCGCAGACCAGTGAGATTTTCGCGCGTCAACATCGTAATCCGATCGGCAAGTTTTTGGATGAGGTCGAATTTTGGCATGACAATCGACATAATCAAAATTGTCAAGAATAGAATCACGCCAACAGCGAGTGCGATAATCCAAGTCATATCAGGCGCAGTAGCGATAGCCTGACCGATAGCCAAAATACAGGTCATCGGTGCACGCAGGGCCATCGAGAGACACATGATAATGGCTTGCTGAACCTGATTAATATCGTTCGTTGTACGGGTAATAAGTGAAGCGGTTGAGAAATTATCAATATCAGCAATACTAAAACTTAAAATATGTTTAAATAAATCACTACGTACATCACGCGAGAAAGCCGTACCAATACGGGCGGAGAGGAAGCTAGCCATAAAGGCACAAAAAGCCGAGAGCACTGCGAGCCCGAGCATCCAAACACCGGTGCGCCAAATATAGTCGAGGTCGCTCTTCATAATGCCATTATTAATGATATCAGCCATCATCGCCGGAAGTTGAAGCGACGACCAGACTTGCAATGCGATCATTCCTAATAGCAAAATCGCCTGCCAAGCATAAGGTTTTAAGTACTTAAACATTTTGAACATTAGACCATTATAAGGCGATTTTTTAGCAGAGTCAAGGGGGTAAGTGCTAAGAGAATAATAGGGGTGCATATTGACTTTTTAAGTAAGGTGTGATATAATGGAAAGATGGGATGATTTTGGATCATCCCTGTTCTAGGTCACCTAGAACGTCACTGAAAATTGCCTCTAAGAGGCAGGTTCTTTGAAAGGAGTGATGGTATGGAGAATCACGTAGACCAGGTTTTACTGGAGAAGAAACTGAACCGTTGTTTGACACCTAGAGCGGTGGGGGCGTTGATAGCAATGTCGGCGCTTATGGCGATGACAATGATTACCGCAAATTTATCAGCGACGAAAATCTGGAGTCTCGGCGGGATACCGGTAGATGGCGGAATTTTGCTGTTTCCTCTATCCTATGTTTTAGGCGATTTGCTGGTTGAGATTTACGGTAAGCGTATTGCCGATAGCGTAGCATGGGCGAGCTGCGGAGTTGGGCTATTAGCGGCAGCGTTTATTGCCCTAGCGAGGATGTTGCCGGATTATCCCGGGGCCGACAATGGCGGCTTCTTGACGATTTCAGGCGTAGTAGGCCGGATATTCCTAGCGAGTATCGTCGGCTTCCTGGCAAGCCAGTTATGTAATAACTATGTCTTTGAGCGCGTGCGCCGAAAACAACGCAATGGCGCATTCTGGAAGCGCGCGTTATTCTCATCAGTGCTGGCGCATATACCGGATATACTGCTGTTTGAACCGATTGCATTTCTCGGAAAGTTATCGTTTCGAGAGTTTGTCGAGCAGGCGGTCTTTGCCTACGTAGCGGCGATTGCGATTGAGGGGATTTTGCTACTATTGGTGACGAAGCGCTTAGCACGTCAAATGGTGTACAGGCTAAAATTCCAACACGGTAAACGAATTACGCCACAGGATGAGCCCGGCTCACCAAATCATTGAAGAATCTTAAGCTCCTAAATAGACCTTTCCTTAGCAAATAAGGGGAGGTTTTCTTTTTGAGGTTAGCTAAGTTCAATCTCAGCCGTGAGCGCCAGATGGTCAGACACAAGATCCGGCAACACGGCGAAATCTTGGACATCAACTTCGTCGTTCACGAGAATATGGTCACAGGCAACTTTACCGTCGAATTTAAGACCAGAGAGCGTAGTCTCGACGTCATATTCTTGCGTTAAATCGCGGAGAAAATCGAGCGGGCGCATAGCGGGAGAATCATGAATAACATTCAAATCACCACACATGACAAGTGGGCCAGGGACCTGGCGGACGATATTGCCAACCTTGGTAAAGGCCCTAACACTCTCTTCGTCGCCTATCGGATTAGGTCGCCAGAAGCCGTGATGATTAATGACCGTAAGGCCGTTTTCAAGCTTGGCGATCTGAATATTTAAATTATTGCCAACCACTTCGCCGAGTATCATCTTCTCCCTGTACTCGCCACTAATGAATTCACTATGGGTTTCGGCGAACGGGATACGGCTTAAAATCAGATTCCCCTCTTCAAAGGTACCGCCAGCAATTTCGCTGCTCCAATTCGGCGAAAAGAGAGCATGAGGCAGACGGCTCGCTTTCTGAATTTGCTCGCGGTCGAAACAGAGGCGCGAAAGATGGCTAGCGCAATCATCAGAAGCAAAAACTTCTTGCATGCAGATGACATCGAAATCGTATTTTTCGAGAAAACGCCGGAGGGTGCCTTCGACCTTACCCATCCAGACGTTGAGTTGTAGGATTTTCATATAATTATATTGTAACATGAAAAACCGCCCAAGACGAATCTTGAGCGGTTGAGAAAGTGACACCTTTCTTGGGGCTATTATTGGTCACCGTTGCGCCCTAAGCCAGGGTTATATCCCGGCTTATTTGTGGGGTCATCCTTCGGATTATAGGGCATATAATAGACATCAGTTACCGTATCACCCCATCTAGGCAAGTCAGCGGAAGATACTTTTCCTCTATTTACGGGGTCTTTTTCTCCTTCCTGCTTACCGTATTCACTTAAGACTAAATTTATTAAATCGACTGGCGTAAGATCCTCTCCTATAATAAGGTCACGCCCCTCGATGTGGACAAACTCACGTTTAATGGTATCAATTGGATCGCCATCCATATCAGCATGCCTCATAGTTACCGTAAAATGGGTGTGCCGAAACGTCATGCCATCCCAACTCTGCGGGAAACATTCAGCACTAGGACAGGAGTAGCGCTCCATAAAGAAGTGTAGCTCATCTCCACCTGGCTCAATGGTCGTATACTCGCAAGTTTGGAGTGTCTCTTTTTTCACCCATGCGGGATCATTCATTAAGCCTACTACGATTACCAAAAATAACGTGAATACTCCGACAATAATTGCCATATTTCTTCTTTTTCTCATACTAATTCCCTCCTAAAAGTATGCAGTGCCACAAACTCATAAAATGCCTAAGATGCGAACTTGCGCCTTAGGTTAGATAGAGCCCGTGACGCTGATTTAATAGCATCTTACGCTTTCATTGTAGCATACTTTGGCTAAAAAGTCAATACTTTTTACGCTTTTTTGGGAAAATACAAGGGTTTTGTTCTGTTGTAATTATGGAAAAAGATATTATAATAGTAATAATATGGATTTTCAGGTTGAAAAAGTACTGCCGAATGGCCTGGGGCGGGTCGGAACGATACGGATGGCGCACGGTGAGATTAAAACGCCGGCGTTTATGGCGGTGGGGACGCAGGGTTACGTGCGGTTTTTGTCGGCGGAAGATTTGCGTGGCATTGGGGCGCAGGCGATGCTGTCGAATGGGTTTCATCTAAGACGGAGAAGCCATGAAATTGCTGAAGCTGGCGGGCTGGCCGAATGGAAGCCTACGGAATCATTCTCTTCGGGACACGACGTCGACTTGTCCCGTCGTCATGGGCGAGTCGCGTCTTCGTCCTCGGTCGTAACCTCCGGAGATTCCCAAAAAGAAAATTCGGTAGGCCTCCGTCCGGACAACCTGTCAGCCGAGCCTTGGCATGGTCCAACTTTGACTGATTCGGGTGGGTTTCAGGTGATGTCACTGGGGTCGGGACTAGGCAAAGTAGTGTCGATGGAGAAGGAGCGGGGCGTAATAAATACAGCGCATAAGGAGCGGCTAGCGCAGGTGCGCGAAGAGGGCGTGAGCTTTATTGACCCGTTCGACCATGAGCCGGAATTCATCGGGCCGGAAGAGTCGATGCAGATTCAGTGTCGGATCGGGGCGGATATTCATATGGCGTTTGATGAATTGACGTCACTGGCGGATACTTATGAGTATAATATCGAGGCAATGGAACGGACGGAGCGCTGGGCACTCCGGAGTTTAAGAGAACATATTAAACATCGTGATGACCTGGGCTATCGGCAGAATTTATATGGTGTTTTACAGGGTGGGCGTTGGGAGGATCTGCGGCGGCAGACGGCGCGGAACTTGGCAAAAATGGAGGTTGACGGGATAGGGTTTGATGGCTTCGGGCTAGGTGGAGCGTTCCTGAAAGAGGATTTGGGGGAGATTTTGCGCTGGTGTAATGAGGAGCTACCGATGGATAAACCGCGACATTTACTTGGATTGTCGCATCCGGATGATATTTTGATTGGGGCGGAGATGGGAGCGGATACGTTTGACTGCGTGGCACCGATGCGCGAGGCGCGACACGGGAAAATCTACACGCGCGACGGGAATTATAATTTGCGCAAAATGGCAGATTCGGGAGAAGCGTTAGAGCCGGGTTGTGACTGCGCGACGTGTCGAGCGGGGTGGACGAGAGGGAGTCTCAGGGCGCTATGGCGGTCGGGCGATACGGAGAAGAAACAAAAATATTATAATCTAGCTTCGACACATAATTTGAGATTTATCGTGAGGCTGACCGAGGAAGTGCGACAGGCGATGCTGGATGATAACTTCGCAGAATACAAGCGCGAGTTTTTGGCGCGATATTACGCTGGACGCTGAGTTTTGCTGGACGCTGAGCCAGAAGCGTGTTACGATAGAGAAAAGGAGGTCAGATGAGCAGAGCAATTGAAGTAGATACGAAGACGTTTGTGCGGTTTTGGTTGGTGATTTTGGCGCTGGGGTTGCTAGGGCTGTTTATCTGGAAGGCCTGGGCAGCGTTGATTATTATTGGTATTTCCCTCTTTCTCGCAGTGGCGATTCGACCACTGGCGCAGAGGATTAATAAGTTGACGAAAAAGGATCATGCGACGAGTTCGTCAGTAATCGCATACGCTTTGGTGATTGGCTTTCTAGGGGTGATTGTCGCGCTCGTGGGCCCTGTGGTGATTGAGCAAACGACACAGTTCGTACAGCAACTGCCAGATACCTTCGAGCATACGCTTGGCGGATGGGATGGGATTAATAATTTCGGACGAACGCTCGGGATTAATAATCTGCAGGAAGAGATTAGTAAATGGCTGGAATCGTTTTCGAGCGGTTTCGTCTCAAATTTCGGTAATGCACTAGTAGTGAGCGTTGGGACGATTGCGCAGGTAGTAACGAATGTGATTTTGACAATCGTTTTGACGCTATTCTTCTCGCTGGAAGGGCCAGGAATCGTAGAGAGTTTTTGGAAGATGATCGAGGGCAAGCATAAGAATTCTGAGGTACGAGCTTATAAGAAGCTGACTCAGCGAATGGTGAATGTGTTTTCGACATATGTCTCACACCAAGCGATGGTGGCATTCTTGGACGGGTGTGTGGTGACGATCGTGGTACTAGTGCTGTCATTATTGTTTGGCTTTTCGGGCTCACTGGCGTTGCCGATGGGGTTGCTGGCGCTAGTATTTTACTTGATTCCGATGTTCGGACCGATTATTAGCTGTGGATTGATTACGCTGATTTTGCTGTTTAGTTCGCCGGTAGCTGCAATCGTATTCTTAGTATTCTATATCGTGTATGCGCAGATTGAAAACAACGTGATTGCGCCGAAGATTCAAGGCAATGCATTGAATCTGCCGGCGACAGTTGTACTGGTGGCAATTATTATTGGGATGAACGTGTTCGGTCTAATCGGTGCGATCATTGCAATTCCGATCGCCGGATGCATCAAGGTACTAATCGAAGAAGTGCCAGGACTGCGCGAGGCGGAGATTGAGGAGCGGCGCCGGGAAGAGGCGTAGTAGCAAGTAGTGGCTTTGCAAAAGTTATTGAGATCTAGTTGACGTCAAAACTTTCGCTTTTCAAGTCGCAATAGTATCTGCCGGTTTTCGTCGTGAATCTCAGCACACAGTAGTCGGGGTCGGTTTTGCCGCCTTTATAAAACAGAGTATCACCCTTTCGCCAGAGTTTATCTTTCGTCTCTTGGTCGGTTAGAACTTCCATCTTGCCAACCAACATCACGCCTTCATATTTAATCAATCCCTTACGATAAAAGTAAATGCTAGCATGAGGATCCCGGAGGTACTGCCCCGTACGCAACGCAGAGGTATTGGTAGAAAAGTAAAATTCTTTCAAACCATTATGCTGACGCGGTTTTAGCATAGCTTTGATATTCGGAAAACCATTTTCATCTATCGAGCCGATAAAGCTTATTTTGCGTTTATTCATAAAACTTTCTAGTTGTTTTAAATTCATGTCATCCCACAAACTATAATTAAGCGGTGTTATTAATTCATATTATAACAGTTACGAATGAAAATAAGTGACAATAAATTCACTGCCCTGACCTAAGGCAGATTTGGCGCTGACTTGCCCTTGATCGGCTTTTATTACTGACCGCGCGAAAGAGAGTCCGATACCGACGCTAGCCGCACTAGAGCCTTCGGCTTTGTAAAAGCGCTCAAAAATGTGATGTAGGTCTTCAGGTGCAATACCGGCGCCATGATCGCGGATAGCGATACGGGTATAGGGCACGCGATCTTCAACCGAAATCTCTACTACACTCCCGATCGGACTATGTTCGATACAGTTTTTGACAATGTTAGAGAGAGCTTCGGCCTGCCAGCGAGGGTCTACCTTAATCTGAGCGGATAAATCACCGGTGACTTCGAGCTGGATATTTTGAAGGTCGGCTAGGATTTCGACTTTTTCGCGAACTCGAGTAATCAGATCGCTTACCGGCATCACGCGTCGCTGCATGCGAATCGTGCCGTTATCAAACTTGGCGAGGTTCAGTAACGTCGTAACGAGGCTACTCATAGCAGCGACCTGGCGACTAGAGGAACGCAAAAAATCTTGACGCACGGCAGGCGGCATTTCTGGGTCGCTCTCAAGGTTATCGAGCACAATTTGGAGTGAGGTGAGCGGAGTTTTGAGCTGATGGGAAATATCAGCAAGGGCGTTTTCGAGTTGACGACGGATTTTGCGGTCATATTCGGAGGCTTCTTTGAGCGTGACTGTAATCTTATAAAGTTCATTCGCAAGCAACGAGAGCTCATTCTCGCGGTTCGATTCAATGCGCAGGTCATAAACGTGGTCATTGAGCTTCTGGACATATGTGACAAGGTTGTGAATTTGACGGCGCTCACGCCAATCGTGATAGTAAAGATAAATCGCAAGAGCACAACCGACGCAGACAATCGCAAGCAACCCAATAACTAGCAGAGCCTTGCCATAGTCCATAGCGCCCGCAGTGGCAAAATCATTTTCCGTATAACCGTAAGTACGCAAGATGTCTTCGCCGGTAGCGCGAGCATCAGCATTTTCTTGCGCGAGCGCACGGACAAGATCTGCTGAGTCGATGTCGGGATAGTACTCGGCAACTAGGCCAATTAATTCGGCCGTCTCGGCATTCGATTCAGCACGATAATGCCTCCAGACTCCGAGACTGACGCCCACGAAGATTCCGCCAGCGATTAGCACAATAGTTAGTACCGGCAATGCCGTACGCCAGAGTCGCCGCCACATGCTATGCATCCCCCTTGAAGCGATAGCCAAGGCTCTTAACAGTCTGAATCAGGTCGGGCTGACCGAGCTTCTCGCGTAAACGCTTGAGATAGACTGATAGAGTGTTATCATTTACGATGCGACCGGATGCACTATAAATCTCATCAAGTAGGCGCTCGCGCGAAACAATACGACCGGAGTTTTCAAGAAGGCAGCCAAGAAGCTTGCGCTCGAGTGCGGTTAATTCGACCGGAGCGCCGTCGATGCGAACGTTTTGCTCATCGTAGTCGAATTCGACATTGCCGACTTGAACTCGATTTGAGACCAAGTGTCGACGAGCTAGGACGTTCCGAATGCGTAGAAGCAATTCGCGGTTTCTAAAGGGCTTAGTAATATAATCGTCCGCGCCGAGTTCTAGGCCCCGTACTACGTCTTCCTCGTTGTCGCGCGCCGTAAGGAAGATCAGGGCGATATTAGGGTCTTTAGCGCGAATCTGACCGGCGAGGTCATAGCCCTCTCCATCGGGCAGCGAGACATCAAGTAGGCCTAAGTCGAATTCATGGGCGGCAATCATACTGAGAGCGGCGGCGAAGTTTTCGGCAAGACTGACGTCATAATGCTCGCGCTCAAGGAGATACATAATTCCCTTAGCGGTGAGCGGGTTGTCTTCAACGAGGAGGATTTTCATAGGGTATATTATAGCACAATGACATTTTGTATGTACATTGTATTGGTATTGTATTAACAATGTACATACAATGTCTTACATTAGATATTTTCGTCGCGGATAGTTTCGATAATATTCTGTTTTTCGACTTGCTTAACCGAGTAGCGCATAATAATACCGATTAGAATGCTGACGGCAACAATCGAGATAATGACGGCCGACCACGGGAATATATAACCGAAATCCATGGCTTCAGCTAATGACTTGTAAATGCCATAAGAAAGCAGGAGACCAATCGGCAAACCGATAATGAGAGCTTTACTGACATACATGAGGCTTTCGAGCCGCACCATGCGCTTAAACTCGCGGTCGGTCATACCGACAGAGCGGAGCATGGCGAATTCCTTAGCGCGCAGGGCAATATTGGTCGTAATTGTGTTGAAGATATTGGTTACGCCAATCAACGTTACAACCGCGACAAAGCCATAGAGAAATATACTAATCAATAGATAAATCCGGCGCGACTGAGCCTGGGTTTCCTTAACGTCATCATAGAAGATGCGTTCAAAGCGACCGCTAGCCTCGACCTCATCAAGATATGCGATAATCGGCTTCACATCGTCGATATTTGCGGCGAAGAGCTGGAAGGTATCATCATCGACATCAAGTCGATCGCGCTGATAATAATCTTCCGAAACAAAGGACAAGGTGCCGTAGTAATTTTCAAAACCGAGCGGCTTTTCGTCAATTAGTTTCGTGACCGGGAGCTTAATATTGCCAGAAGTATCATAGGTTTTATAGCTATGTTGACTCTCGCCAGTGTCGAGATTGAGGGTTTCTTCGCTAGACCATCCGATTAGCTCGACGTCAATCTCATCACCATCACGCAGATCCGGGTGGGCGCGCTCGACGCGATATTGCCCCGCCTCTTCTGCAACCATAGTCCAGTCGTTCATGAGCATGACTTTATCATAATCCTTAGCATTCACGCCGACCGACTGCGCAAAGTCTTCGAAATACTCATGATTCACGAGCGCAAGGCCAATGTCAAGGGCGTTCGTACGGGCGTAATAAGCGTAATCTTTGAGATCGAACTTCTCGACGAGTTCACGGTAAAAATCTGTGTCGGCGCCAGCTACAGCGAGATCGATATTGGAATTACCATAGATTGTGCTGCTAGCCTTCATGCCATAGCTCAAGAAGCTAGAGAGACCGACAAAAGTCGCAACGGACAGTACGATTGAGATGACCGTCGTGCGATATTTTTTGCGACTACGTTTCAGATTTTTGTAGGCAAGAACACCACCGACACCCCAGATACCACGAATGAAGCCAGGTGTATGAAGTTTCTTTGACTTAATCTTTGTATCGTTGCTACCGCGAATCGCGTCAATTGGAGCAAGTTTGCCGGTGCGGATAGCGGGTAGCAGGCTAGAAAGAATAACTGTCACAAAACTGAGGCCGATTGTAACCGGGAAAATCCAAAACGGCATTGAGAAAGTAACGTCGGCAACCATCATGCCACTAAGCAAGATATTCATAACTGCGACTAAAATTAATACTGCGATGACACCAAGTATAATGCCGAGCGGGATACCGAGTACGGCAATAACAAGCCCTTCAAAAAGGACATTGTGACGAATCTGACGCGGCGTAGCACCAATGCTAGAAAGCATACCAAATTGGCGAGCGCGTTCGGTAGCAGAAATACTGAAACTATTACGAATGACGAAGATACTCGTCACGACGATGATCCCGATAACAATGGCGGCCATATGGTAGAGTGCGCTCAGCGTACTATCGCCCATTACACCCTCATATCGCAAAAGCTCGCTATTAGTCCGAGTATTGATATATCCAGCGCCACTTGATTCTAGCGCATCGAGAATACCGTCCCGAATTGTCGCGTAATCTTTCGGCTGGTCGTAGCGAACATAGATATTATACTTGCCTTTCGCATCAGTTGGCAGGGTTGCGAGAGGCTGATATTGTGATTTTGTATAGGCGGCGTGCTGATACTCTTGGTAGGTTTCGTAGTCGTCGCCAAGCTCATTTTCAGTCAGGGGAGTCGAATAATAGTATTTCTCGACATGCGCGTTCTCTTCAATGTACTTCAAGTCTTCGACCGGAACTTCTTCGTACATGTCATGGTAATCGCCAGTATCAGCGACGGTCCAATCGATCATCATCTTTTGAATACTAGTCACCATGCCAACAACCGCCAGAATCAAGGCGGATGAGAGCATAACACCAAGCACGGTAACCAAGGTGCGACGCTTATTCTCGCGCAAGCTCGCGATTGTGAGTTTCTCTAAAACTTTCATAGTCTACGCCCGCTCGTCTTTAATAATTTTGCCATCCTCAAACGTAATCACGCGGTCCGCCTGGCTGGCGATTTCGAGATCATGCGTAATCATGATGATAGTTTGGTGGTATTTTTGATTAGAAAGCTTCATCAGTGTCAGAATTTCTTCACCAGATTTCGAGTCAAGGTTGCCAGTCGGTTCGTCGGCAAGAATAATTGCAGGGTCATTAATCAAGGCGCGGCCGATCGAGACGCGCTGCTGCTGACCGCCGGAAAGTTGATTCGGCAGATGAGTCTTGCGCTCATTCAGACCGAGAGTATCGAGTAGATTCTTCAGATGTTTTTTATCGACCCGCTTACCGTCGAGGTCGCAAGGCAGGGTAATATTCTCCACGACATTCAAAATGGGAATAAGATTATAGAACTGATAAATAATTCCGACTTGGCGACGGCGAAAGATTGCCAGCGCGTCATCGGAAAGTTTATAAATATCTTCACCGTTAATCAAGACTTTACCAGAGGTTGGACGATCGACACCACCGAGCAAATGGAGCAGAGTAGACTTACCCGAACCGCTGGCGCCGACAATGGCAACAAATTCGCCCTCTTCGACCGAGAAGCTGACATGGTCGACAGCATGAACTTTGTTCTCGCCTTTACCGTAAGTTTTGACGAGGTTTTCGACTTCTAATATCTTCATATTCTCCTTCTGTTAGATGTTATGAAGTTATTCTAACAAGTCAAGATGACTATGGGGTGACTTTTTGATCGGTTTTGGCTCCGTCTTCAGCCTTCTTTGCGGTATTTTTGGTATCGTCCTGCGCTTTAGGTTCCGAAACCGGCTTAGCGACAACTGTTTTCTGGCCATCCTTAATTACGACCTCTTGCTTCGTACTAAGTTTCTTGGTGCTCTCTGTTTTCTTTTCGCTCCCTTTATCCCCGGTCAAGTCGATTTTCTCAATAATGCGTACAGGCGGGGTACTGGTCGGCTTGTTCTCTTCAGCTTTGGTCGACGGTTTGGGTTTTTTGGTATCAGATTCTTTGGGTTTGGTATCTTGAGTTTTTGGCATAGTTCCCTTTTCAGTCTTCGGCTTTACTTCGGTTTGTTTAGTCTTTTTAGCATCATTTGCTTGCGGTTTAATTCCGACCGCCTCACCGTCCTTGCCACTGTTCACCGGAGCCGTTTTCGTCTTCGGTTCGTCATTCTTACCATTATTCGCCGGTGTCGCCTTTGAATTTCCCCGTGCGCTTTTTGCCTTTTTCGCGGCTTGCTGAGCTTCAATGACCGGTAAATTGCGCGAGCCGGTCGTTACGAGTTTGACTGGTTTTTCCTTTGGTTTCTCAATGACTTCCGGCTCTTCGTCTTCGACTTCTTCCTCGATCACCACGGTCTTGATCTTCGGCATGACAATATGCTCGGCAAGTTTTCCGCTTAGAGCGAAATCTAGAATCCAGAAGATATAGCCAACGATTAAAATAGCCGTCGCAAAAATTGCGAACCACCAGAGCATGGTATCAATGCCAATACTCGGATAATCCAGAAATTCGTAAGGATAAACTAGCGACGCCGAGCGCGACATCAACTCGCCCGACACGAGAATCAGCGCAACATAGACCGCAGGTAGAGCCAGCCAGTAAAACGGTTCGTAGGCACGCCATTTGCCTTTAACGCTAAACATTACCCATGACATAATCATTAATATCGGCAAGATGAACTCTATCAGTATGACATTCACACCAACACTGGGAATATAACTATCGAGCGCATAGTAAACAACACGAATCAAAAGCAGTAAGACGCCAGAAACGATTAGCCCGCCCTGGAGCATGGGGCAGACTTCGGCGCCGATCGGCCGACGCTTCGCGAGGAGCGCAAATAGCGCGTCAACTATATAATATATGGCAGCCACCAGAGCTACCCAAGTCGCAAATAGGCGCCAAGCACTGTCGCCGAAACTCACGAACTGAATCCAGGTCGCGACCCCCGCTAGAATCCCAATAATAAAATCAAATGTCACCATAGCGGTGCGATTTTGTATATGCATGACTTGATTATACCATAAGTTGGATAAAGTGGTACGAGGCTATCAAACTGGATTCTGGATTAAAATTCCTCACACCAAATCAGCTCGCCATCAGAATTACGGCATTCCACTTTTGCTTCAGCAATATAGAGCAGCTGAAAATCTGGGTTATCGAGCGTATAGCCCGCTTCTTCCGCCCAGTCAAATTCCGCGAGAACCGCCTTCTTTGCGCCTAGGTTGTCGCTATCATCCAGCAAACGACAGCTAATTCTAATCCAATGCTCGCCATCATAAGCCACAATACAGGCGTGATTATTCTCAGCCAGCTGTTTCGATACGGACTTATTTTTCATCGTCATAGCATACATCTTCCCGTCATATAACACTGGGTCGCCAAACGGGCGACAAGTTGGTAAACTTTTATCTAAAGTCGAGACGTAGTTTACTGGCTCGCCATTTACCTTGGCTCTATTCTTTAGGAAATCAAAAGTTCTATTCATTTATTCCATCCACATTCACGCACACTTTTAATATCTTGTAGCTCAAAACGATATTTTTGCGTCGCTTCGGGGTACTTCGTGTGATTAACTTCGGAAACAAACATATCGTATGGGCGAATATATAACGCATTATCGCCATACAACGCGCGATAGACGACATATTTTTCTTTGGTCTCGCTATGCGTGGCGATATCTTCTACGAGATACAGGTCACCCTTGAAATGCTTATAGATACGCTTAACTTTTATCTCATTCACTTATCTGTTCCTCCATTAGTTTAATAATCGCATCATAAAATGGCTGGCGATTTACCATTGCGCCAGCACTAATCATTTCCTTAAATTCATCTAATGTATCCAATTTGACCGCTTGGACTTCACTAATCTGCAGAGTTAGGTTTTTGATGTTAATCTCTGGAATCCGGACGACGAAACAATCAAAAATTTGACGGTCGATAATTTGTTGATTGCCATACATGGGCTTACTAGTTTTTTGATAACTTATGACATGCGTCAAGTCTTCCGGCTGTATTTGAACACCAACCTCTTCAGCAGTCTCACGCAGAGCGGTAGTAAGCGTATCCTCGCCAGCGTCGACATGGCCGGCAGCAGCAATGTCCCATTTTTCGGGATTAGTTATCTTGGTTCTGCTGCGCTGCTGTAGAAGAATTCGATTTTCGGAATCGATAATCGCAACAGCTGCAATCTTGTGCCATAATCCTTCTCGGTGAACCTCGTCGCGCGTAGCTACGCGCCCAGTTTTAATTCCATGCTCGTCCAAGACGTCAATCATTTCCGACATTGGCGCCTCCTCGCTAAACCCGATTGTTCTCTACTGATAGTAGAGAACAAGACTAGTCTTGTTCGTAAACTCATAAACTCTCCGATTATTTACTCTATTATAACATCTGGAGCTATGATTTCTTGTGATAATTCTTCACAGCTTCGGCCAACGCCTCGTGACCCAGCACGGAACAGTGAAACTTATGCTTCGGCAGTCCGCCGAGGAATTCGGCGATTTCTTCCGGGCCAATCTTCAACGCCTCGTCCAAAGTTTTGCCCTTCGCCAACTCAGACAACGCAGAAGTTGAAGCAATCGCGCTTGCGCAACCATAGGTCTTCCATTTCACGTCGACAATCTTATCATTCTCAACCCGAATAAACATTTTCATCTGGTCGCCACAGACTGGATTTCCGACAATCCCCTCTGCATCATGTTCATACTTGTTTTCGTCGCCCATCAGAAAATTAAGCGGATTCAAAAAATGTTCTTTGACAACCTCCGAATAAACCCAACCTTCGCGATTAGTATTATCCATATTATGCTCCTACCTTTATCGTACTCATGGCCTGTAACTTCCGTATAATTCCCGGTAGCACAGCCATAACTCTTTCAATATCCTCTTTCGTAGTGTCTAGCCCCAAACTCAACCGAATACTGCTATGCGCTACTTCGGCGTCATGTCGCGCCGCCATCATGACATGACTTGGTTTAATATCGCCTGCCGCGCAAGCGCTACCAGTGCTAACGCAAATCCCCTCGGTATCGAGATACAGCTGAATACTTTCGCCCTCGGCTGCCTGGAAACTCATATTCAAAACCCCCGGCAAGCAACCCTCATCTGGACTATTGCAGCTGCTATACGGTACTTCCGCGAGAATCCTTCGCTTCAGCTCATTTTTCAATTTCGTCACTTCGGCCCATTTCCGGCAACTCCACTCTTCCCAGCACCACTTGGCCGCCGCGCCCAGTCCGACAATACCCAAGATATTACTCGTACCAGCCCTTCTGCCATCTTCCTGCTTGCCACCATACATCAAATTACGATATGGTGCTCCATTCTTTACGTATAACACGCCAACGCCAATCGGTCCACCAATTTTGTGCGCAGAGAAACTTAAATAGTCGACGCCCAATTCCTTTACATCAACCTTAATCTTCCCAACCGCCTGCGTAGCGTCAGTATGTACATAAGTGTTGTATTTTTTACAACACTTTACGTATTCCTTAATCGGCTCAATCGTTCCCAACTCGTTATTCGCGAGCATGACCGACGCTAGGTCCGCTACTTTCGCTTCCCTTTCAATATCTGCTGCATCAACTCTTCCCCACCGGTCGACCGGCAGCACGACCAGCTCTCCGGCTCGCGCGCGAGCCGCCTCTAGTACAGATGGGTGTTCTACGCTGCTCGTCACAATCCGCTTACCGCGAAAGGTCTCCATGACGGTGTTGTTCGCCTCAGTGCCGCCAGACGTAAAAATGATTTCTTCTGGCTCAGCATTAATTAGTCGCGCAACCCGTACACGAGCCTCTTCAATGAGCTTTTTCGCATTCCAACCCTCGTAGTGCAAAGCCGCCGCATTCCCCAGCTCTGCGTCCATAGCGTTCAGCATCGCTTGCTTGACGCATGGCAGCATCTTTTCGGTCGCCGCATTATCCAGATAGACTCTTCGCACTTGCTATTACCTTTCTACAGCCCCAAAAACTCTTCAATCCTTGCTTGCATCACGGCTTCGGATAGTTCAGTCTTATTTTCAACATTCTGTTCTTCACTTTTATCCATTCTACCTCCTTGTATATTCAACGATTTCATACTTAATCCCGTCATGTTCGCCATCTTGTATTATTTCGCGATGCCACTCACTCTTGTCGAACTCTGGGAACATTGTATCTGCTGGTTTCATATCATTCACCTCAGTCAAATAAATTTCCTCGGCTTCTGGTAAAAACATTTCATACAAGCTCGCGCCGCCAATCACAAATTTCTTCCCCGATACTGTCTTTAGCGTATCTTCTAGCTCTTCACGTGTGCACCATTCAACATCCGCATTCTCGCCTTTCCGGCTCGACAGCACGATATTGCGTCTCCCCGGCAACGCTCGTCCAATACTTTCAAAAGTTTTGCGTCCCATAATCACCGCACTGCCTTTGGTCGTCTCGCGAAAGAACTTCATATCCTCGGGAATGCGCCAAAGCAGCCCACCGTCTTTACCCAGTCCACCGTCCTTGCTCACGCAAGCAATCATGTATAAATCTTTCATTATTCTTGCCTCAAAATCTTCCCTGTGCCATATTCTAGGTGCAATAGCCTCTGATTCCTCGACCCGCGGAACTTCAGTGTCAAATCACGCTCGGCCAGGATGAACGGACCGTCGATCAAAGCATCAAGACTTTTCAGAAATTCCCATTTCGCACCGCCAGCCTCTTTTAGCTGCTCATAAGTATAGCCGCTAAAACTCCAAACATTCCAACCTAGCTCCTTACGACACCACTCGCTCAGTTCGAGACACGCCTCGGGCTGTTCGAATGGTTCACCGCCACAGAAAGTAATTCCGGTCTGGCCCTTAAATTCACGCAGCTTTTGTTTTACCTCATCAACTTCTACTAATACTCCAGCGTTAAAGTCCCAAGTTTCAGGATTCTGACATCCCATACAATGGCGAGCGCAACCCTGGGTCCAGAGCACGGCCCGAAGGCCGTACCCATTGACGATATTGTCGCGCTCTAGTGGACCAGAAAGTCGAATCTGCACTATTTCTTCCCCGTCATTGTTTTTTGCGTGCGTTTAGCGGCTTCACGCTTGCTCTTCTCTTCTACGCTATACACGCCGTTCATGTTGCATTTCACGTCATGCTTCACGCGGTCATGTTCCTCGGCTTTTTTGCCGTCATTCCAGCGCTCGAGACTACCTACTAGGTACCCAGTAATCCTTCTTAGTCTTTCAAACGGCACGTCGCCCTCACTCTCAATCCGGCCACAGCTTGGACACCTATCGCCCTCAATAATCCCCGAATAGCCACAAACTGGGTCGCGGTCGACCGGGTGGTTAACCGAGCCATAACCAATGCCGCTTTCTTTCATCTTACGAATCACCGCCTCGAAAGCTTCGATATTGTCACTCGGGTCGCCATCGAGTTCGATATACGTAATATGCCCAGCGTTACAAAGAGCATGATACGGAGCCTCAATCTCAATCTTTTCAAAGGCGCCAATCGGATAATATACCGGAACATGGAAACTATTAGTATAGTAGTCGCGGGTATTAACGCCTTCAATCGCACCATACTCTTTACGGTCAATCTTAGTAAATCTACCAGCCAAACCTTCCGCTGGGGTCGCGAGTAGAGTAAAGTTCAGCTTATATTTCTTGCTATAAGCGTCGCATTTCTCGCGCATATGAGTAATAATGTCGAGACCGAGCTCACGTGATTCCTCATCTTCGCCGTGGTGTTTGCCAGTCATCGCCACCAAACATTCCGCTAAGCCGATGAATCCAATACTCAAGGTACCATGCTTAATCACATCGCGTAAAGTATCGTTCCAGCCTAGCTTTTCGCTACCGAACCAGTTACCTTCGCCCATGAGGAATGGGAAGTTGCGAACGTGCTGATTGGCTTGGAACTCATACCGCTCTAGTAATTCGCCGGCGACCAGATCCATCTTCTCGTCAAGTTCTTTATAAAACCCAGACCAGTCAGCTTCCTTACGCTCACCAAGCGCAATACCGTGTTTAATGCCGAGGCGTACGAGGTTAATCGTCGTAAAGCTAAGGTTTCCGCGTCCAGTTGCAATGCCGTTGCTCTCTGGGAAAATACTACCGAAGACGCGCGTGCGGCAGCCCATAGTCGCAATTTCCGTACGATAATCGCCAGGCTTGTAGTCTTTTAAGTTGAACGGTGCGTCAATAAAGACAAAGTTCGGGAACAAGCGCTTCGCGCTGACTTCCATACTCTTCTTAAACAAATCGTAGTTCGGATCTTCGGGGTTATAGTTCACGCCTTCCTTGACCTTGAAAATTGAGATCGGGAAAATTGGAGTTTCGCCATGACCAAGACCGTCCTCGGTCGCTTCAAGCAGACACTTGCTGACTAATCGACCCGCTGGCGTCACATCAGTGCCGAAGTTGATACTAGTAAACGGCACCTGCGCACCGGCACGACTATGCATGGTGTTCAAATTATGGATAAAGCCCTCCATGGCTTGGAAAGTCTGACGCTCAACGTCTTCGTTCGCGCTCTCGATAATATCGGCCGGAAGCTTCAGCTTCTTCAGTGCCTTCTCATCACCATATTCCAGATTCTCCGGAATCTTAACTGTCAACTCTTTGTTGCCACTAAAGCGGTTGTACTGCCTAATAGCCCGGTTCAGCGCCTTGCGGAAGCTCTTGTTGACGCCTGGTGCCATGGCGTAATCGAAGTTCGGAATACTCTGGCCACCATGTTGTTCGTTCTGGTTCGCCTGAAGAATAATAGCTGCGAGCGCACCATAGCTACCGATACTATTCGGCGTGCGGAGATGCCCGTGCCCGGTATTAAAACCGCCGTCTGCGAATAGCTGTAATGGGTCGGTCTGGCAGCAAGTTAACGTACCGGTCGCATAAAAGTCCAGGTCATGAACGTGGATCTCGCCGTCATCATGAGCCTTAGCATATTCTGGTTTCATCAAAATCGTCTTCGCAAAAATCTTCGAACCTTCGGCGCCGAATTGAAGCATTTTACCCATCGCACTATTTCCGTCGACATTAGCATTACTACGCTTTACATCTGAATCTTCGGAGGCATCGGCAATTGCGATAGTTTTGTAAATATTCATCAAGTTGCTTTTCGCTTCGCGAATACGGTTACGCTCCTGACGATAAGTAATATATTCCTTCGCCGTCTTCTTGAAGGCCGATTCCATCAGGACTTCTTCAACGATATCTTGGATCTGTTCGACGCTGGGGGTGCGCTGCTTGATAGTTTCGGTCGCACGTTTAACAGCCTTATCGGAGAGTTGCTTCGCGCGGTCGTATTTGAATTCCTCGGTGACTAAACCAGCTTTCGCAATCGCTTCAGTAATTTTTTCAGGATCAAAATTCGCTATTTTCCCATCCCGCTTGACAATTTTTTTGAACATAAAAAATATTACCTCCTCTTTGTACCTAGTGATATTTTTATTTTTGATTATTATTAATTGTTATTGATTGTAATTGTCTGACGCTATATGTAGTGTCTATATTTATTTTAAGACACTAGATGTGGGGTGTCAATGTAAAATGTGTTGTATTAATTACAACGAAATTGTTTATGCTTAAACGGCTGCTAAAGGGGTTTCGCCTAGTTATTCTTGGCGCTGGAATTTCTTGTATAGCTCGATTACTACAAGCGGCACCACGAAGGCAACTAGAGCCGTCACGATAATTGCGATTAGTGGCGTTGCGACCGTACCAGCGAGGACGGCAAGCGGACCGAAAATTGCCGAAATCTGGAGCAAGACTGCAACTAGCAGCGCCCACCAGAAACCATGATGGCGCACTTTAAGGCGCTGCCAAGCCGACTCATAAAGCCCGCGCGCTGAAATCGCGCTGCTCCACTGCATAACAACTAGAGCCGTGAAGGCAAGTGTATTAGCCTGTTCCGCTGAACCAAGGACGAGTTTCGTAATGAAATACGTACCAAGAGTCATCCCCGACATCAGTACAGCAATAATAATCATGCGAATTACCATACTAGTCGGTAAAATCGGGGCATCCTTCGGCTGCGGCTTACGACGCAGGATCTGCGACTCGTCCGGTTCGAGACCGAGAGGAATCACGAGTAGCGAATCGGTGACGAGGTTAATCCAAAGGATTTGAATCGGAGTCAGCATTTGCTCGCCGAAAAGCACGAGTGAGCCGATCATCGTCAGAGCCTCGCCGGCATTGGTCGCGAGGAGATAACCGAGCATGCGTCGGATATTAGCTAAGACCGTCCGACTCTCGCGGATCGCCTCCGTAATATTTTTGAAATTATTATCCAGAAGGACTATGTCTCCAGCGTCTTGGACGACCGATGGACTATCCCCCATCGCAATCCCGACATGAGCACCGACGAGAGCCGGAACGTCATTAACGCCATCGCCGGTCATCGCACAAATTTCGCTCTGTTTGATCGCATTCAAAATACGGAATTTATCTTCTGGTGTCACACGGGCGAAAACCGTCACCGATTTCACCATATCAGTCAAATCCTCATCAGCAATATTACCTAATTTTGAACAGTCAAGAACCTCGGAAATATCGTGCGCTAGACCAAGCTCGCGGCCAATCGTATACGCCGTACCAGCGTGGTCGCCGGTGACCATTTTCGTTTTTACGCCCATTTTGGCGTTTTGTTTGATGGCGCGGGCAGCCTCAGGGCGAATAGCATCGGCAATCGCGATAAAGCCTTCAAACTGGAATTTATCATCTTTGTTCAACCGACCAAGTTCGTTGATTTCACTGTTGATTTGGCCGCTGGCAATAGCGACGACTTTGTAACCCTTGCCGGCAAGTTCATTTAGCTTCAGTTCGATCTTCTCACGCTCAGCAGCTGTAAGCCTAGAACGATTGATAATCGTCTCCGGTGCACCCTTCACCGCAAGTTCAAGCTTGCCATCTTCGCCGCGGTACAAATTACCAGAAAGTTTCAAACCTTGGTCGAAGGCATAAGAACGTAACGGTTCGAGTTTATTGCAATCAAGTTTCCAGCTAGCGAGATAACTAATGATCGAAACGTCGAGCGGGTCAGCCGGAGTCGAGCCGCCCTCAGCATCAATCAGCGTTGCTTCGCAAAGGGCCGTACGAGCGAGATGCTTGCGGAAATTCGCAGCGCCACTAGGCGACCAAACTTCGCGTAGCTCCAGTCGATTCTCGGTCAGAGTGCCGGTTTTATCGCTGGCAATCGTCGTCACGATGCCGATTGATTCAATTGCTTTCAATTCCTTAATTAGGGCCTGCTTGCGTGCCATGCGCTTCGCACAGAGCGCCAAAATAATCGAGATCGCAATCGGTAATCCTTCTGGCACGGCCGAGACAATCATAGCAAGCGTGAATTTCAACGCACTGAAAATTTCGATCCCGTCGACTAATTGCACGACGAGGACGATAATTGCTAAAACGACAACTACGATAGCAATCTTGACGACAAGTTGGTTAATCTTTTCGGAAATCGGACTACTTTCTTCTACCGAAGAGGCAAGCGAAGCGATGCGGCCATACTCAGTGTCATCACCAGTTGCCGTGACAACGAATCGTCCGCTACCGGTTAGGACGAAAGATCCAGAAAAGACCATATTGCGCTGTTCATAGACTTTTTTCATACCAGAAATCGCACGAGCATCCTTGGCAATTGCTTCGGATTCGCCGGTCAGCATTGCCTCGTCGGCTAGCAGTCCAGATTCTTTAACAATGCGCCCGTCGGCCGGAATCCGATCACCCTCGCGCAAAATCACGATGTCACCCGGTACAAGTTCAGATGCATCCAGCGCCTGCTCTGTGCCGTCGCGAATTACAGCAACGGCCTGCTTCGTACTGTTTTGTAGCGAACGAAGAATACGGTCAGTCGAGAAGCGCTGAATATAATATATAGCGGTGTCAGCAATGATAATAACTCCAATCGCAATCGTCTCAATCCAGTCCTGCTGCACTGCCGACAGAATAAAAGCGGCGACCAAAATCACCATGAAGACATCCAGAAACGGCTCGATTAACTTGCGCCAAAGCGGGGTTTCGCGAACATGAAGCGAATTTTTGCCATATTTTTCTTGGCGTTTTAAAACTTCCTTCTCGGTAAGGCCAATTTCAGGATCAACGGAAAAGTCCGCCAAGGTTGCTTTTACGGTCTGATTATAAAAATTCGTCATACGATTAGTATAAGGGTGATGGAGAGTTTTGTCTACCAGCGGCTATTTCTTGATAAAGTCAACAATGTCCGACCAAACTTGCTGTTTATCCTTTTCATTCAAAATCTCATGACGCATGCCGGGATAAAGTTTACTCTTCACGTCAAGATAACCGCGGTCGCGCATAAAATTAACTGCCTTCTGAAAATCTTTTTGGCTGATAATGCAGGGGTCGTTCGCGCCGGCGATGAAGAAAATTGGCAAATCGGGGCGGTCAACTTTCCAGCCAGATTTACTATAGGCGGTTTTCATAAGGCTAAATAGATTCTCAAAACCGTTGAGCGTGAAGACGAAGCCGTCGCGCGCGTCAGCGTCATAGGCCGCCACAACTTCCGGGTCACTGACGATCCAGGAGCTTTCGCTAGGGTAGTGCTTAGCAAGACTGACAGTTTCGCCGTTCTGACGAGCGAGCTTGGCAGACCTTTCGTTATATCCGCTAAAGGACAAGTTTTGAACAAGTGGACTGCGATAGTGTTCGCCCTTGAGAGCTTTTAATAGTTTGACCACGAGACGCCCAGCGCCGGCTCCGAAGCGTTTACTTGGCGATCCGCAAACAATCAAACGGTCAATATCAACGTCGTAGTTTTTCGCGTAGCAACGCACAACTAACGAGCCCATACTATGACCGAACAGCGTCAGTGACAATCCAGGGAAGCGCTCACGCAGATAGAGCGTAAGCTGATGTACGTCGTCAATAATTCCCTGTGCGCCATCCTGATAAAAATAGCCATAATCTGTTTCGGATTTAACGCTGGCACCATGGCCACGATGGTCATGAATCAAAACAATAAAACCTTGCGCCGCACAGTAATCCATAAAATCATGATAGCGTTCGCGATGTTCCGCCATACCGTGTACTAACTGTAAAATCCCGATTGGGTGTTCTGGAATGCGCAGGCTGACGCCCAATTCGAGACCATCGTGCTGACTTCTAATTGTAAATTCTTCAACTTTCATAAAAACTCCTTGGAATCATTTTAGCACAACAGGTTCACAAAACTCAGACTTGTCGATCAATAAAAATCGTACTATAATCGTTTTAACCATTACAAGTAAGGTTCGAGGAGGTAGAATGAGCGAGCCGTCTAATAGTAGCCCGGTTTCTGGTGCTGCGCAAACAGCTACTAAGGCTGGGAGTGTGTCAGTGGCGCCTGACGCACAAGGTACGGATACGAGTCAAGAGTCTAATATTCAGTTTCGATCGTCGGAGATTGGAAAAATCACTGCGCGGCAGGAAGACCCGTTCAAGGAGCATAAGGCGCGGGCAGCTGAGCGGAAAAAGCAGAACGAGAAAACACGAAAGATGATTTCGATTATCTTAATCGTAGGCTTGCTAATCTTGTTGACTGGGCTGGGGACTTGGTGGATTATTGCAACGTTGAGCCGGCCGGAACCAGAGGAAATGACTTTTTTGCAGGATGAAACAATCAAGGATATTCAAACCAGCGCGAATAAAATTTACAATACAGAATCAGACGACAGCGACGAACAGAATATTGAAGGCGCAGTAGAGTATTATGAAGAACAGAAGAACGAAGCGGCAACCATTGACGATCGCAATCGCATCACAATTGCCGAAATGTTATTTTATGCAGCGAATAGTTACCCGGAGCGTGTAGTTGAAGTCGGAGACGGGATTAATCCTGATGATTTACCGCTGGACGAGGCTCTGACTTACTGTAATGCGATGGTAAATGCCTGGAATAGTCTTGAAGAGCCAGAAAAAGCGGAGCGGTGCGAGGAGTTTATTGAAAATAATACAATGATTGATACAAACGGAGTGGGATAGGATGAAAATTGAACAACAAATCGCGAAACGCACTACTCACTACATAGCTATTGCTTTAGCGTTGATGGCTATTCTGAGCTTGCCAATGCTAATAGCGCACCCGCGCCAGGCTCTTGCGGCAGCCAATGCCGATGGCTGCGAGGAGCAAGCGGTTTTAGGCGGCGTAGCAGTAGGCGGAATTCCAGCAGTCCAAAGTGCCTGTACGAACTGTCGAAATAACACAGGTCTGCGCTGGGGAGCCCTATGGATTAGCAACGCTGCTGGGGGTGGTCCAGGTCAAGCATTAGTGCTGGCAAATCGCGAAGTCGGCGGACGCGATAGGACGGCAACTTTTGATATTCATGGGATGGTATACGGGTGCGGACATAATACCGAAGTTCCATACCAAGTTACAGCCGTCGATACGGACTTGCGCGATAGTAGTGGTAGCTCAATTCCAGGAATCACCTACCAGAGCCGTTCGATTCCGCGCGGTTATACGCAAACGCAATACGAATGGTCCGGAGGAGGTAGTCTTGGCGGGAATACAATTACCGATTTGGATACATTCTTCTCATCTTCAGATAGTACTTGTACCGACTTGTCAAACGGAGCGAAAGACTGTCGACGTACAGTGCAAGTTTATCGATGCTTTAATATCTCGGGGCAAGGTTGCGGTAGCGACCCGTCTGAAGTTCGTGCAATTATCAATGATACGACGAATGACGAAAACAAAAACCGTTTTTACTCCAAGTCTACAGTTGAAATTCCTGAGCAAGGTTCAGATATATCCGGCTACAGTGCGACTAGCGCCGCCGACGGGTCAGCATGAGTCGAGATTAGTACGGATGAAGCTAATGTGACAGTCAACTTCAAACATGAATTATTCTACGAAGTAACTAATCCATTTGGCGCAAATGACACCGTACAGGCGCCGTCAGTAGATTGGAAAATTCGAACGAAATCCGGCACAGAGAGCGGGGATGCTTGGGCGAATAAAGACTGGCAAGATAAGCGTGGAGCGACCGGGACTTGGACCTCGCCGAGTGGAAAAGAAAGCCAGAATAGCGGAGCGACAATCGGAAACGATACGGTGACCGTGCAGTTTGCAGCAGCTGACAGCGGGAAAACGAAGCGAGTTTGCCGGCGCGTGAGGTACGAGAAAAAATACGTCGACTTCGTCGTGAATGGTCTGGCTGGCGCCGGTTACAACTGGATTGTCGAAGGCGGTAAAAACGCTGCGAATTCACAAGCCTGTGCCTATATTACATATATGGGTTCAGACGAGAACGGCAAGGATCCTCTGGCTCAAGCGAATGTGGGGCTAGGGGCATCAGCGGGATCAGAATACGCAATGCTAGCAGGAGAAGATGCAACGCTGGCGATTAGCGGTGCGGCGAACGGAGTCAAAACACGGCGCCTAATCGGCAAGGAAGCAGTGGTATTTAATCATGGCGCAGGAATTTCATATGATGCAAGCCTAGTCGCAGGGGCAGCGAGGTTCAAAGGGACGGCCCTATGTAATCTATTCTGGGGGCGGAATCCGCAACCACTTGCTTGTAGTCGGCTGACACGCTATACGGTCGATTATGCGGATAGAGCCGAAAACGGGGCGTCAGGCAGCGACACGACTAGCGAGACGGCGACCGTGGCCGTGCCGGATGATATTGGGCAGAAGTACTGCAACTCGTTCGGCTATAAGTTCCGATATTTTTACGGCATTAAGGCGAATGGTGCGAGCAGCGTAACTTACACCTCGGAACCAGCAAAGGACTATACCTATGTTGCGCAGCCAGCCTGCCGGACGATCGCCAAAAGGCCGACAACGGCGTTTTGGAATGGGAGTTTACTAGTTTCTAGTCAGGATAATCAAGGTTACAGCATTATAATGTCGCTCGCGAAACGGCATTTGATTAGTGGACTCGGACCAACGCTGGGGTACATGACTCCGGCCGGAAGCACCCAGCTAGAAAACGCCGAAGGCATGCCTGTAGCAGGCGATTCGCGCAATCTCTACGGTTCATGGTCAGAATATCTGGCGGCGTCGACTGGCAAGATGGATAAAAGTAAGGCGATTGCTTCGGGCGCAAGTATTAGTAACGGGACGGGCTTAACATCGACAAACGACGCAGTTTGCAATAACGCAACTTCGCCTTGGTCGACGAATTCGCCACTCACGATTTCCAATGTTGGATGCAACCTAGCGGGTGCGGGATCAAACCTGAGCTCGAGCGCGTTCCGAACGCGATTGACGGCATACCTAGAAAAAGTAGGTAGTGATCCGGCGGCAGGAGTGACAGTTATCGGAGACAGCAATACGGATATTACGATTAGTAGCGCGAGTGGAAGTTACGTTAATAATTCTGCGAACGATGATACAAATTATAATGTACGGAGTTTGCCGCAGACGATTATTTTCGCAAATAACGTCAAAGTAAAAAGTGATGTGACGCGGATTGACGCTTGGATTATCGCCAAGGGCGAAGTCAATACTTGCGTAGATTATGCAGAAGGCACGGCCGGTGGTACTGGAACGACAAGCGATGGCGTAGGGAATGCGGGTAATACATGTACGCAACAGTTAGTCTTCAACGGGCCAGTAGTAGCGGGCAGCATGAAGCTGAATCGGACATTTGGAGCAGACTCGCAGGCGCAGATGAGCAGAGGGTTGGCGACGAATGGCGCCACTGGGTACTCAACGCGCCAGAGTTCGGCAGAAGTATTTAACTTGCGTGCGGATAGTTACCTCTGGGGCTATGCTCAAGCTTCGAGATATGGCTCGAGTTATAATGAAACGTATAGCCGCGAGCTGGCGCCGAGATACTAGGCCAGAAAAAGACCCCCTGATGGGGGTCTTTCGGGGTCTTCGATGGCTAAACTTTCTTTTTAAAATAATCTTTCCCAAGGCCGCAAAGCGGACATTTATAATCGTCTGGCACTTCATCGCCATAGTAAACGTAGCCACAGGCCGTACAAACCCAAGCGGTCTTTCCCTGCTCACTCTGGGTTTTAGTCAACTTGCCCTTATGTTCTTGGTAATAAGCATAGCTCATAGGCCTCGCATCTGAAAAAATATCACCCTCAACCATCCGCCCAATATAAAGCGTATGCGTCTCGGTATCAATCGCATCAACTTTCTCGCAGAGCATGTAGCCGAGCGAAGCTTTGATGACTGGAACACCATCGACTTCTCCGGTCTCGCACTTAGCGAACTTATCACAATCTTTAGAGCAATTAAAGCCAAAAGTCTGGATGATTTCAGGGTCCGCATCTTCGCCAAGAACCGAGAGGGCGAACTTGTCGTTTTCGGCGAGTAGCTTATGGGAATGATTCGTCTTCGCAACTGCAACCGAAATCAACGGCTGGTCGCCGGCACTGGCACGGGAGACTGCGTCGACAATACAGCCCCCTCCCTGAGTAGTCAGGACATAGACGCCCTGGGTAATTTTACGCGTAATCTTAGAATTCTTCATTTTCCTCCTTCGAGTCTCATATATTGTAGCACGTTTTATGATTTTACGGTGTGCTAAAATGAAGAAGTGGAGGGCAAGCTCCATGGGACCCGACTACAACATCTGAGGTCAAGCTCCAGTTGTAATAAGTTCCCTTTTGAAAGATCGTGAAGCCAGACTCTCAAAGTCAGAGGAAAAATTGTGAGTGCAGGGATTAGTCTGATTATGGTTAGGCTAAGTGCGGACTGGCTTCTTTTGCTCTAGCGCTAGGTTATGTTTGGCTTTTGTCCGTAGCGGGCATACTAATCTTACCGGTGGTGGTGTCGCCAACGTCGGTAGCAACGGCTACGACTGGTCGCGTACGGCAAACTCGTCTACCAACGCCTATCGTCTCAACTTCAACCCTACGGATCTCAATATGAATGCGACAAATCGCTACTGGGGTTTCCCCCTCCGCTGGGTTTGGCCACAGTTTGGTGCCGATCTTTCGGAAAACTGAGTTCAGCATATGGCTTTTGTCCGTAGCGGGATTGTATATCTTGATGCTAGCGCGGTGTGGTATGTTGGTCGCTATGCTCAGCTGTGGTCGCGTACGGCGAATTCACCGAATAACGCCTATGACTTATTTATCTACACCGATAATGTCGATCCATCAGCTGGCGGTGGTCGCTACGTCGGTCGATCCATCAGCTGGCGGTGGTCGCTACGTCGGTCGATCCCTCCGCTGCCTCTACCCAGGTAGTGCCTAATGGAGGAAAGAGGAAGATATGAGAAATAGCTACTTTCAGGACCCGCTTGACCCGTCCCGTCGTTACGGGCGGGTCTGCGCTTCGCTCGCTCCCCGTTGGTCGCGAAGATTCCTGAGAGTAGCTATTTCTCATCTCCATTCTTCCATTGGCTTCAGGCACGGCAGCGGAGGGGGGAAACCATCATAACGATTACTGCTATCGGACGGATTGGCGTTATCCGGATGTATGCCTAAATCATATGTGCTAGTCGATGATTTAGAAGTTTTGGACCAACCATAGCCATTAGCACTAACATTAAGGATAGCGCCACTTGGTGGATAGATATACCCACTACGGACAAAAGCCAATGGTAACTGTACTATGGTGGTGGCGCCGGTAGTTGTAATATAATAATTCATGATATTATAGAGGACCTACATTAGTATTGTTTTTTGCGACGTTAAAATTTTTCTAAAAATTTTAACGTCCGAAGCTATTCTTAACAGAGGTAGTTAGCAAAAGTTAGGTTAGAAAAATTGGATTTTTGTAAGCTAGATCCATATATTAATTTCGCGATTGGACAGGCAATTTTCCCTGACACAAAAATAGTTGTTGTCGCGACTGGAACCTGCGCTAACGCGCAGCATTTCGTCGTCGACTCAGAAAGCTAAAATAAATTTTAGCTTTCCTCATGCTCCTCCTCATTATGAACCGATTTTACTGGCGTAAAATGCGGTTCACTTCAGTCGCGGGAAACAAATAAGACCAAGAAAATGTAAAAAATACATTTTCTTGGTCTGGTGCCCCGAGTGTGAACTTGCTTGAACATTACGATTATCTTGTAGAATACCTGGCACAAGATGATAGTATTCAGCTATTGGAGCCCGAATCGGTCACGCAAGAGATATTGGCAATCTTAAGACATCAAGAGGAATACAAGTTGTAGGAGAACTACCAGAAAACTTTTGAACCTATTACTCGAAGTGTTATAATTTAGACAAAGGAGCTTAACTGATGACGATAGAACTTGCAGATTTTATCCCGAAACCGATTGGGTTTGAATACAAATTCAATGACGACAAGACTAGAGGTGATTTCTTATCTAGCAAAGGCCAACAAACCACCCTCTTTTGCCCGAACTGCGGCGGAGAACGTGGCTTTATAGCGATTCATTACACGGATACTCAAGACGTAGCTATAAAGTTATCGACATCTAATAAAAACATTGTATTTGATAATTCCATTAAGCGTATAAAATTCGCATGCACGTGTGGTAAAAGCGTTGAGATTATTTTGGAAGCTATGCCCAATTCTCGTCTAGTTAAGATTGGTCAATATCCAGATGCCACTCAATTTGACGTGAGCGTAAATAGTGACGCTATTAAGCTACTCTCCAAAGGCGATAAAGAGTATAGACTTAATGCCGCTAAAGCTTATTATTCAGGTCTATACATTGCTGCTTTTAACTACTTACGGCGTGTCTTTGAGTCGCTCGTCAAACAAGCAGAAACTCAAGCTGACATTACTGAACCAAAACAGTATATGTCAGACAGGGTAAAAGAACTTGTCGAAAAAGGCGTATTCGATGAGTATTTGAAAGACACTGGATTTAGTGTTCTCTATAAACTTTTGAGTAGCGGTATACACGAGTTGAGTGAGGGAGAGTGTGAAAAGCAATACCTTGTATTGCAAGATGCTATCGATACGATTTTGGAGGACAAGTTGCACGAACAAATACGGCAACGGCGAAGAGAAGAAAATTCCAAGAAGTTGAACAAAATCAACAGCAGGTAGCTATTCTCACCAGCGGAGGCTGTAGGCAGAGCCCGAAGGGCTTTGTATTGGTGACATAAAAAGAGGAGAAGTCGCAATGACTCCTCCTACCTGGTAGCTAATCTTCCTCGTCAATAAGATGTCGAGCTATCTCGTCTAGCACTGCTATATCAATGACGTGGGCTATAGCAACAGTATCGACACGCATACCCGCGTCGCCCATCACGTCCAGAGTGTCCTTATAGATGTCTTCAATCGTATCGGTAATCAGTTGGTCTAATTCGTCGGGAAATAGTTGGTTTACTATACCCATACGCAAAGCTACTCCATAGGTAAAACTACATCCATATAGCTTGTTGTTTTTGATGATTCTTGTTAGTATAGTTCGTAACTCTTCAGCATTGCTCATAGTTATGCTCCTTTTATTTAATACTCATAGACAGACAGCGGAGCTGTTAAGAGAATAGTTGGTTGCTTACTTTAGCTACCCCCTCCAGAGCCCCCTTGTCGGTCTAGCTTGATGAATATGGAGTAGGCTTGCCCTTACGGAATAGAGGAGGTTTAGATACTACTATTCGCATGATTTATATGTAGTCCTTTAGTCTTTTGATGTTTTATCTTGATGATATTAGCTAAACCCCTCCCCGCCGAGTTCTCTGCTCTACTGGAGCTCACCACCAATCGGAAGTGGGTAGGAACTCAAGGAGAGACAAAGACATTCATTATACTGTTTTAGCTCTGAATCGCACCGACACCAGTGAGAAATCGGCAACATAATATCGAAGACGGTATAAGTATCATCTCGACAATGAGAGTGTCTTAAAGTCAGACCATTACACTGTAGAATCAGCCTAAAACGGGCGTTTTGAGGCGGTATTTTGCGGGGGAATTATAGGAAATGATTGGGTTCTTACTCAATATAGTCTATATAGAGAAATAAGGACTCATCAAAGTATATACCTCTGTAAAAGTGATATAGGTGTTCGTTTTATAGTATTGGTGAATTATATCAAATGACAGTATCGCTCGCATGAATTATTATTTTTCTTTTGATGATAGTAGCTAGAGTATTTGTCTGGTGAATCTATCATGTACGCTAATTAGTGTCCCCGATGGCGACCGTTAGGTCTGCCAGCGAACCGTCCGCAGGGCGGTTTCTGTTTGATGAATTGGGTTCGTATGGTATAATATAGATGTCTTACTTAATACATCACATCTGATACACAAGGTGCCCATTTACAGGACACCATGTAGAACACCAGGACACTTTGTGTCTAGGTGTGATGTAGGAAGTAAGACACCTCTCGTGGTGTCCTTTTTAATTGTCACCACAATAATATTTATGTAAAAGGAGTCTTATGGAACTGACCGGTAACGATGCTAGCCGTTGGGAACAAATGAGCAATAGTATTCAAACACTTGAGCAAAAAATTGCTTCATACCATGAACTAATCAAAGGTATAAGCTCTAGCTTGGCGGAATTAACTACTAGTCTAGAGGAAACTCGACAGACTGCCTATGCGTTGAGTAATCTTGCCTATAAGGAGGTATTACGGCAAGAGTCAGGAACTATTAATGCTGATGACGACTATGATACACCTATCGTAGCACAGGAGTCGTCCCAGCCCGAACCTATTACTCAATTAAACCCATCAGCATCAGAAGTAGTCGCTCGTCCTCAACTTAAAAATGAATCTAAAGCTACACCAAAGAAGCCTAGACGGACGACGAAGAGTAAGGCTGCCGTTAATCAGGTGGGGCTATTAGATGATAGTGATAAGGAGTAATTAAGATGGCACTCCTTAAACCGGTGACGAAGAGCAATAACGAACTACCAAACGAGGAGAAAATTCGCATTTTTAATCGTATGGAGAGAGCCAATGAAACCATGTATATAACTGGTCGAGCTGGTTCCGGTAAGTCCTTTTTGCTAGAGTATTTTGTTAAGAATACACATAAGAACGTGGTAAAAGTTGCCCCAACTGGGATATCAGCACTAAATGTTGGCGGCCAAACAATGCATTCATTCTTCGGGCTAGATATTAATGTTCAAAACCTTGAAGAAATCAAACGCAAGGGTGTATGGGGTAAACGTCAGGAGATTTTGAAATCTATTGATGTTCTCATCATAGACGAGGTCTCAATGGTGAGAGTGGATGTTATGTCGGCCATTGACCTTAAATTGCAGCTTGCCAACAACAATACATTGCCGTTTGGTGGAAAACAAGTCCTTATGTTCGGAGATTTATATCAACTACCACCAGTCGTTGAGCCGCAAGTAGATAGATATTTGACGGATAAGTATGGTGGTGTGTTTTTCTTTAATGCACCAGTATTTGATAGGGCACCACTGCCAGTCTATGAACTTAAACGTGTTTTTCGGCAAAAGGATCCCGGTTTTATCAGTATTCTAAACGACATGCGGGAGGGCCGTATTACTGACAACGAGTTGGATGTTCTCAACCATTGTTCTGGCACTGCCCCACGCGATGACCATAATCGAGCCATAGTCCTCAGTCCTCGCAACGAAACAGTTTCAAGAATTAATCAAGAAAGATTAAATCAAATTGGACGACCAGAATACACTTATCAAGCAAGTATTACTGGTGATTTTTCCAAGTTTGGTACTCCAACCGAAGTGGAGCTACACCTAAAAGTTGGTGCTCAAGTTATGATGTTGAAGAACGATACAGAGGGTGATGAGGCTACATACGGAACCAATCGGGGTAGACGCTGGGTGAACGGCACTATTGGGGTTGTATCGGAGCTATCGCAGGATATGGTGAAAGTTATGATTAACAAAGTCGAATACCGCATTGACCGTGCTACTTGGGAGAAGAAAGTTTATGAGTATAATGCCAATACTAAAAAATTGGTAGCTCGGACTGTTGCTACTTTCACGCAATTTCCATTACGTTTGGCATGGGCATTAACCATTCATAAGGCACAGGGTCAAACCTACAAATCAGTAGAGGTAAATTTAGAGGGAGGAGCATTTAGCTCGGGTCAGACTTATGTGGCGGTTTCCCGTTGTGTTTCTTTGGACAGTCTATATCTCACTCGACCGATTAGTAGAGAAGATATTATCGTCAATCAGGACGTTGCTGGGTTTATGAACCGACACCAAAGCACGCTAGATATACCTGAAACGGTTGTTGACGATTATAAGGAGCAACGCAGGGCGGAACTTTTGCGTCAACTAGCCGAATTAGATGAGCAGTAGTATATAATACGGCACCCCTCAATACTAATCGACGACTACATCTGTTATAATATACCCATGATTCGGGGCGATACAACAGAAGAATTGGAGCATTTAGAAGAAATAGCTAAAAGTCTAGGTAGGCTGTCGGTTAAAGCTCAAACTCTGCCCCTAACTGTTGATGACATATCTTCTTGGAAACAGGAACTAGATACGCTAGTTCTGGGCACCGACCAGTTAGATTTACACGCTAGACTAATTGCTGGCAATACGTTTGGTGAACTAACTCCAGATAATTGTGGTGACTATTTGAGGCACTATATCGGGTTAATTGTTGATATGCGAGGGCAACTATATCATCTCAAGTCTATCAATCGCTCCGCACAGTCTAGACATCAGCCTACGAAACTTGGTGATTATGAGCTACTGGTTGGTGGACGTATTCTGTTTCGCGATAAGGAAATAGCCTTTGGTGGTAAACTCCGGGAAGTCCTAGTAGCATTCCTATTGAATGATGAGCATGTTCTGACGATGGTGGAGATAGCAAGGATATGGGGTGACGATAACGTCGCTACTGTATCTAGGCATAAATGCAAACTTGATGAAGCTCTAGCTCCATACTACGGAGATGGCCATAAGCACGTCAACAGGGTCCGGACAAACCCAACCGCTTATAGACTCGATATAGAATAAAACATCCCCCAAATATCCCCCTCACGGGTGAAGAACTTTTTGGTGTCTTACGAGATAATGTCAGTATAAAACAAAAACTAACATAAACACGGAGGCACTAGCTGATGAAGACTAATCAGAATGGTTTGATTTTGAAGCCTGATGATAGTGATAGTCGGCTAGTGCTCGCTTTACGGTCCAAAGAGGATGAGGCTGGCGACAATCTGGTTGCTCTAGTCCACTGCCTGAAACACCTGCAAAATACACCGTGCCCCAATCCAGAATGGGCGAAGTTTGATACAGCAACTACTATGAGTGATAATAGAGGAGGTATGATTAAGTTCTAATAACAGGGGTAATATGATATAATACATCTATGGCACGCAAAAAGGAGATAGATGTATCTAAACTGAACTATGTCCTGTATGCGAGGAAATCTACAGAAGATAAAGGTAGTCAAGAGCATTCCATTGAAGACCAGATAAAGGACTGTAAGGCTCTAGCAAAGCGTGAGGGACTAAAGATTGTTAAGGTCATACGTGAAGAAAAGTCTGCCAAAACACCCAAGAACAGACCAGCATTTATGGAGATGATACAAGATATCGAAAACGGTATCTATGATGGTATTATTGCATGGCATCCTGATAGGCTCTCTCGCAACTCACTAGAGTCTGGTACCATCATGGACATGTATGACAAGGAAATCATTAAGGACATGAAGTTCCCGTTTTGTCGATTTGAGAATGATAGTAGTGGTAAGCTTATGTTGAACATCCTATTTGCTCTAGCTAAACAATACTCCGAGCATATTTCTGAAGGTGTGTTACGTGCTAATGATAATAGACTGCCAGAAGGTAAGTCCTCTGGCACTCCAAAATGGGGCTATAATCGCAACTTACAAGGGTTTTATGAACCCGATAGTAACTTTGATTTAGTCCGTAAGGGTTGGGAGATGAAGTTAGAAGGTGCGGGCAATAAGGAGATTTTGGATTACTGGCTACAAAGTGGAATGGAAAAGATGACAAAGGTTAATAGGAAGAATAAAACTCCGCGAGCAATAAAGCCAAGTATAAATACTCCGACAAATATCTTCAAAGATTCATTTTACTATGGAGTGCTAGTCCAAGCAGACCAAGAGGTGGACTTAAGGAAAGTAATTGATGATTTCAAGCCAATGGTGACGGAGGAAGAATACAACAAAGTTCAGGCTATTGTTGCGGATAATCCTCATGGAAAGACCGGTAAAACCAGTAAGAAGAATCGTGCTACATTTTATCCTTTAAGAGGCATGGTGCGTTGCGGTGTTTGTGGGCATGTAATGTATCCTGGAGCTAGTCGGTCGCACAGTAAGGAAAGGTATCTATATTATAGATGCGACAACAAGGAGTGTACCAGAACACAAAAGAGCATACGTGCAGAGGCGATATTTAACGTTCTATACAGAGCTCTAGACAGCGTAAAGTTTACGGAGAAAGAATACAAAGCATATAGCAAGCAGTTTGGTAAACGGTCGGATGAGAAAGTCGTCCAGTTGAGAACTGACCGCCGTAGTCTACAAGGTAGAAAATCTCACCTAACGTCAGAAATAAACCATATTTCTTTTAACGTAATGCCAAGCTTACAAGTTGGCTCGAAGCCCCGTGAGCTCGCCCAGAATAAGTTAGCGTCTTTGGAAACTGACCTAGCAAACATCGAGACAGAACTTTCGAAGATTGATGGCAATATCGAGAAATACCAACAAGCCATAGTTTCTAAAGATGAGTTCTTGAACCTGCTTAAAAACCTTCCGCAACAGATAAGAAATGCTGGTGTAGCCGAAAAAGACATGCTTACTCGAAAATGCGTCTTGAACCTCGAAATTGACGATGAAAAAAGGCCTCATTTCCTCTGGAAAGAGCCTTTTGCTACCTTGCTCAAAGGCAAGGAATTCATTGATGGTGCCCGCGACTGGACTTGAACCAGCACGCCTTGCGGCATATGCTCCTAAGGCATACGTGTATACCAATTTCACCACACGGGCAACGGTTCTATTATAGCATAAAACTTCCTGAAATGACAAAAGTAGGGCACCAAAAGCACCCTACTGCATACTAAAACTTAGCGTAAGCTAATAATACTGCACTGCCCAGTTTTGTCAGAGAAAGTTGCGCTAAAGGTCTGATCATGTTTATCTACCCAGGCATAGCGCTTCGAGGTATCAGTTTTGCCGGCCAATGTACCTTCGACGCCACCAAGCTGCTTGACCAGCTCGTCGTAAGTGAACGATTCGCCGCTCTCCAGCTTTTGTTTCAGCTCAGTGAAAATTGACAAATCAACATCATCATTCGCAATTTTGGTCTTATCAATAGTCGCCTGCAAGATATAGCTACTACCGCTCTTCTCGCGTGCGATACTTTCTTTGCTATTAAACTTCCATTTTGCCGTGCCCGTAGTCTCATCAGTCTCTGGCTCGACGCCAATTACTTCCGTAATTTTCTCAATGCTATCGCCAGTTTCGATCTCCTTGATACACTCCGTGATAACGCATTTCGTTTCAATCGTTTCCTCTTCGACCGTGTTCGACCCAACATCGGCATTCTCTTCGGCGCTCATGAGCAAATATAGCCCGATTAATGCAACCGCGGCGATGAGTGCAATCACAAGCGCGACGATCTGCACCGGACTTTTCTTACTACCTTGGTTCAGCCCTTGGTTTGACGCCTTGGTGCTGGTCTTAGCTTGGCTTTCTTTTTCCATTGATACCTCCTTGTTTATACCATCATAACATAGTTTTTTGGTAAATGCCGATACCGGCAGCAGCATAATGACGCGCTGTTAAGAGCTGAAACCCCGTCAGCTCCAACTCGCCCAAATCCCCCGGATATGATAATGCTAAAATCCCGCCCGACATCAGAAGTCCGCTCAGCGCCTCGATTTCTGATTGCTGAAAGTTGTCATACGGCGGGTCGGCGATAATGAGATTGAACTTCCCTTGCCAATCCGCCCGCCTAGTCGCCGCCGCAACTGCCTCAGTCAAGACCTCCGCCGCAACTCCGATACGCGATAAGTTCTCATGTAGAATTCGCACAACTGCCGGTTGCTGTTCAACGAAAGCGGCACTTGTAGCACCCCGACTAAGCGCCTCGATACCAAGTGCGCCGGAGCCGGCGTAAGCGTCCAACACCCGCGCATCAGCAATCCAAGGCTGCAACATATTAAACAGGGCATTTTTCTCGCGCGCGCCCATAGGATGAGTGGCGGAATTCCGGGGAGACGCGAGCTTCGTGCCTTTGTATTTTCCGGCGATGACGCGGAGATCAGTTGCTGCGGGACTACCTTTACCGCCACGCGAAAAGTGTGTCATTTTTTCGCCTTTCGAGCGCGATGCAAACCATAAGCTTCTTCGGCTGCCGAATACCAGAGCAGAGCAATGACACGAACAATTTCCGGCAAGAGCTGGTTCTTGGTCGCCATAGCGAGGTCGACCGTCCAGCCGTCTCGACGGAATTGGTCATACATTGCCGCGACCTGCAAGCGGTCAATCGCCTCATAGAGCACTTTTTTCGGCTCAACAAGGCAAAATTCCTCGGAATTCACATGCGGCATAATTGTACGCTCAGGCAAAGCGGCGGCAATCACTGCGACGCCATATTCGTAACCAACATGCTTCGACATGTAGCCGCCAGCCCCCCAATAAAGCCAGTTATTGCGCGCAGTTTCGAGAGCACTGCGGCCGTGCATGATACCTTTAATCGGTTCGCCGAAGATTTTGATGAATTCCTTGTTCGACATCAGCTCTTCCTTGGCCTCAGAAAGCGGAAAATGGTGCGCCGGAGTCAGACTGTCGGTTATCTTGTGTGCCATCCAGGCTGCCTCAAACGCCGCGCGAACCTCATCGTGTTTTTTGAGGGCTTGGACGAGATTATGACGATGGTCTGCGATTTGCTGCCACAATTCCGCGCCATTGTCATCACCGAACATATGCGAAGGATCATCATCGTCCGGACTTTTACGTTTTAGACCGTCTGGGCCGCGCGCACCCTCGAATTGCAGAATTTCCTTACTGCTTGGAAAAAATCGACCACGCGGGAGATGTTTCGCTAGGACTTTGCGGGCAGCCTTGTCGAGCAACTGATGCGTACCGACCAACTTACCGCTCATTTTTGAATTTTTGACTAGAGTCGTAGTGGAATACATAGTTAATTTGTCTCTACCATTATAACATATCACATAAAAGAGAACGGCGCGTCCAAAATCGACGCGCCTCAGTCTTCTACCGATAGAAGACTACTCGTTTTACCCTCCGAGAATCGCCCGCGCAACTTCTTCGGAGGAAACCTTAGATTTGCTCCACTCGTAATATCTAAGGTCATACTCCTCAGCAACGAGCTCCATCAGCTCTTTGGTTGTCACTGGGATCTCTTCGTCATAATCCGGCGGCCAAACGACCTCCATCATATCGGTATGTTCGCGCATAAAGGTGTCAATCTCATCGACCGACGGCCATTTACGGTTTGGAGTGACGACATAGGTGGCGTTCTTGCTGACGATAATGCCATAGCCAGCATGACAGCCGACTAAAGATTCGAGGTCAGAGCGAGAAAACGAAGCATGGCACTCTAGCGGATGATTATGTAGCCTGATAATGCCATCATACTTGCGCATAAGCTGGACGTGCTCAGCGCTTAATTGAACATTATCCCCGCTATAGCTGGTGTACTCGAACAGCTTCTCTCCGTCCGCGGTAAAAACCGCCGTGACCTCGAAGTCTTCACGCCGGATCCCCTCCATAACTTCCGCCAATGTGTCGCCGTGGTCGATATTGCTCAGGCTCTCGAGCGGAACCTCAGTATCGACGTCTTCGTCAAGATTGACTTTGTTACTGCTATCTTCGGTCCTAAGTTTTGACCAGATAACTCCAGCAGAACGCATAGCACCATAACTGAGCGCTATCAATAAAACAATAATGGCCATACAATAAGTCGCCTTACTGGTCTTGTTTGCGGTCGATAACCGCATGAAAAATCACTTCCCTTCTATGAGTCTTCTATCTTTTAGATTATTAAAAATGCGGGGGTTGGTACCCCTTAATAAAAACAGTGTAGTCGCAGATTATGACTACCCCATACTTCCATTATAGCATACTTTTTGATTTCTGTCTAGTTTAGGGTGGTGAGTTGCTGGTATTTCTTGATGCGCGTGGCGAGTTCAGAGTAATTTTGAAGATTTTCGGGATGTTTGACAAACTCGGAGGCATGATGACTAGCCTGAGCAATAAGCTGCGTATCTGTCAAGTTTGCGACTTGGAGATTTAGCTCGCCATGCTGCTGCGAACCGTAAATTTCGCCCGGGCCGCGGATTTTGAGGTCGACTTCAGCAAGATGGAAGCCGTCAGTTGACTTTTCCATTTCACGCAAGCGACGCGAGGGTTTACCTTCGCCGGTCGTGAGAAGGTAACAACTTGCCGGCTGATCGCCGCGACCGACGCGCCCGCGAAGTTGATGAAGCTGGGCGAGGCCATAGCCTTCGGCGTCTTGGATGACGATCATATTGGCATTCGGCACGTTGACGCCGACTTCAACGACCGTGGTCGAGACGAGGATTTGAATTTTACCAGCGGCAAAGCGGGTCATAATAGCATCCTTTTCGTCGGGTTTCATCTTACCGTGAAGCATGTCGACTTTTATCTTCGGAAAAAGCTTAGCGAGTTTCTTGGCTTGTTCGATGACCGGAGTAGCGGTATTGGCATTTTTTTCTTCAATTACCTGGCAAATCCAATAAATTTGCTGACCCTTAGCTAAAAGTTCGCGCATCGCAGGGTAAAGTTCGTCGCGCTGCTCGACCTCGGGAAGAATTTTAGTGACGATCGGTTGACGCCCCGGCGGAAGTTCGTTGAGGAGCGAAACGTCAAGGTCGCCGAAGACGGTGAGTTGGAGGGAGCGCGGAATCGGAGTGGCGGTCATCGAGAGGAGGTGCGGGGCAGTGTTTTCGGGCGATTTCAAAAGGAGTTTTTGGCGTTGACCGACGCCAAAGCGGTGCTGCTCGTCGATAATGCAGAACGCCAGCGAATGGAAATGCGTATCGTCCGTAAGCAGCGCGTGCGTACCGACGACAAAGTCGATTTCACCCTGTTCGATGAGTTTTTTCAGCTGGCGTTTGTCGCGAGTTGAGCCGGTCAAGAGCGCAATCCGCGGCATGTGCCAGGCAATCTTCTGACGCTGCAAGGCACCGCCGAGCATGCTAAACAATTCTCCGAGGCTCTCGAAATGCTGGGTGGCGAGAATTGCGGTCGGAGCGAGCAGGGCGGTCTGATGGCCGTTTTTCGTAGCTTCGGCGGCGGCAAGGGCGGCGACGATAGTCTTGCCGGAGCCGACATCCCCCTGGAGTAAGCGGTTCATTGGCGTGCCGCGCTCGAGGTCTTGCAAAATTTCCCAAGTCGCGCGGCGCTGAGCTCCAGTAAGTTTGAACGGCAGGTGCTGGACAATGGCTTGGATAAATTTAGCTTCAAATCTTAGTGGGATTGATTTTAGACGTTGATTTTCCTGCTTGTTAAGTTTCGCGGCGAGGATGAGTTCAAATAATTCTTCATAAGCGAGATATTCGCGGCCTTTCTCGGCGTCTTCGGGGCTTTCGGGAAAATGTGAATTATAGAGCGCCTCGGCACGCGCGCCTTTCGTAATGAATTTTGGTGCGCCGTCTGTGAGCGGTAATAAATCTGGAATTTTGGTGAAGTCAGGACGGAGGCCATCCATCAGTTTATGAAAAGTTTGAGGCTTAATGACGCTCTTAGCCGAATAAATCGGCTGGAAGCCGGCCGCGGAATCTTGCTCGACGTCTTGGACAAGGGTGGCGCTAGGCGAGGTGAGCTGATAGCGCCCACTCTTGAATTCATAAGTGCCAGTGAAATAATACTCGCGCTTTTCGTCAAATTGTTTGGCACGGTAAGGCTGATTGAACCAAAGCGTGCGAATCGCGCCAGTGTCGTCGCGAATAACACCCTGAGTGATAGTCAGGCGTTTGCGGCTGGTGCGGACGAGGCGCAGGTCGCTAATTTTACCACGAATGACAACTTTGCCGGGCCGTAAATCGGCGATTTTGACCGTTGTCTGGTAGTTTTCATAAACACGCGGGAGACAATAGACGAGGTCGCCGATAGTGCGCAAGTTCACCCGCCGCAAAACTTCGGCGGTCTTCGGGCCAACTCCTTTCACTGATTCAATCGGCGCGGATAAATCCATAGTTAATATTATAGCACCGCCGCGACTATGGCTGTTTCCGCTCCGTCCTTAACCGACTCTGCTCGGCGCGCCATTCAGCAATCTTACCATGATGACCAGAAAGCAAAACTTCCGGCACCGCCATCCCGCGAAACTCGGCCGGCTTCGTATATTGCGGGTATTCGAGATTATCACCATCGGAAAAACTTTCAATCGCCGCCGAATTTTCGCCACCAAGTACACCCGGCAATAACCGCGTAATCGAGTCAATAATGATTAGCGCCGGTAGTTCCCCGCCAGTCAAGACATAGTTCCCAAGCGAGATCGGATAATCGACAATACTCATAATACGCTCGTCGTAACCTTCGTAGTGAGGGCAAAGGATGATGTAATGCTGAGAACCTGGTTGAGGCTGTTGCGCCGTCTTTTCTCGGGCCGCGTTCTCGGCCCCATCTGTTGTGGGGTCGACTCCAGCGAACTGTCTCGCTAGCTCCTGCGTCCAGACCGTGCCGACGGGCGTGGGGAGAATGACTTCAGCGGCCGGGTCATCAGCTTTGACGCTCTCAATCGCTGCAAAAACCGGCTCGCAGCGCAAGAGCATGCCGTCGCCACCACCGTACGGCGTATCGTCGACCGATTTATGCGGACCGAGGCCAAAGTCGCGCAAATTCACATAATCGATCGCAATGATTCCGCGATCCTGCGCCTTATAAAGCATAGAGCTATTGAGATAAGGTTGCAAGGCCTCGGGGAAAAGCGTAATCAGCGTGAATTTGAGCGGTTTCATCTTTCTATTTTGCCACAGATAAACACTTTCGTCAAATTGTAATACCTCGTAGTAAAAACGTATAATAAAATCAGGCAGTTACAAAAACGTAACTGCCCTTTAGCCGAGGCTAAACCGATCAAACTAAGCTATATGATAGCATTGAGCTGCGTTGGACCGAATCCGCCTTTCGCAATGAACTCTTGAGGAGTGAAGCTATAAGTACGAAGTTTGCCATAATCAAAAACACTGATTAAGCGTCCGCTTTGCTCCTCTACGTGATACACAAACTCGATGGTCTGCCCCTCTTCCATCACGACCGGCGCAGGTTTCATTCTACAGGGATACATCCCTGTTCCATCCTTGCCGATAGCACACTGCGCTTCGGAGCAAGACGGTTCATAGGTGTCATAGCCAAAGACTTGGTTAACCTTGCCACAAACCATGAAACATTGACCGAGATAGCGTGCTTCAGCAGGTGAAAGATCTTGTCGGCGACAATGCCGTAGTTCAGAAACTTTAAGCTGAATACTGAGCCGCGACAACCTACGAGCACAATCCTCAATGTCCGCAGGTTGACCATATTCAAAGATGTCAAAACGACAATAATATGGTACGGTCGTTTCCGACCTGCGGCTATGCAGTGAGCGGTCAAGCTCCCTATAGTTCGGTCCGCCAATCGCATAGTGCCGATTTACCTTTAGGTCGGCGGCGTTTTTACTGCGCAGCTGACAAAGACCTCCTTCTTCCATCCGTAATGGTTTTCGAGTTGCCGGAATGCGTGCGATGAGTTTACCGACACGCAACTTTTCTCTATCGGTTAGCATAATTGCACCCTCCTTAATGTTCTCTATCCGCTACGCAGATAGGCCTTATCTCTTCATTGTAGCACAGAATTGCATTTTTGTCAATACCGCAGGGTCGGAGATTGATAATTTTTGGACTTTTCGCGCAAAATCTCTTGACACGAAACTGTTTGTGCTATATTCTAAGTATAAGCTGGTACGCTTCACAGGGGTTCCACTGAATACGTTTGGTGGAGTGTGGAGACTTTAACAAAAACAAAAACAGCGGATTAAAACAAACCAATGTGCCCCGGGGTGGGCGCGCATCAGCGAAAAGAGACGGTAGCGAAAGCTATCGTCTCTTGCTAGTTCAGCTACATTCTCTGTGTTAAATACTATCTGTAAAATCTTTGATATCGCCGTCAGATGGGCGCGAGCTAAACCTCATGCCAGTCTGCCAATCACCGCCATTCGACATAGCTTCCAATAATTCCCCGCTCTGCCCTAGTCCAGAGGATGTCGAAGTGGCGAACGGGATTACGGTCTTGCCAGAAAAGTCATTCTCTTTGACAAAGTTATTCACCGGCCAGGCTGCAATTCCCCACCAAATCGGATAGCCAATCAAGACTGTATCGTATGAGGCCCAATCCGCCGGAGCGGTATTAACTAGCGCAATATCGCGCAAGCTTTCGTCCTCATGTTCACGATTGACGCGCGAGCCGTCCGCCGTCCAGTCCAAATCTTCATCAGTGTAGATTTCCTGTGGCACAATCTCAAAAGTATCCGCTCCAAGATTGTCTGCAATTTTCTTCGCGACATTCTCGGTATTACCACTAGCGGAATAGTAAGCCACTAAGATTTTACCATCAGTTTTGCTTGTATTGTTTTCCACTTGAGCATTTCCTCCGTTGTTATCATTATTATTTTCGTTCTCGGAATTACGGCCGCGTAAGAAGAATGCGCTTAGTCCGAATATCGCGACTACGACTACTGCGCCAATAATTCCACCAACTAACTTTTTGCTCATCTTTACCTCCTTAAAGATATTTACTATAAAAATTGTTTAACTTCTTTACGATTGCTTCTACATATTCCGGGACATAGTAAGTGCGGATATGACTTGCGCCGGCTACCTCAAATAATTCTTTTTCTGGTGCGTTGACGGCTTTCTCAAACGCATCCTTAGACATATATTTAGTATCTGCCTCGCTACCGACAATCATTAACAGTGGCTGCGTGAGTAAATCCATCCGATCTTCTACATCAAAAGCCATTAACTTCATAAACGATTCAGTCGTATAGCTCCCAGTAGCGTTAGGGTGCTTGTGCGTAATGCCATAATACTCAATTCCATCGCGATAAAGCGAGTTTTCTGGAAGTTCCGCCATTTTAGCACGCAGTTCGTCATCATTCTCGTGCGGCGGCAAGAAACCTTCGTATTTTACCTTACCTTGAAGTTCTGAAGTATGCGCTTCAGCGGCGCGTTCCAAGCGGCTAGTAATTCCAGTAACATCTTGATCCAAGAAACCATTGCGGCGCACGCGACCTGAGTTAAACATAGATAGAGTTGCGACCGCCTTAATGCGCTTGTCGGTCTGGGCGCAGGCGAGAGTATAACCACCGCCACCACAAATACCTAGCGCACCAATGCGTTTATTATCAATATACGGTAAGGAAATAAGATAGTCCACCATTCCACTGACATCTTCTATACGGTTCTCTGGATAATCGCGCAGGCGCGGTTTACCCTCTGAAGCACCCTGATAGCGCGCATCGGCCGCAACCGCCACATATCCCAACTCTGCTAATTTCTGCGCATATAGCCCGGCGACTTGTTCCTTACAACCACCGTTCGGATGGGCGACTGTAATGCCGAGATATTTCTTATTTTCGTCAAAGTTTGGTGGCAGATAGAGATTTGCCGATACCTTAATATCGTTCACCGCATATTCTACCGGCTTAATATTGACCTTGCTGGGTTCATTCTCAGTAATTGCGCCCGCGTAAACTAGACCAAATTGATTACTCATTTATTCTTCCTCCCACTGTGGTTTTAGGTTTACCCAACTTTTTAAGTTTTCTGGGTCGCGATAGTAAAATCTTTCGTTCTTGTTGATATTAGCAATTTCTGCCATTTCTGCGTCAGTTAGTTCAAAGTCAAAAATATCAATGTTTTCTTTAATATGCTCAGGACTGCGCGACCCCGGAATCACAATAAAGTCCATCTGTGTATGCCAGTGTAAGATAATTTGGGCTGGTGATTTACCGTATTTTTCGGCGAGTTTCACAATTACTGGTTCGTTCACGAGGGATTTATCGCCGTGTCCAAGCGGAAACCAAGACATCAGCTTAATATCATTCGGCAATAGTTGTTTCTCGCGGAGTTCCACTTGCGGATAATATGGATGGCACTCTACCTGCATCACTTGCGGTTTAATTTCGCAGTGGTTCAAAATATCGTCAAAGTATTCGCCTTCAAAATTAGATAGACCAATGGCGCGAACTTTACCGTCTTTCACTGCCCGTTCTATCATTTTGTAGCCGTTGAGATAATTGCCGGATGGCTGATGTAAGAAAAGTAAATCAATATATTCAATACCGAGGCGCGCCAAAGTTTCGTTTACCGCGTTCTCGTTTTCGTATTCGGACGGCCAGAGTTTAGAACTAATAAACACATTTTCGCGCTTGATACCAGAGTTCTTGATACCGCGACCAGTCGCCCGCTCGTTGACATAAGAGTTTGCCGTATCAATCAAGTGATAGCCGGATTTTAGGGCACTTTCTACGGCTTTTTCCGCATCTTCGGGGCTAAAAGTGAATACTCCTAAACCCACAGCCGGCATCTCTACGCCATTATTAAGTTTGACATACTTCACTATTTTTCTCCTTTCTGATATAAGTTAATTTTATAAACGATTTTGTCATAAGCCGCTTGAGTTTCGGTTAGTTTCCGATCCAGCGCATCGCGCTGGGCTTCTAGCAATTTGATTCGTTCGGGTAAGGTATCTTCGCCGGCATCTACTAACTCTACATATTTCCGGATCACCTCAATCGGCACTTCTGCCCCACGCAGACATTTCACGAAACTAATCCGTCGCAAGTTTTGCTCGGAATAATCGCGAATACCGTTCACGCGTGGAACCTCGCCGATGAGATTATTCTTTTCGTAAAAACGCAGAGTATCCTCCGGGAGACCAGTCTGCTTCGCTACTTCGCTAATCTTCATATTTCCATTATAAAGTCTGGAGTGGACTCCAGGTCAAGGACTTTTTGCAATGAAAAACCGCCAGTCGTAATGACCAGCGGTCCCCATAATGACTTGCCGAATCCTGCGATTAGCCACGAGCTTTATCAATGACCTTATTGAAAGCCTTATTAAGGGTTGTCAGGATTTTAATTCCACGCGGGGTAATGAACCCGTGATCGACCCGTGCAGTCTGCATAGCAGCAGCTTCAGCAGAGCCTACCTTCTGCAACATATTGTCGCCCCAAAAATCAAGGCAGGCCGCGCGTAAGTCAGGAGCATTCAGGTCAAGCATTGTGCGCTGCTCCGGATGGAACGGCATCGCCAAGGCAATGTCAAGGCGCGCCGCCATCTCTTTCCAGTCGCGTTTCACCTCCGGATGATAAAGCAGATCGTTAAGCAAATCCCGGCTAAGGAAAATCCGTACAGTGTTCGGCTTCATGCCCGGGAAGAGCAAAAGCTCATGCTTAGATTCATTATGTGACATGAAGTCGTAGCGCTCAAAGCCGAGCTCCTGCTGCACGCGTTCACAAACTGCCTGGAATAATTCCACCCGACCGTCCGGCTCTGCGACCTCGTTGTCCCATGAACCAGTCTGGTTCTGCGGCGAAAACGGGCAGCCTGTCTCATCGAGCTGACACTTCGCGCAATTCTCAATACTCGGTATATGCCCGCTGGAACGACGAAACGTACGACAACTCAAGATCTGCAGATAACGGCTGATACGCTCAGTATCATGAATGCCGGTTTCTGCCTCCAATGGTTGCCAGTAAGCACCGCTTAGCAGTCCGCCGCCACCCCAGTAATAGCCATAGTTCCAGTGCGACTGCGCAATGTATGCGTCGACCGTGATCTCGCCAGCTTCCAGCTTGCAGTAATCTGCAAAAGGCAACGCCAGCATCAGCGGTCCACGATAATGCATCGCGAGTACCGGGTAGCCCGGTTGCAAAGCCTGGATATAATAATGCCAGCCCGTGCCGTCTTCCCCGATATAATGGATATGGTCTGCACCGAGATGAAAACCGATTAACTCTGTAATTTTCTCGCTCAATTCCTGAATAAATGATAATGTAGCTTCCATGTTGCTACCTCCTCTATTTTGTTTTTTGGGAGAAACTGGTATTTCCGCCCTAGCTGCCTACTGTGTCGCTGCGCGAATAGGCAAGTAAGGCGAGAATACGTCTAGCAAGTCATTATGTCAAAGGGCGTAGACTTCTAGCGTAAGGTTTTACTGTTCTTCAACAGTAAAACCCGTATACGGGTTTTACTGTTCTTCAACAGTAAAACCCGTATACGGGTTTTGTCCGATACTCTTTACGAAAAGTCTAATTCTTAATCTGTAGTGAGTTTTTCACTACATACTTACATTGTAGCACAGATTTGTATTTTTGTCAATAGTGTTTATGAATATCTGCTGCTGACGTAAAAATCGATAGCCAAGTATTGGCTTTTGTCCGTAGCGGATGGGTTAATGTTAGTACTGACTATGAGGGTGCTATGCGGGTGGTCGGTAACAGCGGCGACTTCTGGTCACGTACGGCTAGATCGTCTGCTACTGCTTATCATCTCTACACTCGTCCTACAAGTGTTAATCCTTCAGACAGTAATAATCTTTGGGCTGGTTTCCCCCCTCCGCTGCCTCTACCCAGGTAGTGCCTAATGGAGGAAAAGGAAGTACGACTACCGGCGCCACCACCATAGTACAGTTACCATTGGCTTTTGTCCGTAGTGGATATGTAGATCTTGGCGTCAGCCAGACAAGAGTCATCGGAGCAAACGGCTATAGCTGGACGCGTACATCAAACTCGACTAACGATACCTACAGTCTATACTTCAGCTTTTCCATTATCTATCCATCAAACTATGGCAATCGTTACTATGGTCGCCCCCTCCGCTGACTCTAGCCGGAATCCAAAAAATCGCCCATAGCATGGCGACTTTTTGAACATATAAGCTCTCAACTTATCGTTGGCTCGCAGTTAGCCTTATGTTCTTTCGAACTGTTACTAGTATACTTGACTCGCGTAGAAATAGCAAGGATTTTCGAGGATTTTTGCTGACTATTTTTCATGTATTTTTTACAACATTATGCCATATCTCCTCTGTTATTACTGTGGAAATGTGCGTTGTTATAATCACAACATTTTACCACTCACTTTTGTCCGTAGCGGGTATGTCTATTTAGACTATGGGAATGTTGGTAATATACGCGGTGCTTATAGTTGGGCGCGTACAGCAGTTTCATCTACTCTTGCCTGGTATTTGTATACGGATCCTACTGTCATTCATCCATCAAACGGTAACATGCGAAATGACGGTTTCCCCCTCCGCTGCCTCTACCCAGGTAGTGCCTAATGGAGGAAGAGGAAGTACGGCAGCGGAGGGGAGACCGACGAAACGATTGCCGTTGCCTGACGGGTTGACGCCTGTAGGGTTGATGTACAGGACGTAGGCGTTAGTAGTAGATATAGAGGTACGAGACCAGTAGTAGCCGTACTGGCCGACGACGCGCATGCTGCCGCCATCGAGCTTTGCCCACCCGCTACGGACAAAAGCCAATGGTAACTGTACTATGGTGGTGGCGCCGGAGGGATAGTAAAAGGCATGAAAAAACCGGAACGATAATGTTGTTCCGGTTTTGTGCTACCTAGGTAGCGGTGGTGCAAAAAATAATAAGCGGCGACATTTAAGGCGTCTTTTCTGTAATCTCAGCAATAATCCGTTTCGTATCTCTGCTTTTCCAGTATAGATAAGCATAATAATAATCAGGAAGATCGGAGTGCCTTATGCTTATGGATGCCTGCTCAGATCTCCGAAGAGAAGTGCGTTTAGAATAATGCCACACGTGAATTTTAAGATAGTCAATTTTGTTTGGATTCTTCTCGTCTCTACGCTGTAAGTATAAAATTGACTGCTGGTCAGCAAGATAACGATGCTCGGCAGTATCTTCGCCTTCAACATCTACGACAATAGACTCATAGCCTAATAGCTCGCAAGCTAAATCCTCCCCCAATGAAGGATCTTCTCTCGGATCGGGAGTTCCCAGCTTAAGCCTAGCGCAATTTGGCACCAATTGAATGGATATAATACGCCAAATACTAAACTCACCTCCCAAAATTTTATAAAACTCACGGAGTATATAATCACCAGCTTCACATGAAAGCCCATTAGATCTAACTGCCGTCCGTCTGGCAATAGAGTTGATAGTCAACTGAGATAAGCTACTCCGGCTCGGATCATCCGGGAAGCCGGGCGTAAAACCGTCAGGATGCTTGGTTACAAACTGTAGATCATCTGCATACTCGTTGCTTTGGCAAATATATTCTCGTTTATAACATTTCTTCGTAGTCATAAAATCCCTCCATTCCTAAAATCTAGCACCACAAATTCGTAAAATACTTAAGGCTCTTATTTACGCCTTAAGTACATGAAAAACCTGTGGCGCAAACATATAGTTTCGTCTTATGTTTTCATTGTAGCATACTTGGCTATTTTTGTCAATAGCATTACACTACCCAGTACACATCATCAAGCACTGTTATGAAAACTTATTCTTCTACTAGCGTAAATTCTTTCCCGGCAATCGAGATAATTGATTCCGGTTCGGCGCCTTGTGACGTAAGCTCAGCGCGAATACCGAGCTTTTTCATAATGTCGCGTAGGCGGTTTACCGAAGCGTAATTATTCAAATCCGTGCGACGAGCAAACTTCTCAATCTTTGGACCAGTGACGATAAATTTCACCTCGTCGCCGTCCTCAAGTTTTTCAACTTTCCAAGCGTTACTGAGCTGAGCAGAGGAAAGAGAAATAACAGGCAAAGTTACGACATGCCCAGCTTCTGACTCGGTCGGGGGGGCGCTCTCCTCATCTAAAGATTCGGACCCGCGCCCGCCTGAGGAGTCGGAGCTCCATGACCTCGCAGAGGCTGAGCATGTCACTGCCCCGTCATCGCCCATCTCGAATGAATCCGGAGACGTAGGCTGACTCTTAGCTTCGCGTTTAATTCGCACCAACTCACGCAGCACTTCCGTGATTCCCCGCTTCGCGGCGGAAGAAATCGTATAAACCTTCGCATCAGGATTAACCCGTAGAATACTGGCAATCTGCATATCAACTATATCTTGGTCGACACCCTCGCATTTCGTCAGTGCGACAATCTCTGGACGGTCACGTAAGTCAGAGTAGCGCTCCAGCTCTTTCCGAATCACCTGATAAGCCTCGCCAGCGTCATCATTATAAACATCAACGAGATGTAACAATGCCGCCGTGCGGTCGACATGGCGAAGGAAATCATGCCCCAGACCCTTGCCGTCGGCGGCACCCTCGATCAATCCTGGAATATCAGCAATCAAAATATCTTGGTCGTCAACCGTCGCAACACCAAGCTGCGGTGTCAACGTCGTAAAGGGATAATCGGCGATCTCCGGGCGAGCGTTACTGACGACACTAAGGAAAGTCGACTTACCGGCATTTGGCAACCCGACTAGCCCAACGTCGGCGATAAGTTTCAGCTCAAGTGCCGCCTCGAACTCATCACCTGGCTCGCCAACTTCGGCAATCATCGGCGTCTGACGCACGCTTGACTTGAAGTGTGCGTTACCAAAGCCACCGTCGCCGCCCTTCGCAATCACCGCTTCCCGTCCATCAACCGCCAAATCCGCCAGCACGACACCATCCTTGCGCACGACCGTACCAACTGGTACCTCGACAATCAAATCCTTTCCTCCTCGGCCAGCGCTACGTTGGCCAGAGCCATTCTTACCGTTCTCGGCTTTCAGCTCGGGATTGAATCGAAAATCAATCAAGGTATTCGTATCTTTGTCGGCGCGAAAGATAATACTACCGCCACGACCACCGTCGCCACCGTCCGGACCGCCTTTCGGGATATAAATTTCGTGGCGAAACGACACTGCGCCGTCGCCGCCCTTGCCGGCCTGGAGTTTGACTTTTGCCGTATCGACGAACATTTTAATATTTCTCGTGAATATAGTTAAAGCTGCGTGCGGAGCTGGCTGGAATCGTACCCTCGGTCACAACATAAGTACCAGCCAAGTTCATCTCACGAACCAAGACCGAACCGTCACCATTCACTGCCAATACTACGCCGACGTGACCATAGCCACTACCGCCGCTGGATGTCTGGAAGACGGCACCGACTTCGGGGTTATTGTCGACCCTGTACCCTGCAGCCCTCAATGTATAAGCCCAAGAATATGCGTGGCCCAAAGCACCGCTCGGTAAAGCGCCCTGCGAGCGCGGATCGGTCGCTCGCCAATAATAAGCATACCAAGTACACTGACCGGCGTAACTACCGTTACCCGGGGAGTTAGCATAGAAGCCAGTGGCGATAATCGACATATTTTGACGACCGGCCGATGAACCGGCATAGGTATAGGTGTAATTATTACTACTGCCATAGCTATAGCTTGGCGCAACATACTCGGGACGTTCGGTTTCTGGCAAGCTACCGCCCGGCAAGACAATCAACGTCCCCTCGACAAGACTGCCGCCCTCAAGGTCGTTATAAGCGATAATCCGCTCAGCCGACGAACCGTAGCGGCTCGCAAGGCTTTCCGGCGTATCGCCGTTTTTCGCAGTATAAACAATGCCCGCTACTGACGGAATACGCAATAAATCGCCCGGATTGATATCGGTCGTCTTCAAACCGTTCGACCAACGAATCTGGTCAGTGCTAAGCCCGAATTTCAAGGCAATATACGCCATCGTCTCACCTTCTTTCACGGTATAGGTTTCGACGCCGCGGGAAATGTTGGTGTTGATTAAGCTTGGTTTTTCCAGCTTATCGGCGCTAGTCTGGCTAATCTCTTTCATCGCCGAAGCAACAACGTAATTCGACGCAACTGTGTCAACGCTGGAAAGGTCGAAACTATTCGACAGGCTCGCGACTGCATAAAGCGTTGAAAGCTGATCGGTAGTGATATTGTAATCGCTAGCCGCCATCGCGTTCAAGCTCAGTGCACCGCTATCAAGCTCGGACTTAGTATCAATCCCGACCTTCGCGACCCCAACAATCATCAAAAACACCGCTAGGTAAGGTAAAACTTGACCCAGAAAACTCCTAACTTTGTGTTCTTTACGTTTCTTCTTCATAACAAATAAACAACGCTACACTGCCCGGAAGCAACCTCCTACAGGGCAACGCTACAGAGTTCGGCGCAATGCTCAGAAATATTCCGTTGGTGCTCCTCATCTGTAGTACTATAATACATCATACCGTCGTCTCCTGTCAAGAAGAATAAGTAGTTTGCCATCTCGCTATCAGGGGTAGCAGTCGCAATCAGAGCTTCAATGCCGGGGTTGCTGATCGGACCATACGGTAATCCGGGGTTTTTACGGGTATTATACGGCGAATCCAGTTCGACTTTTTCGGCATTGCTCACCTCTGTACCGTCTCTGTCCGGATGCAATAAGTCCCAAGCATAACTCACTGTCACATCGCTACCGAGGTTCATATCTTGCCCTAAGCGGTTATAGAACACTTGCGCAACCTTGGCGTAATCAATCGCATTATTCGCCTCTTTTTGTACTACCGACGCCAGCGTAATCCCCTGATAGAGGTTGAACCCACGCTCTGCGAATTTCTCTTTCAGGCCGTTTTGCTCTAAAACTGAGGCAAATTCAGTCAAAATCTGCTCGATAATCGTTTCTACGGTGTCGTCAGCGTAAAATTCATAGGTTTCGCCGTACAAATAGCCCTCGAGACCGGCATCATCAGGTTTACCCTCAAAAATCCAGCTGTACGAGCCCGTATAAGGCTTTCCTAGGGCTTTTTCGATATCACCTTGGTCATAGCCTAGTTTTACTAAAGTATCGCTAAAATCGCTTACAGTGGCCCCAGGGAGCAAAGTGAGCCGAAATACCGCATCGCCACCACCGATCATTTGGGCGATAATCTCGCTCGGGGGCATAGTTTTGGTAAATTCGTAGTCACCAGGGCGAAGCGCCGTACCAGAGTAATTGAGGCGATAAAACACCTGAAAAACGATGGAATTGCGCACTAAGCCAGCATTTTTGAGGTTCATGGCAATATCATTCACGCTCATACCTTCACTGACTTCAAATTTAACCGGTTTACAAGCGCTAGAAGACGCATCTTCAGTGTCACTGCAGTCAACGTCGGTGAAAACTGGTTGAAGATTATCTTGATAGAAGTAATACGCCCCACCAGCGGCAGCGCCAAGCAGAACTAGCATGACAATGAAAGCGGTCAGCAGCTTGTGCGATTTGCCAGGTTTCTTGCCTTTGACGGATTTATGTTTCGCGGCGGCGGCCTTAGAAGTCGGCTTACCGGCGTGTTTTTCGAGGAAATCCTGCAAGATGATCGTCGCGGCTTCGGAGTCAATATCGCCTTTTTTGTAGCCCTTTTTGCGGCCTTTGAGGCGCTTTTCAGCCTCAACTGAAGTCAAAGATTCATCCTGAAAGCAGACTTTTGCCCCCGGAATCGCCTGCTTCAAAGCCGCGGCGAACTGACGCGAATATTGACTTTGTTCAGTTTCTTGACCTTGGCTATTACGCGGCAGACCAACAACGAAGCTATTGATGTCCCAAGCTCGAGCAAGCGAGGCGATTTTGTCGAGCTCGGTACCATCGACCTCAACGGCGGCATACGGTACGGCGATGCGGACCGCCGAATCCGCTTTGGCTACGCCGATGCGCTTCGTGCCGACGTCAAGACCGATTAACTTCATTATTTATCCTCCACGGTTAGGTCGACTTCGATGCGACTAGGGTCGTTCGGAACAGAGCGAACCCAGAAATAAGACGGGGAGACATTGACCGAACTGACGCCATTGATTGAGCGGAGGAGGGAGTTAACCTCACCGATTTTCTTACCCTTCGTACGCTCGATAATTGTCTCTTCGGTGACAGTCGGACCGATCTTGACGGTCGTCTTCAGGCGGGCCGGCTCTTCGATACTAGTGAAGCGATCGAAATATGGCTCACCAATAGAGTAGATCTTCTGGTCGTCACCAACGGACATTTTCTTTTCCATGAGCTGCTCAAGTTGAGACTTCTTCACGGTGTAAACGGTATAGCTAATCTTCACCGAGACAGTCGGTTTCGTGCCATCGCCAACCTCGGTGCCGACTTCTGGCTTTGAGGTCGTGTCACTAATATCGGCAGCGTAGCTTGGCTCAATAATGATGAATTCCTTATCCTTTTTCAACTGGTCCATGAATTTCGTCTTATTTTCTTCGGCGTGCTCCTCGGCAATCTGATCACGGGCGTTATGGACATCCTGGAGGGAGACGACGGTAACATTATTGGTCGTTCCGCCAGAGATAGCCTCATTAGTGACGCTCGCGCCCTGGTATCCGTTCCATGGGTCACCGTCACCCTTAGCGAGGTTAAAACTCTCCCCGGATCCAGCAGCTTCAACCGGCACTGTGGCCACAAGTGTACAGTTCTGAGTTTGACGGTTTACCGTACCATTTGAACAAGTAATTGGCATTGTGCCATCCCAAGCAATTGAGGCCCCGGCCGTAGCTTTATAGACTTTACCGTTGCCAGCGACAAATTCGGTATTAGCTGGAATATCAATACCAAAACCGTCCTTATGTGATTGGGGCTGAAAAGTATATGAGAGTTTGAGATTCCCCTTTGCGTGTTCCCCACGGTCTTCCTGTCCTGTAGCCGTGAACTCAGCATCATAGCGCTGCTCGAAGGTCTGTTTCTCGACATAGAGAGTACCCTCATCAAGGTTTTCGGCATTCTCTTCGGTCGTGAATTTCACTTCTTCAGAAAAATTGTCAGAGGAAGTGCTCATAGCGACGGTAATCTTCGCAGCAGGAGCGAAGACAAAAGCCCAAACGCCGACCGCAATCGGCAAAACCGCGGCAACAGAGCCAATGATGATCCATTTGCGATATTTTTCAAAACTAGGGACTTTTTTACCGTTTTTGTCTTTTTTGTCCTTATTTTTGCCCTTTTTAGCGTCTTTAGAGCCGTTTTCAAGGGTCTCTTCGTCAAGATTAATAATTTCACCGTCTTTTTTGGAAGTCGTCTCAGGAGCGCCCTTAGCGTCCTTTCCGGGCGTTTTAGCACTATTTTTGTCGGATTTTAGCTCATCAAGCTCAGCGGCAGCGCTTGCATCAGCCAAATCTTCGTCAATTACCTGTTCCTCGGCCATGGTTTTATCAATATCTTCCTTGGTCGGGACAACCGGGCGAGACTGCAGAGTCTTCGCAATCGGAATCTGGGCGGTCATCGCCATCTTCACGATCGCTGGGTCGGCCGTCACGATAACTGCAACCTTGTCACACTCTTTCGCGGTGCGTGCGACGAGCTTCATATTCACCGCGCTGCGTAGCATGGTTGCTTTTTTGGGCGGCACAAGAGCCACTAGTTTTTGTTCCGCCTGTTGAAGCTTGGTCAAGATGTCGGTGATATCATCTTCTGGCTCCAAATAAATAACTTCCTTATTCATATACATTAAATATAGCACATTTCGGAAAGGTTGTGCTAAAATAAACATAATGAGTTTGTTCAAGAAGAAAATGAAGCCGGTGGCGCTGTCGGCATCGGAAATTCCGAATTATTCGGCGCTTGCGTCGTTGACTTTGAATGCAATCAATGATGGAGTAATGTTGATTGACGAGGCAGGAATTATTAAATTCGCAAATCCGGCCGCAGCGACAATGTTGGGATATGGCAGTCCGACGAATGTAATCGGTCTGAGTTATCAAGCTGTGCTGAGGTTTGAGACGACGGATGGTCAGCCAGTGAATCCGGAGACCAGCAAGTTAACACAGGCGATTCAGACTGGCCAGCAGTTTGATACGCGTGAGTATGTCTTGATTTCGGCACAGAGTGAACGTAAGGCGGCGATTTCGCTGACGATGATTCCGACGGGCGGACCGCGATCGAATAAGATCATTACTTTTCGCGATATTACGAAAGAGCTAGAGAAGGAAGAGGACCAGAATGAGTTTATTTCGACGGCGAGCCATGAAATGCGGACGCCGGTGGCTTCGATTGAGGGGTATCTCGGATTGGCACTGAATCCGCAGACGGCGACGATTGACGACCGGGCAAAGCAATATCTAGAGGCTGCGCACAAGGCGAGTCAGCATCTCGGGCATTTGTTCAAAGATTTGTTGGATGTGACGAAGTTGGATGATGGAAGGCTGAAACTGCACTTGGTGCCAGTCGAAATAGTGTCGACAGTGCGCGAAATGGTGGGGGCGCGCGAGAAAGACATGGCAGCAAAACATCTGAAATACAGTTTCGGAACGAATGCTCCAGTAAACGGTAAACAGATTGAGCAGTTGGTCTATGCAGCGGTGGACCTCGGGATGCTGAGAGAGATTTTGGACAATCTGATTGAAAATGCAATTAAATACACGCCGGAGGGGGGCGAGATTTGGGTAAATGCGCGGGGCGATGGCGATAAGGTCTTGATTAATGTGACTGATAATGGAATCGGGATTTCGCCAGATGATGCGGCGCATATTTTCCAGAAGTTTTATCGCGTAGACAATTCACAGACGCGGCAGATTGGCGGGACAGGTCTAGGGTTATATCTAGTCAAGCAGCGAGTTGAAGCGATGGATGGTCGAGTGTGGGTCGAGAGTGCGTTCGGGGATGGGTCAACGTTCTTCGTGAGTCTACCAAGGCTAAGTAATGCCGAATACCAGAAGCGCTTGTTGGCGTATCAAAATGAGCAGACAGTACAGGCGTTTAGCGAGACGCAGAGCGGAGCGAAGCCGCAGGTGACGACGTCGAGCGTGAGCGTGCCGCTACGAGGAGCAGAGGCAGGCACGGCGACGGTAGTGCAAAGCGTGGAGCAGACAAGTGCACCACAGGTGATGCCGGCTGCGAGTGCGGTACAAGCAACAGGGCAGACAATGCAAGTTCAGACTGCGCCGGTGGTGCCGCAACAGCCTCAGCCAGTAGTGCAGATGCCGGCGCAGGCGCAAACGCAAGTAGTGCCTCAGGCACAACAAGTGCAGCCGCAGGTGATGCCGGTGCAACAAGCGCCCGTGCAGCCGCAGGTGATGCCGGTGCAACAAGCGCCCGTGCAGCCAGTGACCGGGCCAAATGATTTGACAATTTCGCGTAACGATCAATTAAATAACCAAAAAGGAGCCGCATGACCAAGATTATGCTAGTCGAAGACGATAATAGTCTTCGCGAGATTTACAGTATCCGTTTGACCGCTGAGGGGTACGCAATTGTTTCGGCGGGGGATGGCGAGGAGGCCTTGGCGGTCGCCGTCAAGGAACGCCCAGATTTGATTATTTCTGATGTGATGATGCCGAAGATTTCGGGTTTTGACATGCTGGATATCTTGCGTTCGACGCCGGAGACGCAAAATATTAAAGTGATTATGATGACGGCACTATCGAGCGAAGACCAGCGTGAACGCGGCGAGAGTTTGGGGGCGGATCGGTATCTGGTGAAGTCGCAAGTAGGAATCGAGGACGTAGTGAATGCAGTACATGATGTGCTGGGTGATAGAGATGGAGCTAGCGATATGACGACTGCTGGTGGTCAGGGTTCGGTAGCGGCGCCGACAGAGGCTGCGCCAGTCGTGCCGATTGTAGATGCAGCGCAAGAGATACCAGTCGTGAGTGCTACGCCAGGTGTTGCTGCGCCAGAAGCACCACTGGGGAGTATGGATACGACGAGCAGTACGACCGATACGGCGGAGGCGAATGATTTGACGGCAGGACTAGGCGGAGCGCAGTAGGCGGAGCATGACTGAAATAGTCAGGCTAAATAAGTTCTTAGCCGAAAGGCTGGGGATTTCGCGACGCGAGGCGGATAATGCAATTGCAGCCGGAAAGGTGACGATAGATGGTGCTACGGCGGAGTTGGGGGCGAGGATTGAGGTCGGGACGGATGACGGGGGCTCTGGGATTGACAAAAATCCAAATGTGTGCTATAATGGTAAGATGGTGCCGTCTGAGGCGGCTTATCTATACGTGGCATTGAACAAGCCGCGTGGGGTAGTTTGTTCGCGAAAGAGTCAGGGTGGCGAGCCAACGGTTTATGATTTATTACCGGAGGAGTATCGTGAGCTGAAGACCGTAGGTAGATTAGATAAGGATTCGTCAGGGTTGATATTGCTGACGAATGATGGTGATTTTGCGTTTCGAATGACACATCCCCGGTTTACGAAAACGAAGATTTATGAAGTGGAGCTAGACCGAGCGCTGGAGCCGCTACATCAGCAAGAGATTGCGGATTTTGGGATTGAAATCGGAGACGGTGTGTCGAAGCTGGGGCTAGCGAAGCTGGACGAGACGCGAAAAAAGTGGCAAGTGACGATGCATGAGGGGCGGAATCGGCAGATTCGACGAACGTTTGGGGCGTTAGGATATACGGTCGTAGAGTTGAAACGCATGCAGTTCGGAGCGTATCGGCTAGATGGATTAGAAGAAGGTGGATATACGGAAGTAAAGGCTGTATAGCGAAAAAGGGACACTCGGTGTCCCTTTTCTGGTACTTAAGCCTAGTTCTGCAGCAGCCGAGCCAGCTTCGATCGAATACCGTCATCTTCGGGTGTGCCGGCAAGGGTGTCGAGCGCCACGCGCAGTAGCCCAAGCGCCGTGACGTAACTATAGTCAAGCGTGGCGCTCGTCTGGTTGTGGATACCAGGAATGTCGGCGTTTTCGACGAGGTGGACGACGGGGCGGCGCGCGAATGGTAGTTCTTTGAACCAGTCAGTGGTCGCCAAAACCTCTTGGAGCTCATTTAAACCCGCGCCGCCCCCACAGAGCAGGATCTTGTTCGGTAGCATATCATTCAAATTAAACTCATCGAGGGTAATTTCGACGCCGGAAAGCCAAACGGCGAGATTGCGCCGCACCGCCATGAGCATCTTATCACGTACATCAGCCGGAACCTTGGCTGGGTTCTTGATGCTGAGCTTGTATTTCTCCGCCGTGTCGAAGTCGACCCCTAAGGTCTCGGCAATCTGATGCGTAAAGCTACGACCACCAATACCAAACATCTTCGTTCCCTCAACGCCACCATCATCGACGACGGCGATGTCAGTCGTGCCGCCACCGATATCCATAACAATACCAGAAAATCCGCTATCTATATCATCACCAAGACAGGCCCGACAAACCGCAAACGGCTCAACTGCAACTGCTAATAGGTCCAGGCTTAACTCCGCACAGACTTTTTCAATCGCGGAAATATGTACCAGTGGAGCGAAGGCTGTATAGAACTGGATCACGACGTCAGTCCCCTTGAATCCAATCGGATTGCTAATCTTATAACCGTCAATCGCAATGCTAACAATCGCAGAGTTAATCAATCGCACTTCGACATTCGGGTTGTTCGTCTCGTCGGCAATTTCCTTGCGCGCAATCTCGCCAGCCCGATCCTGGACGCGTTTAATAATCAGCGACATTTCTTGCTCGGACAGCGGCTTGTTACCATTCTTGCGTCGATACCGGACCGTACTCGTGTTGCCCTTAATGAGCTCACCGGCAATCCCGACGACGGTCAGCTTGCTGGTCGTGCCCGACATTTTTTCGGCTTGACTAAGCGCACGCTCGCAGACTCCAACCACTGCTGGAATGTCGGCGATCGCACCAGCATACATATTACTAGCGGCCTGATGAGCGCGACCGATGCCGATTACATCAAGACCGCCCTTCTTGTCCTGCCTTGCAATCACCGCCTTGACATATTCCGTACCAATGTCGAGAGCGAGAATCGTATCGTCGTCTTTGACCGGGCTGCCAAGCTGCTCTTCCTGCTCTTGGTAAATTTCGTTTAGCTGGTCAAGTTTTTCATTCTTGGGAGCGGCAGATTCTTTGTCTCCCGCCATTCCCTGCGCCATCTTGGCCATTTTGCCAGCCGCAGCCTTTTTGACATTCTTTAGAACTCCCATTATATTTCCTCTATTTCGTTATCCATTATCAACCATTCAGCGTCATAGTCATAATCGTAATCGTCGTAATAGTCGTAGGTGCTGTCATCCGTACCGTAGATTTGCACGCTACTCCCGTCATCAATCGTAACCCTCCCCCACATATCTTCAACCGGCAAAATCTCAAATAATTCTGTAATGTCACGATATTCGCTCGGGGCGCTCACGGTCGCTTCCTGATAACCTAGCGTCACAGCAAAGCTGTTTTGCCATTCATCGCTGTCAGCATAAGCCCAGATGCTACGAATCTTATGACCAAATTGCGAGACCTCAGCGTACAGGTGTAGCTCTTCCGGAATATCAATGTCGCTGGCGGAGATTTCGTCGAAGTCAGATGCGCTAATCTCATCGGCGCCAGGGTTGTACTGAGCCATGGCATTGTTATAACAAGTGTACATTTCTTCGGCCATAGTAGTATCTGGAATCGCGTTGATAAACTCCGCTAACGCATTTTTGTCGATCGTAATCTCGTATAAATTATGCCAAGCCTGCGCTGCGTAGTCAGTATAACCATCACCCGAAGCAATCTTCTTGACCGGCGTTACTTTAACGAACTTGTTTTGTTTATATAACTCGACCGGGGCTTTAGAGTTATCACGTGTGCCAGCCTCGAGTACACAATCGTATAAACTGCCATACAAGTCGGCGACTTCGCGGCTACCGCTCATGTCTTCAAGCACATCGCGCACCGAAATCCGCCACCATTCACCATCAATCGTCTCGAGAGCAGAGAATAATTCTTCCATTTCACCTTCGGCATCGGCTTCAAGCCCCATGCTGCGCACGCTATCCATGATACCGCTAACCTTGAGATAAATCGCGCCGTCTGTCATTTGGACCGTACCGAGCTGGAGATTGATGCTTTGCTCATTAGCTAATGTAATCAATAGCGAAACGTCGGTCGCATTTGGTAACTTTGAACTAGAAGAGGTAAGATTCAGGATTACCATCTGGACCGTGTCGTCGTCATTACCTTCGCGCAAGGTCATTGACCCACCGCCGTTCAGAGAGATATTCGGCGCGCGGAAGATATTGTTCACGCCGTCAAGCATGACCTTTTCGGGGTTGTTATAGAAAACAAAGAACCAAACCGCAAGACCGCCAAGAATGAGGACAAGTATACCAATAATCGCAGCAATAACCATCTGAGTGCGGCGTTTTTCTTTGTCTCCGGGGAGATGCAAATCATGCTCAATGTGATGACTATCGACTGGGCGCGAGACCTGTGGCTGCGACATTGGCTCGATATTCGGAGCAACGTTCTCCTCGGCCATCGGCATCATAGGCTGTTCTGTAATCGTTGCATTAGTTTCTATGTTTTGGCCTGGCTCAGACTGCGACATACTATTGTCTAGATTCTCTGCGCCACCCGCCGTGATTGGATCCTGATCCATGGCTCTCCTTGCTTAAGCTTTATCTTATTGTAACATATTAGCCCGCAAAAATACAACCACTTTGCGCGGGTCGAGCGGCGTGCTATAATGTGATTATGAATAGTTTTACGATTAAAGAGATCAAAGCTCGGCAGGTACTCGATAGCCGAGGCAATCCGACCGTGGAGGCGGATGTATTTTTGTCAAATGGTTCTGTAGGACGTGCGATCGTGCCGTCTGGTGCATCGACTGGCGCCGGTGAGGCGTTGGAGTTGCGCGATGGTGATGCGAGTCGCTATGGCGGCAAGGGTGTCTCGAAAGCGGTCTGGAATGTAAATCATGAAATCCACGACCTCCTAATCGGAAATTCCGCCGATCAGGAGCAAGTTGATCAGCTCATGTTGGAGCTTGACGGGACCGACAATAAAGAAAAACTGGGTGCAAACGCGATTTTGGCGGTCTCGCTCGCAGTAGCAAAGGCGGCGGCCAAGGCGCAAGGTTTGCCATTTTATCGCTATATTGCGGCGCTCGCCGGTACGACTAGTGAGATGTGCTTGCCGATGCCGATGATGAACGTCATGAATGGCGGCGCGCATGCAGATTGGGCGACGGATTTTCAGGAGTATATGATTATTCCGAAAGGTGCGGGGACGATGGAAGAGGCAGTGCGGATGGGTGCTGAGGTGTTCCATGCCTTGAAGAAAGTTTTGAAAGAGCGCGACTATCCGGTCACGGTTGGCGACGAAGGCGGCTATGGACCAAAAGTGCGCGAAGGTAATAATGAGCCGCTGGAATGTATCACTGAGGCCGTAAAGGCGGCGGGGTATGAGCCAGGTAAGGATATCGCGATGGCGATGGACGTCGCGGCGAGCGAATTCTGGAATAAAGATCACTACGAGCTGAAGACTGATGGTAGTTGGAAGACCTCGGCAGACATGGTAGATTGGTACAAGTGGATTATCGAGAATTATCCGGTCGTGTCGATTGAGGATGGTCTAGATGAAAATGACTGGGAAGGCTGGAAAGTGTTGACCGAGACGCTAGGCGATAAGATTCAGCTGGTCGGTGATGATCTGTTCGTGACGAACGTGAAGTTGCTGGAGCGCGGTATCAAGGAGAAGGCAGCGAATGCGATTTTGATTAAGCCAAACCAAATCGGCAGCGTGAGCGAGACGATTGCGGCGGTAATGATGGCGAAGAAGGCGGGTTACCGCACAGTCATGTCGCACCGGTCGGGTGAGACCGAAGACACAAGCATTGCACATCTCGCGGTTGGTCTAGGTACTGGTCAGATTAAGACCGGTTCGATGTCACGGTCAGAGCGGATTGCGAAATACAATGAGCTAATGCGCATCGCCGAGGCGGAGCCAGAACTGAAGTTTAATGCGAAGTTGATGGCGTAAAGAAAGCACGCGTAAAAAATCCCGTTCGCGTAGGCGAGCGGGATTTTTGTGGTGCTAAAAATAATTTTCTTTGACCTTCATGAGGTAGCGTCCGTCAGTATTATTGTCATTGAAATCCAATTCACTGCAGCGATAGTAACCCTTATTATCCTGCTCGGAAAAAACGAGACGGCTGCTGGTGAGTCGAATATCGTATGAACGATAGACTTTTGTCTTGCGCGTAACCCCGACACTCCAATTAGCAGTTCCGTATTTTGGCTCTATATAAGCAATTGTACGGCCCGTGTTAAGTTCATCGACATAGTCTTCAGCTAAAATATAGCCATCCCGACGATATGTTTTAGGATTAACTAGCCATAACTGCGCTACTCTTTTGCGGAAGATGCAACGTACAAGCTTCCAGTTACTCTCTTCTCCTCGCAATGCTTTAATGATTTCTGAGCCAATTTGTGCATCCAGCCATCCAGACCCTAAATTATTCCAAAATTCCTGGTCGGCCTTTAAGATACGCAAAGGTTTACCCTCAATTTCATCTTCCGTCAGTTGGTCATCATAATATCTTAAACATACCGGGATATTAGTGATGACAAATGGGCACGCGTCATTATCAAGATCAACAGTAACCTCGTATTCCTTAAACATAGAATCCCTCCATTTCTAAAATCTAGCACCACAAATTCGTAAAATACTTAAGGCTCTTATTTACGCCTTAAGTACATGAAAAACCTGTGGCGCAAACATATAGTTTCGTCTTATGTTTTCATTGTAGCATACTTTATCGAAAAAGTCAAGCGTTTTAACACAAAAAGCTTGCTGCCGGGCGTCATTTTGGGAGAGAATGCAAGCATTTTCTTCGCTCAGAACCGCACCCACCTACTGCACTTTCACGCAGCCATCCCCCAATAACTCTGCCAACGGCTTCGTCAGCTCATCACTAACGTCAACCTTGAATGGCAACTTGAGCGGGCGCTTCCCTTTCTCATCTTTCAATACCATGATAATTTCCTGAACACCCGGATTGAGCTCACAAAGCCTTCTAACTTCGCTCAGCATCTCGACATTCTCGGCGTCCTGAATTAGCACATACAACTTCTCGCCACGCGTGTCTTTCGGCGGAGTAATGACGCGATGCACCTCTTCCTCAGCCTTTGCCTGCGTACCATCTCCTCCATTATTGCCTCCGGCAGCTACCACCCCGCCGCTGCGCCGGTATCCACCACCGCCAACATTACTTGCGCGACTGCGCCTCGCTGGGCGCGGAGCGGCCTCCTTCGGTACCGGTAACTTCTGCCCGGTCGACTGGTACGTTTCGAGTACCGTATCCGGCACAATCTCGACTGTATCAGCAATAATTTTCACCTCATTCGTGACATTACCGTCTTTATCCTTGGCGTTCACACGCCCAGAAATCTTCACGACATTATCTTGCTCGAGCTTCGCTCCAACCTCTTCGTACAGGTTCGGGAAAATAATGACTTCTTGCTCGGCGATTTTATTCTCAAGTTTGACGAACGCCATACGCGTGCCACTCTTAGTCAAAATCGTGCGTACCGCACTAATAATGCCACCGATAACCAATTGCTTACCATCATTCTCGGCCGTCACTAGATCATAGCCATGCGTCTGCTCCTCGAAATACGTCTCGTAACGATCTAGCGGATGGCTCGAAATATACAGCCCCATAAGATCCCGCTCCCAAAGCAGTTGCTCTTTTTCGGGATATTTGCTCGGCGCAGGTTTAATCTCTGGCTCCGGTACAGCTCCAGCGTCGCCAAGCGCACCGAACAAATCAGTTTGGCCGCTAGCGGCGTCTTTTTGGCGCTTCGCGCCGTACGCTTGAACATTTTCCAAATTAAATAGCAAATCGCTCCGATCACCAAAGCTATCAAACGCTCCAGTCTTGATCGCGGCTTCCCAAGACTTTTTATTAAATTTCGTCGAACTAACTCGAGAAGCGAAGTCACAAACGCTAGTAAACGGACCGTTTTTGTCGCGCTCCGGGATAACAAATTCCTCGACTAGCGCCTTGCCCATGTTCTTAATACCACTCAGACCAAAACGAATTTTTCTCTCCGTACCGACAATACCGAAATCGCCATACGATTCATTGATATCCGGTCCAAGTACCGGAATACCCATGCGCTTACACTCCGTAATCTCAATCGCCAAGCGGTCAGTCGAACGCATATCCGCCGTCATGAGCGCAGCCATGAAAGCATCCGGATAATGCGCCTTCAGATACGCGGTCCAGTACGCCACTAGACCATAACACGCAGCGTGGGATTTGTTGAAACAGTAGTTCGCGAAGTCAAGTAGCTCAGTCCAGAACTGCTCGGCGATAGCCTCAGTCGCTCCGCCGACCTTGATTGCGCCCTGAATGAACTCTGGCTTTACCTTGTTCATGAGGTCAACCTTTTTCTTACCGACCGCTTTCCTCAAGGTGTCAGCTTGGCCACCAGTAAAGCCACACCATTCGCGCGAAATCTGCATGAACTGCTCCTGGTAAATCATGATGCCATAAGTATCTTTCAAAGAGTTTTCTAGCCCCGGGTGCAAATAAGTAATCGGTTCTTTGCCATGCTTGCGGCGAATGAAGCTATCGATAAACTGCATTGGCCCCGGACGATACAGGGCGACCATAGCGATGATATCCTCAAAACGGTTGGCCTTGAGGTCGCGCAAGTAGCGCTTCATGCCGGCAGATTCCAACTGGAAGACGCCCGTCGTCTCAGCACGTTGCAATAGCTCATAAGTCTTCTCATCATCTAGCGGCAATCCGTACATATCAATATCTTCATGATAAACTTTGCGAATCATCCGCAGCGCATTATTGATTACGCTAAGGTTACTCAACCCCAAAAAGTCCATCTTGAGTAGCCCCAGCTCCTCAATCTGCGGACCAGGATACTGCGTCGTGAGCGGCCCCTTTGCGCTAACCTCCATTGGCAAGAATTTCACGAGATCATCCGGCGCAATCACGACGCCACAGGCGTGTACACCGTGGCTGCGAATCGTGCCTTCTAGGCGTTCAGCAAAATCCAAGACCTCATGCGAGATAGGATTACTCTGATACTCGCGCGCCAAATCTGGTACTTCTTTTATCGCACGGCCAATCGGCACGTGGTGTCCCTGCTCTGGATCAGGCACGAGCTTCGCAAGGTGGTCAGCTTCGGCGTACGGAACTTCCATGACACGAGCAACATCGCGCACCGCCATCTTCCCCATCATTTTACCAAAGGTCACGATATTGCCAACTCTGCCTTCTCCATACTTATCAGTACAGTATTGAATCACTTCGTCGCGGCGCGTGTCTTGGATGTCGGTATCAATATCCGGCATGCTAATACGGTCCGGATTCAAGAAACGCTCGAAGAGCAAGTCGTACTTCAATGGGTCAAGCTCAGTAATCCTCAGGGCGTATGCCAAAATACTACCAGCAGCACTACCGCGCCCTGGACCATAAACAATACGCTGGCTCTTACCCCAGTTAATGAAATCCTGGACAATCAAGAAATAGCCGTTGTACCCCATTTTGTCGACGACGCCAAGCTCATAATCAATTCGCGGCAAAATTTTTAGTTTCTCCTCTTGGCGTGCCTCCGACTGGTCTATTTCTTCAAGAATTTTTCGACACTCTGGAACGCTAATCTGTTCGGCCTCTTCAAGGGTTTTACCGCCATAGCGATATACTAGACCCTGGAAGACTAGTTTATCCAAATACTCTTTTTCGCTACTGCCGTCCGGTACCGGAAACTTCGGAATCAGAATCCGCCCAAGCTGCAAATCAACATTACAACGATCGGCAATGCGCCGAGTATTACGAATCGCTTCAGGAAAATCCTTACCCCAGCGCTCAATAATATCAGTCGGCGGGATAACATGCAGCTCGAAGTCCTTCAACGTCATACGGTTCGTACTCGAAAGATTAGCGGCCGTACCGACACAGAGCAGGACTTCGTGCGCATCTTGATCCTCGTGATGCAAATAGTGCGCGTCGCAAGTCACGACAAGCGGAATTCCAGTCTGCTTAGAAATTTCTTGCAGTTTAACGTTGATGTCATTCTGGACTTCCCAGTGCGTAGGTGAATCAGGATGACCGTGGTCCTGCATCTCAAGATAGAACCGGTCACCGTAGATCTTGTGATACCATTCGACGAGTTCCATGGTCTTTTTCTCATCATGCGCGCGAATCGCCTCAGAAATTTCCGACCCGGCACAGCCGCTAAGGCAGATAATCCCCTCGCTATATTGCTCCATGATTTCGTGGTCGATACGAGGCTTGTAGTATTTACCATGAATTTCGGCTTCGGTCATCAGGCGACAAAGATTTTCAAAACCTTCATTATTCATCGCAAGCAGAGTGATATGGAAGCGCTGCTTGTCGTGCGCCGGGTCGCGATCTTCGCGCCCGCGTGCGGCAACGTAAGCTTCGAGCCCCAGCACTGGCTTAATACCAGCGTCATTACAGGTCTTATAGAGCTCGACGAGGCCGCTCATCGTACCGTGATCGGTCACGGCGACACCTTCCATACCTTGCGACTTGACAAAATCGACAAGCTCCGGAATCTTCGTCAGACCATCGAGCAAAGAATAGTGGGTATGATTATGTAGATGAACGAAATCACTAGGCTTTAGCGGTTCAGAATCTTTGGTTACCTCCGTCATGGTTCAATTATAGCACAGAAAATACTTAAGGTGTTATACTTGACTTTTTTGGCGATGTGTGCTACAATAGTAAGATAGGCTATGGCCTAGAATACTTTTACAATTTAGGGGGATAAAAATGCAGAACTCAAAAATTTATGCAACCTGTCAATTTTTCAATTATTTATCGGCCGGTATTTACGCAGGAACTCTTATAGCCGATTTGAGTTTAGCCTTTACGCTAAACTCAATAGCCATGAAAGTATTATTTATACTAATGGCTATTACCATGCTCGTGCGGCTCAGGTTTGAATTGTCTAAAATTCAGGACACCAAACAGCAGCGACGACATGCGCTTATTTTGGAGGAATGGGGTGAGCCAGTGGCTACAAACCATGGCGATACTATTCCGGAGGTCATGATGAATCTCCGCAACGAGAAGGTCGAATACGTCGCCTTCTTTACCAAAGATGAGCGGAAAATTTGCGAATCGACGATCAACTGCCCGACAATAACGACCGTGAGCAAGGATGACCTTCATTTAATATTGCAGAATCCGGGCGGAGTTATGGTGCATAATCATCCGGGGGACGAACCGATTGCTTTTTCTCCAGAAGACCTGATGTATCTGGCGAATGGAGTTTGCGATAAATCAATCGTAGTCACGTCGTCTTTCTGCTATGCCATGGATGCGTCAAACGGATTTCGCGTAGATTCCAGAGTAATACGGCGAATGGGTCGAAAGTTCTATAGGGGTTACTCGGCGTCGGATGCAAGTTTTAATTTCTGCTTACAAGTAGCAGCATACTCAGGCTGGGATTTCGAGGTTATAGTGCCAATGCCAATGCCGACGTTTGCTATAGTCTGCGAAGAGACAAAATTGAAAAAGTAAGTTCTTTAAAAGAGCCCAGCGTAGCTGCTGAGCTCTTTTTACTGCCTGATTACCGACCAGTTATTATTTCTTCGCAGCTTTCGCGGCGCTACTGGCGGCACTTTTTACTTTGCTGGCAGCGGCCTTAACCTTAGCGCTGGCACGACTTGCTGCGGATGCGCTGTCTGCGACCTTAGCCCTAGCAGCCCGCGCCTCCCGTTCAGCAGCAGCCGCCTCCTTTGCCATTTCCTCAGCCGCGGCAGCCCGCGCAGCGTCTTCCTCGGCATACCTACGCTCCTGATTTTCCATGACGCGGTTTGCAAAAGTTTTTACAATCCCGCCAACCGAGGTCATACCTTTGACATTATCAATAATATCGTCGGCTTTGGCTGCGATTCCCTGGCCAGTTTGGACGATTTTTTTCGCTTCTTCGGCCAAGAAAATCAGCTTGATAATTAACACAATGGCAGATACCAAGAAAATTAACAAAGTTACCGACAATAATACTACTAAAATCCATTCCGCTACGTTCATTTTACCTCCTATTGTAACTCTTAATATTGCTCGTTAATCATACGTTTGACGTCGTCAGCATAATCTTCGTGGTCCATGGTATATTGCAACAAAGTCATGAAGTAATTCTTCGGATCGCCGGTCGTAAGCCATTTGCCTCTAGTCTTTTCGACAATTACGTCACCATCTTCAACCAGACGCGTGATCGCATCGACCGTCCAAAGTTCATTGTCCAGCCCGGTGTTGCGCGGGTCGAGATATTTGAATACCTCCGGAGTCAACAAATAGCGCCCGTAACTAGTCAAGTTCGACGGCGCCTCTTCAATTTTTGGCTTCTCGACGATATTATGCAGTGTCATCCTCTCCTCATCGGCGAGGCGAATAATACCATATTTGTTCAATACCTCGGTTGGCATTTTTTGGGCGATAATAACCGCTTTGGCTTCAGGATTGCGTTCATAGGCCTCAATCAGAGTCTTCACATCCGATGTGCCAAAAACGACATCGTCCGAATACAAAGCAACGAAGGCCTCATCATCGTCAATAAACTTGCGCGCGCTAGCAATCGGTGAACCGTTCCCATACGGATAAGACGGATCTTGTTCGATAACAACAATCTTCGGCAGCTCCATCAAGTCAGCGATTGGCGCATAGCGATCATCCTTACCTTGCGACGCAAGCTGTTTCTTGATCTTCGTTGCGGCATTATAGAAGTAATCTTCGTAAATCGGTTTTCCCTCAGCGGTCGCGACAATGATAATCTCTTCGATACCAGCATTCGCACACTCTTCGACGACGAGCTGCATAATCGGCTTCGCACCAATCGGCAGCATAGCTTTCGGAACGGTCTTAGTAATCGGCAAGAATCGACTCGCGCATCCCGCATCGGTGATAATTGCTTTAGTAGGTTTACGGTATTTCATAGTAAAAAGTATCTCCTTGAAACCTCATTATAACATATTTTCAGAAATAACTGCCGTGCCTACCTATTTTTTGGAGTTTTTGGATTTTTGAGAAACTTTAGCCTTATGAGCCGCTTCAGAGCGAGCTATGCGGTCTTCGCGCTGTTGTTCGCGGTTGTGGATACTATAAATCAAGCTAGATACTCCGAGAATCATCATATAAGCCCCAAAAAAGCGCACAAAATCGACATTGGCCAGATGACCCGAGTTGAAAATTACGATGCCAAATAGAAGGCCACAGAGGCCACAGAGACACCAAATAAAGCGGTCGGTGGGGTCAACCGTAGTACGGAAGCCAATTACAAGCTCAAAAATGCCCCTGAGTAACGTATAAGCCGCGATTAATACGAGGTGCCAAGTCATACCCTCATTAATCATAAAAAGTAATAAGACGCCAAATAGAGCGTCAAAAACCGCTACTGCGGTCGAAACTGCCCATCCCTGGCGATTGTAACTGCGATAGATTGAATTAGCAAACTCGACAATAGCGAGCGCGAGGAGGAAAATTCCGATAACCGGCACAAGTCCAGCCGAGGTCGAATCGGACGTGAAAAGGGTCAAACAGCCAAATAATAAGGCAATTGCTCCCTGAAAAATGAATACTAGCCAATGACTATCAATGTATTTACGCTTAATATGCGCCATAATTCCTCCTAAATTTTACTCTAGTATAGCATAAATATTATTTTATGGCAGAAAACCGCACATCAGGACATGCTATAATAGAGGAAAAGGAGGAAGATGAAATTAACTAAGTTTGACCATTCGTGCATTGCTGTCGAAAAAGAGGGTCGAAAAGTTGTCTGCGACCCGGTAGAATTTACTACGCCTTTACCGGAACTGGACAATGTCGTGGCAATTATTGTAACGCATAAGCACGGCGATCATTTGCAACCCGAAAGAGTTAGTGCGCTTCTAGCCCGCAATCCAGAAGCGCAAATCTTGACAGTGGCGGATGCCGTGGAGGAATTTGACCAGGCGACAGCCGTAAAAGCAGGTGACAGTGTTAGCCTTGGCGGGTTTGAGCTAAGATTTTTCGGGAAGGACCACAGTGAAATTATTGATGGCGAAGTGCCTTGCGACAATATCGGCGTCGTCATCGACGAGATGATTGTGAATCCGGGCGATTCGTTTGATATACCGGAGGACATAGACAGCCCAGAGGTTCTCTTGGTACCGAGCGCGGCGCCATGGTGCAAGGTGAATGAGAGTATGGCGTATATTGAAGCCGTGCGGCCAAAAATCGTATTACCGGTACATAATGCCCTGCTCTCGGAGTTTGGGAATGGGGTCTATAATAACTGGCTAAGACGAGCTTGCGAGGAAACTGGTGGTGAATTTGCGCCACTAAGTAGCGGTGAGAGCATTGATTTGTAATAAACGGCTTATGCTAAAATGAAATAGTGAGTTTTAGGCTCATGGGAACGGCGAGCGGTGATAGAGGTCAAGCTCCGACCGCTCAAGGTTCCGCCTGAAAGATCGTGAAATCACGCTCCAAGAGTCTAAGGACGACAAAAGGAGACAAGAAAATTGGGTTTTGCTAAGGCTGAACCGAAGAAAGTGATTTCTTTTTAGAAAGTTTGCCTGGCTTGGCTTTTGTCCGTAGCGGGAACGTCAATACTAATAGTGGCGCGGTCTACAACGTCGGCAACAATCTTTACGGATGGTCTCGCACCGCTAAATCTACTACCAACGCTTACAACTTAGGCGTTAATCCAAGTGAAGTCTATCCGTCAAACAACAACAATCGTTGGAACGGTTTCCCCCTCCGCTGCCTCTAGGTTGCCCAGTTCGGTGCCGATCTTTCCTTGTGAAGGCCCTCGTCGCATCTATTGCGTTTGAGGGCTTTATACTAAACGTGCCGGACTTTTTTGCGTACACCTTCAATGAGCTTCGTTACCGCATATCGACCCAGCTTTAGCACAATATCATGAGCCGGAACATATTTAAACTCTTCGACACCAAAACCACGCTTAAACTGCGAAACCCCATAGAAGCGATGCCAAGTCTCATCTTCACCGACAATTCCCCAAAAATTATATCGTCCAATTCCCCGCTCACGTGCATCGCGCATCGCTTCCATATGTAACAGTGGTGCTCCAGATAGCTTCGTTCCGAGTTCTGAGCTGACGCCATAGTGATATGAGGCCTCATTGCCATAAAAAATCATAAAGTTTTGTGCCAAAGTTTCGCCTTGGTATTTCGCGGAATACAGCACTGCCTCGCCATGCTTCGCAAAAGCCGAGAACTGCTTCGTTAGAAAATCCTCAGAAAAGGCAACAAACCCATGTCGACCGGCGGTCTGCTTCTGGATTTCATAAAACTCGTGGATGTCCTGCGGGTCGGTACTTTTTTCGATTTCGATGCCGTTTTTTGCGCCTTTACGCAGTGCGCGTCGCAACCTCTGGCGCATGCCTTTCAAAATCTCGTCCTCATCCTTTTCGAGATTCAGCACTCCAGCGAACTCAACCGACAAATACATCGGCGCCGGCTTCGCACCGAGCCTCCGCATCAGTTCCAGACTCTCAATGCTCCGCTCGAGCTGCGGGCGGACCCGTACAAAAACGCATTTATGCGTTTTGCCTTGTTCGGCCATATCTCGGAAAATCGCCTCCACCAGCTCCAGCTGGCCCCAATTCAAAATCGGTCCGCCCGCCACCGCGAGGTGTCGGCCACGTTTCGCATCCTCGACGACACCGGCGTATGCGGCAACGATTTCGCCATTATCGTCTAGGGCAACGCGACGTACGACCTCATTCCCACGGCTTTGATGAAACTCATAAAAATCCCATGATTGTAGAAAATTCGCTTCTGGATGACTAGTGACAAATTGATCCCATTTTTCACGATTTTTAGCGTCGATGATCTTCATTTTGCTCCGTTTCAATTGATTAATATTGACTTTTTCTAATATCTGTGCTATAATTGAATTATAGATGTCTTTTCTTTTTTCTAATAGCCTCAATTAACCAATTCGCACCATACCTCATTCGCTTAATTATAATATCCTGCGCTGGGACATATTCTATGACCTCACCGCCGAAGCCGGTCTTGAAAGTCGTAACACCAGCGTAACGATGCTTCGAATCTGCGACAACATGTTGCCCTTTGCCTCCGGTAACTTTTAACGGCGCAATGCCCCACAAATTATACCGTCTAACATCTAGCGCCTTCAAATCGCGCATCACTTGCCATTGTAAGGCATATGCCCCCGGGATTTTACGGTTCAGCTCCGTCGAAGCGGCCTCGAAATACTCCGCCTCTATTCCATCAATCAATACAAGCCCATATGCCACCGCTTCGCTCTCCGCTGTACGCGCGACATAGATCCGCGCGTACCCACCAAAGGCTTCGCGCTCGGCCAACAGCGTTTTCAAATCGGGCGGAACAAACTTTTGCCGTGCTGCGGTCTCCGCTTGCACGGCATGAAATTCGCGAAACAACTCCTCGCCATTTCCCCATTCGACCTTAATCCCTAGTTTCTCAGCACGCCTAACCTCATACCGAGTCTGCTTGCGCATATTCTTCAACAACTGCTCTTCGCTCTCGGTCAGGTCAATGATGACCGTATGTTCAGCGTGCAGGTGCATCGGAGCCTTCATCGCTCCTAATGCCTCCAGGCGCGCTTCATTTTCCGCATTCCGCTCGAGTTGTGGTCGAAGCCGCACGAAAACACATTTTTCTAGTCTGGCAGTCTCACGAATCCGCCCAAAAACCCGCCTAACTTGCTCCTCATCCCCCCAATCTACGAGCGGTCCACCCGGGACTTCGAGATAGCGTCCGCGCTTCGCATCCTTCACGATCATCAGACACCAAGTATCGTCGCTGGCGTCAATAATCACCTTATGCCCCACCAGTTCATTCATCTTCTGCCAAGCTGGCGACTGCAAGAAATTCGCCTCCGAAAAACGCGCCTGAATCTGCTGCCATTTTTCTTCCAGCGCTGCCCGCTCTGGACGTACCCCTTGCTCTGCCTTCCCCATATTACTCATGCGCCCCTTTTTGCCATTTATGGACGATTTCTTTCACTGGAGCAAGTTGTTCGGCGCTATACCAGCTCGGATAATTAATGATTTCAGCCGCAACCTTCACTGTATTCGGACATTCGCTCTCCGGGAAAGCCGCCTCTTTAGCGTAGCGTGCCGGTGAAACCGGCGTATCGTACCAGATTTCATCTAAATAATACCCCTTTGACTTCAATATCTTCAACAGCTCATCTCGCTTCTGAATAAAGGCATGTCCACGCAATGGCGTACTTGGCAAACTTTCCAACTGTCTGCCCGCCAACTTCGCTTGCCAATGTGTCAATCTAGTATTAAGACTCAACTCCGCATCTGCTGATTTTTGAATCCATTTAAATTTCAAAAATACCGCCGTAAATACCTTTCCTAGCCCAATATGATACCCCGCCCTCATAATCGTGCCCAGTACTGGATACCATCTTTCGCGCCAGCGATCACCGCGACACGGTTTCTGCGTCGGCTGCACTGGCTTTACGCGCGCCCTGCCGCGCAAGACCAACGCCCCGCCAGCCATCGTATCGATTGCTTTCCCCTTGCCAAAACTTAGTGCGCTCGCGACCCCAACCGTACCAATCTCACGGCCGTCGGGATAGAATCGCCCAGCCGAGTGTGCCAAATCTTCAACAATCTTCAAATCGTGCTGGTGAGCGACTTTTTCGAGCTTCTCCATGTCAAGCGGTAGCCCAAGGGTATTTTGCGCTACTATTGTACTTACATTATAGCAAACCTTTAGCGTTTTGTCAAGAGCATTCCAGTCATACTGCAGTGTCTCAGGGTCAATATCGACAAAAATCGGCACGCAACCAGCCGCACGCACTGCACGAACGACCGCAATACAAGTCAGTCCAGGGATTACAACTCCGCTACCTTCAGGCGCGACGGCTTGAATCCCGGCTGCAAGCGCTGAACGCCCGGTATGATACAGGCATACATCATCAACCTTAGCGCCATACCTCTCGGCGAGCTTGCGTTTCAACTCTAAAGAGTCCTTTTTGCTACCCCAGGCAAAAAGATGCCCCAAGGCCTGACTAGGGCGATAATTCGAGGCTTGGCCCAGAAAAATCATGATTTGCCTTTCTTCGTAGACTTCGATTTCTTCCCTGCCATCTTTGACCTATGTCTACCCTTACTCTCTAGTACATCGGCGCTAGAAATCATACCAACCGGCACAACCGGTTCGAGTTCAACAAATGAAACTTCTTCAGGTACGACACTCTTCGGCTCTTCCTCTTTCGTCTCCTTCGCGCCACTTTTTTTAATAGCAAGAGCGGCCGATCGGGTTTTTGCGTCATCCACATTCTTTGCGCCGTTGCCTTTTTTTAGGCTGGCCGAAGCTGAACTGAGCGCGGCGTCGGTATCAGGAGTCTTTTTACGGCTCAGAGCTTTGCGAAAACCAGCGGAGGCCGAGACTTTAGCGGTGTCGGTGATTTTTTTCGGGGTTCGCGTAACTTTCGCTTCGTACTTAACCGCCGCGCCCTCGTCGTCGCTCACGACCATGCCTTCAGTCGGGCTGCCTTCCTTACGCAAGGTTAACTTAGTTGGCACATCAGGAGCTACACCATTCGTTTCACTGCTCGCTTTTAAAGTCGGTTTCTCAGCGCGTTTAATCGCCAGTGCCGCTGAAACCTTAGTCGTATCAGATACAGTTTCCTCTACGACCGGTTTGACATCTGGCGGATGCCCTAATACTTTCAGGATTGCCTTCGCAAGCTCTGCTGGATGGGAAATATATGGTGCGTGCGTCCAGTCAGGATATATTTCGAGGTCATTGTTAGGAATTTTTTCATGCATGACTTCGGCTTGGCGTGGAGGTGTCACAGCATCAGCTTCACCCCAAAGAATCGATGTAGGCGTAGTCACTTTCGTTAAATCAAGTTTCTTGTCTGATTCCAGCATGTTTGCCAAGGTTTCTTTCATGTTCTGCGGAGCCTTAGCGTAATCGGTCGCGCCAGTCAGCTTATGCCAGACTTTCGTCAAGCCTGGAACTTTTTTCAAAAAACTCAGCTTTTTCGACAGGCTGCGGGCAACGTCGCGCTTCGACGACGTTTCATACACTCCAGCGGCATCGAGTAGAATCAGCTGCTTCAGCTTCTCCGGGTTCGCACTACACAAATTCAATAAAATCCTCCCCCCATTACTATGCCCCAAAGCGATCGCACCATCCGGGATATTGCGGTCAGCCCACTTCACATACTCTTCAATCGTCCAAACCTTTTTGGAGGAAGTCGTCAAGCCTGGCACATGTAGCATTTCGACGTCAACGTTCTTTTTCTCCAATAATTTGAGCGTCTTTTCCCAAGGAGCGACGGTATAAGTCCAACCATGGATAATATATAATTTCGTCTTCGCCATTTAGTTCAGCCCCCATTTCGCACGACGCTTCACGGCGGCGGGTTCACGGCGTGGGAGTTTTGCGGCATCTTCGGGATTTTCCAGTAGTTGTTCGATAATCCATTCAAGATACTGGCTGCCCTTGAAGATTAAAGTTTCATCGCCGCTGGTATTCTCTTCGATAAACTTCAGAGCCTTATGCGGGTCAAGCGTCGTCCGAGTCTCGACACCAAGTTCACGTAGCCGCGGCGCAGTGTACTCTTTCGTCCGTCGGCCGACTAAAATCACCATTTCTGGGTTCGCGTCCGCAATCAGGTCGGCCAGTTTACGATGCTCTTCCTGCTCAAGCGAGCCTTGGTCGACAATATCGCCAATCACGAGCCACTTATGTCCAGCGTGAAGACTCCCCACCATCTCAAGCATGCTAGCCATGCTAATAATATGAGCATTATAGCTACTATCAATGATTTTCAGGCCATTCTTCCCAGCAAAATAACTACTGCGTCCAGGCGGAACTGGCATAGCCGAAAAGTCAGTCTTCAGCGGAATTTTTAGATACTCAACTAGGTCTTCAAGCATAAGTAGCTGAACTGCGATGTCTCTAGGCTGGGGCTGAGCGAAGTGAAATGAAGCCGTTTCAAAGACAAAATCAGTACGCATCGGGTAGACATTGTAGCGTTTCAGCGCGTCTCGGCTCACGGCAATAACTTCAGCCTTGATCCCCTCGGTCGAACGACGCATTAACTCGTTATCGGCGTCGATATAAACGCGCCCCGTCGTATTCTGTGGCAAAGTAGCGAATTCATGCGCAATCGCTTCTTCGAGATTTGGGAATTTGCCCTCCTTAACTTCTTGCTCAAACTGCACTGCGTGCGATAAGCCGAGAGACACCCAGAGCGTAACTTCCGGCTTTAGCCAGCTGGCAAGAAACTCGGTCTCGCGCGGGCGCTCGCCGTCGATCTCAACAATATAAAACTCACCGCTGCGCTTATAATGTAAGGCACGCAAAGGCGCCTGGAAAATTAACTTCAGCCAGCGCAACTTCGAACCGCGCACACCGTCCATTCCCAGAAGGTCAAAAGCAATACCGAATGCAGAATTCGCATCGTGGGAATAATGCGCCCTGTCGCCAAGCTCAAATTCAACGAGATGGAGCATGGTCGTCTTACCAGCGGAACCGGTAATTGCAATCACGCGTGGCTTCCAACGCCGGAGGGCAAAATTTGCAAAAAAACGGAAATAACCAGCAGCTACGAAATAAAAGCGTTTCTTCAGACGCATTACCAATGTCATGTATTGATTATAGCACAGAAAGCGCTATATGGAGCTAGCGATCAAAAAATCCACTCCTTAAGAGTGGATTTTCTATTAAGCCCCCCCTAAAGCATCTTAATCTCAGCATCGACGCCGGCTGGGAGCGAGAGATTCTGCAGAGAATCAATCGTCTTTGGCGTAGCGTTCGAGACATCAATCAGGCGCTTGTGAACCTTCATCTCGAAAGCTTCACCGCCAGTCTTGTAGACGTGTGGCGACTTCACGACAGTAAAAGTGCTGCGCTTAGTTGGCAATGGCACTGGACCAGAAACGGTCGCACCGGTGCGAATCGCAGTGTCAACAATTTGTTTCGCGCTCTGGTCAATCACGCGATGGTCGTACGCCTTGAGGCGGATACGGATTTTCAAGCCTTCGTTTTTCTTGGCTTCGGTCATGTTTTTCCTTTCTTCGCCCTATAACTTCAGATAATCTCTAGACGGATTGTCGATGAATTTTTAGGGCAATACTTATACCTTATGATTCCATTATAGCACACTGAGGCGAAAAAGTCAATAAAATTGCCCCGCCGATAGTATTGGCGGGGCTTAAAATGCAAATCAGAAAAAGCGGCCGGAGGATGCAGGTGTTAGGAAATTTTACGTATAAGCTTCTGGAATTCGCGATTCATGAACTCCAAACTCTTCTGCTCACGATCATAAGCCTCGCTTGCCGCTTCTACGGGGATAGGTTCATCCACCTGCTGCGGCGTAGGCACATCTCCCGGGATGGCCAGATAGCGACGACCGTCGATGATGGCACGAAACTCCGTAATGTGCCCTACCAAACACTGACTCTTGCCGGCGTAATCGATGACAGCCTCGGCGAAGCCGCTGGCGTCGTTAATTGCCGCATATTTCCCATAGAGTTCGTTGATTTTGCGAGCATCCTCGGCAAAATCAGTTGCTCTGGCGTCCAGAGCCTTATCGATTTCCTGCTTCGCCTGTTTACGGCGCTCAGTATTTCCCTGTTTCTTCTGATTCCTTTTGTGATTTTTTAACGTGCTTGCATTCATAAACTAGCACCTCCTGAATATATTTTCGCCCACCGCCATCTGCGATGGCTGGGACATATCTATATTGTATCACCTGATGATTATTTTGTCAATTATAGTATCCATTGGCTTTTGTCCGTAGCGGGTGGGTTAATGTCGATGAAGCTACGATTGGTGGTATGGGATTCTTTGGCGATTATTGGTCTAGTGTTGTGAAGTCTAATACTGAGGCCTATCTTTTAAATTCATACTCAATAAATCTTAACTCTTCAAGTATTTGGAATCATTATGGCGCTTTCCCCCTCCGCTGCCTCTACCCAGGTAGTGCCTAATGGAGGAAAAGGAAAATG
>CAPFSK010000001.1 GCA_948614045.1 uncultured Candidatus Saccharibacteria bacterium | reverse complement strand
AAACGGCGGCGGCGGAAACGGCGGCGGCGGAAACGGCGGCGGAAACGGCGGCGGCGGAAACGGCGGTGCTAGCGGTTTCAATCGCGACCTCCGCGAGTCAGCTTACGACGATGCTTATAGCAACGTTCCGTATGAAACCGTCGTCCGAGACGTAGAAAACATTTTTAAAGACATCAACAGTGATTTTGATACCGTCAGCCAAGCAATTCGCACTTACTTCGGTAATCACAGCCCACTCTCAAATCCCGACACTTACAACGAGCTCGAAAGCGTCATTGGCACTATCCAATACGACCAACATTTCAACAATACCTATGACACCATTAGTGATCTTACAAACCTCAACAGGGACCGCGAACTCATCGACGAACTCTACCAAGAAGTTGTTTCCATTATCGACAGCGCTTACGGCCGCCTATAATGGGCTTGAACTGACGAGGAGCTTGACTTTTCACCTCCCTCCGCGTATTCTATACCCTATAGGGAGGTGAAATTTTGGTGGGCAATATTTCCGTTTTCGCCCACTTCATGATAAAATAAAAGTATGGCTAGTTATAAGGTCCCGCAAGATGTCGAAGCCGACGATAAGCTGCTCGGCCCGTTTTCGTTTCGACAATTTATCTACCTTATGATTGTCGGTGGCGCCGTCGTCCTTGCCGTCGCTCTCTTTCAGATTTTTCCACTTCTCGCTATCATCCCAGTTCCGTTTGCCATCTTCTTCCTCATTCTCGCCCTCCCACTGAAAAAGGACCAACCTATGGAAACCTACGTCGCCGCTATCGTCTCTTTCTATCTGAAACCCAATCGCCGCTTCTGGATCCCCGGTCAGAGCGAATCAACCATCCTCATCACCGCCCCGAAAAAGGTTGAAGAAAAACGTGTTCGCGACATTACCCAAGAAGAAGCTAACCATCGCCTCTCCTTCTTGGCAAATATCGTCGACACCGAGGGTTACGCTATCAAAACCGCCAATTCTCCAATGCGCGACGAGTTCTACGCTGAAGCCTATAATACCACTGACATGTTTGACCATACCGGCACGACTCGCCTCAGCAACCTCATCACCAAGGAACAACAAGAGCATCATGCCGAAGTCGTCAACCAAATGCGCAACGCTATTGAAAACTCCGAATATAACCCCGACAAACCAGCTACTCCCGCCCCAGCCATCGGTGGCCAAAAAGTTATCCAGCCTCTTTCGCCAAATCGCCCCGAATCTGACGTTATCGTCCAGCCAACCATCCCTCCAGCCGTCACCGCCCAGATGACCGAACTCGCCAACAACCCCGATTTCTCCGTCGAGACTATCGAACAACAAGCCGACCGCATCCGCAAAGAAAATGAAAGTGAAGTTTATGTACCATTACACTAAGGAGTATTATGAATCCACAAAATAACCCTCTACCGGGCGCTACCGCCCCCCAAACCCCACCTACTGGACAACCCCAGGCTGCTCCTCAGTCTATTCCTGCCAATATGATGCCGCCTCAGGTACCGCTAGCACAGACCCCGCAGGCACAAATGCCAACTGCTGTTCCTGCGACTCAACCACAACCCGCCGCTCAACCAAACCTCCAACCCGGACAACCTCAACAACCAGTCATGTTTGTTGGTCAACAACCTGTTACTATGCAACAGGCAGCTTTCGCTCCACAACCAGCCGCCGGACAGCCTACTCAACCCGCTGCCCCCACTACTCCTGAAGCTCCAAAAATCATCGAGACTCCTATTTCCACTCAAGCCACACTACAGTTTTCTGAACTCCGCGATAGCCTCGTTATCATGAAAGACGGCTCTTTCCGCGCTGTCGTCGCCTGCCAATCAATCAACTTCGACCTTATGTCCGAGCAAGAGCGTGAAGGTGTCGAGTATAGCTACCAAAACTTCCTCAACTCACTCAACTTCACCGTCCAAATCCTCGTCCGCTCCCAAAAAGTCGACATCGGTCCTTATATCGAAAAACTATCTAAAATTCGCCGCGACAACGACAATATGTTGCTTGGTGTCCTGATGGATGATTATATTAACTTCATCGACATCCTTTCACAAGAAGCTAACATTATGGACAAATCCTTCTTCATTGTTATCCCGTATTATGGCTCCGCCGATCTCGAACGCGCCGTCGAGCAGACCAAAAACCTCTTCAAGGCTTTCGGCAAAAACAAAGCCCCTGGCGTTACCCGTATCAACCGCGACACCTACAACAAAGCCATCGACGAACTAAACAACCGTGTTGAATCCGTGATCTCTGGTCTTTTCCAAATCGGCATCCAATCCGTCCGCCTCAACACAAAGGAACTCAGCCAACTCTTCTATAACTTCAACAACCCTGACACCGCCGTTCGTGAGCCGCTCGTCGATTTTAGTAAACTAGCAACAACATACGTCAAGAAGGGAGTGAAATAACATGGGACGGAAAGCCAAAAAAGCCGCCGCACAGGACGCAGCCGCGATCGCCGCACAATCACAAGCCGCCGAAGAAGCTGAAATCCAACGCGCCTTCGAGCAGGGAATCACCACTCTCCGTGACTTGATTTCCCCTAGCAGTATCGAAATCCATTCTAGTTACTTCCGTCTCGGCACGAAGTACGGTCGCACAATTTATGTCTACGGTTACCCCCGTACTCTCTATACGGGTTGGATTTCCGGCCTAATCAATATCGACGAAGTTCTTGATGTTTCGATGTATATTTACCCTGTCGAGACCACTGTTGTCATGAAAAACCTCCGCAAGAAGGTTACTCAGCTCGAAGCCAGCTACAGCGTCAATGCCGAAAAAGGCAAGATTCGCGATCCAGAGCTCGAAGCCGCCATCAGCGACGCCGAAGAACTACGCGACAAACTCCAAGTCGGCGCCGAAAAGTTCTTCCGTTTCGGTCTCTACATTACACTTTGGGCCGACTCGCTTGAAGAACTCAGTTTCGTTCAGCACAAAATCGAAACTCTACTCGGCCAACAAATGGTCTTCAGCAAGGTTGCCAGCTCCCAGCAAGAGCAGGGAATGAACAGTACTATGCCGCAATGTACTGACCAACTCCAGATTCGCCGCAACATGAACACCGGCGCAATTAGTACCAGTTTTCCGTTCACTTCCGCCGACCTCACCCAAGAAAACGGTATTCTGTACGGCGTTAATATGCATAATAACGGTCTCGTGATTTTTGACCGCTTCAGCTTGGAAAACGCTAATCTCGTCGTCTTTGCAAAGTCCGGTGCTGGTAAATCTTTCGCCGTAAAGCTTGAAGCCGTCCGCTCTATGATGCTCGGCTCAGAAATTATCATCATCGACCCAGAGAATGAATACCAGAAACTCTGCGATGCCGTCGGTGGCAGCTATATCCGCCTCAGCTTGAACTCTGATATCCGAATTAACCCATTCGACTTGCCGAAGGTCGTTGATAGTGAAGACGCAAATGACGCTCTGCGTGCGAACTTGGTCACTCTGCATGGTCTGTTCCGTCTCATGCTTGGCGGCTCTGTCGCCGGACAGACTGGCCTAACCGCCAACGAGGAGGCCGATCTCGACCAAGCCCTAATCGATACTTACGCTCGCGCTGGCATCACTAGTGACCCTCTTACCCACCAAAGCACCCCTCCGACCATCATTAATCTCTACGATACTCTTCTTCATATGGGCGGTACCGGCCCACAACTCGCTCAACGCCTGCGCAAGTATACTTCCGGTACTTTTGCTGGCATTTTCTCCCAGCAATCCAACGTCGATATTAATAATAGTATGGTCGTTTTCAATATTCGCGACCTCGAAGACGAGCTTCGCCCAGTTGCGATGTATATCGTCCTGAGTCACGTCTGGAATGTCGTTCGCGCCGAACAGAAAAAACGCCTCCTAATTGTTGATGAGGCATGGCAACTTATGCAATATGAAGATTCTGCCAACTTCCTCTTCAGCCTCGCGAAACGTGCTCGTAAATACTATCTTGGACTAACGACCATTACCCAAGACGTCGAGGACTTCATGAGCAGCAAGATGGGTCGCGCGATTGTCGCCAACTCCAGTATGCAGCTACTGCTAAAGCAAAATGTCAGTGCTGTCGATGTTCTCAGTGACATTTTCAAACTCACCGAAGAAGAAAAGAAACGCCTCGCCAACTTCCCAGTTGGCCAAGGTCTGTTCTTCGCTGGCGCCAACCACGTCCATATTCAGATTATCGCCTCCGAGACCGAAGAACAGTTAATTACCACTCGCCCAGGAGATAAAAGGTAATAAATATGCCCACCGAAACCGCCTTACGAGAAGCTGAAAACAACGCCCTATCCAGCGGCGAGCAGTCTTTTTATCGCGGCAACGGCCGGCCCGATGATGACAAAGGGAGCAAAAGTAAGAAAAAGGGCGGCTGGCTCAATGCTAGAAAAAAAGGCTTCGCTGGACTTATTCTCAGTCTCGCCCTCATGACCGGCGGTGGTGCTTTTCTTGGCAGTACAAACTCTTTACTAGCACCAGCCTTTAATGAAGTTGTTACGGAAGTTACAGATTTACAATATGCCTCCGACTCCGCTCGTACCACTCGCATCGTAAAATACATGATGAAAGGTGATGACGTCGTTACCACTAGTTGGACTGGATCCAAAAAATACGCCAATATGACAAGCACTTTCAAAAATAATCTCGCTCGCAACAATATCGAAGTTGAAGGTCGCGGCAAAGGTCGAATCCTGAAATTTACTAATAACTCTGGAGAAACCATTGACATTAGCGCCGATGATTTTGCAAAATTTTATAATGAAAACGTTGAATTCCGCGACGATTACAATCGCGCCCGCCGCGGTCGCATTATGGGCTTCTTTGATAATATCGCAAATAAAGTCTATAGCAAACTCGGCATTAGTCGCAATGCCTTCAAGGACTATAAACAATCTGGCGACTCCGATGCCGACACGAAGGCTTTCCGTGAAACCATGACCGAAGAATCCGATATTAATAGCAAGGCCGACACTAAAACCTCTGGCATCGACAAAAAAGAAGTTGAAGTAGAAGATCCAGATACGGGGGAAACTAAAACAGAAGTCGAAAAAGTCCGAGGTGAAAAAACCACAAATTCAAGTGGCACTAACGGTGATACCGCCGAAACCAAAGCAAAAAATTACATTGACGCCAGCGTCTCCAAAGTCGAAAAAGTTTCCAGTATCGCCTCGCAAGTCACCGGTTGGGGCTGCACCTTCATGAAACTTGCCAACATGATTTCTATCGCCGTTGCCGCCAACGAAATTTACCAATCTATTAATTATTTTATGGGTCTCGCCGAAAACCCTAGCAAAATGAAAATGGGCTACGGTAGCGAATCTGGTATCAATAGTATGCTTAATTTCCTAACTACCGACGCCAAAGAAGTTGAATATGACGACTACAATAAAGTTAGTTTTAGTGGCGACATTCTCACGGCCGATGACAACTCCGGTATTTCCAGTGAAGTCGGTACTAGCAAAATCAGTGGTGCTCCTATTGAAGCAAATGGCATGCAAAAAATCATGACCGAAATGTCCGTTGATACCAATATGGCGAACAATTTTTCTCTTGAACGCACTATTAATGTTCTTGGTGGCGCCGCTACGACCACCGCTGCCGCATTTCATACCTGTGCAGTCGCACAAACCGGAGCCGCTGTCGTTTCGATCGCCGTCAGCATCGGGACGCTCGGGCTTAGCACTCTCGCTTCCTACGCCATGAGTGCGGTCATTGGTATTGGTGTGAACGTTGTTATGGGTGCCGCGCTTAGCTTTCTCGTACCGGCCGTCGCTAAAGCCCTCTTTACGAATATTTTTGAAGACGCTACCGGTATCCCCGCCGGCGAACTTCTCGCCCGCGGAGCTTTTGCCGCCAATACTCGCATCGGCCGCACCGGCAGCGCCCAAACCCCGTCTTCCGAAGAAGCCATCATAGCCTACAATAAGCTCAATAACGAAGTTATCGCCATGGACGCTGAGGTCGACCGCTACAATCGCAGCCCATTCGATATTACCTCTAAGAATACTTTTCTTGGTAGTATCGCTTATAAATTCGGCACCACTAGCTCCACCAAGTTAACAGGGAAAATTAAAAACCTCATGCGCACCACATCAAGCTCAATCTCTAGTATCACCAATAAGGCCATGGCCGCCAGCGAGAAAAAGTCTTATATTACGACTTTTGGCAACTGCCCCTTACTCAAAAGCCTAGGAGTAGAGGGTGACATGTATTGCAACCCAATCACCACTACAGACACAACAACATTAGACATCGCACCAAACGATACTACTTACGTAAACGTCATCACGAAACAACTAGAGGACTGCGATGACGAAGGTAACTGCAAAATTAAGAAAGACGGCAACTTGGCTAAATTCATTAAATACTGCGATGATCGCGACTCTCCTTATGGTGCAGTCGATGCTGGAATTTTAGGGGAATTAGCGAAAGGAGGTACTATATCTACAATCCTCGGATCCTTACCAATCATCGGCGACCTCATCGACATATTTGATGCTGCCCAAGACGAAGCGAACATGGCCTGGGCAAACGGTCAAAACTGCGTTAATAGTTCGGCAAACCCTAAATGGGACAGCGAATTTAAATATTACCAACGTTACGTTCAAGACCAACGCATCCTCGAACAATTAGGTGCTTACGAAGGTTCCACTAGCCCTGTCGTCTCCTACCTCGAAGAATACGAAGCTGAGAACCCCCTCGACAATTCTCCTTCCGGCTATCTTGCTCGTATTTCTGGACTTAGCAAAGATGACGCGCAACTTATTCTCGACGTCGCCTACTATTATAATTTCCTCGACAGCTACGACGCCGGTACTCGCATCGCCATGGATGGTGATACCTCTGATACTTTAAACGGGGAAGAAGTCATCGCGAAACTCGACTACGAATTCCGTTACAAGGGCTTCGAGAAGAACTTTGAATCCGATAATCATGCCAGCGAAGCCATCGTCGCCGAACATGTTATCTACGCCGACATCCGTAACCGGAGTTATGCCGTATGACAAAGCTAAAAATTAAAAACATCTTTAGTCTCCTCGCCAGTTTTCTATTGACAATTCTTATTACATCTCCCGTCTCTGCTGAAATGTCAAATACAACACTTGATGAACTATATGCCAATGGAGTCTACTACTATAATCCCGAGGGCACGATTAACAGCTGTGTCACCGGCTCCGTCAACCTAGCCGGCGCAACCTACGAAGAGTGGGTGTGGTCAGGCCTCATTAGCCTTGGTTTTACCGAAACACAAGCCGCTGGCATCATGGGAAACATGGATCACGAATCCAATTACCTTAATCCAGTCCAACATGAAGCCCAGTTCCAAAGCAGAGGGTGGGATACTGCCTATAATGATACTTCAATATCTTATGGAGTTGGCCTAATTCAGTGGTCTTGGGGTCGCCGAGTTGAATTTCTCCACTCTATTAATGATAATTATCCAAATCTAATCCAATATTTCAAAGATATCGAAACCTACAGTAAAGGATATACTATTAGTGGGCAAAAATTCGTCGAACTTGTTGGCGAAAACATCGCCAAACAAATCTACGCCGCAGAACTTGACTTTCTCAAAGACGAATCCGAAAATAGCGAAAAATCCAGTTACGAGAAATTTCGCAACGAAAGTTCAACTCCTGAAGAAGCCGCAAAATCATACCGCAAGTACGTTGAACGTGGAGGCTACACCGATACAGGACGCATCGAATCAGCCCAAAAATACTATAATAAATTCAGCGGGCAAACCTTCGGTTCTTCTAATGGTTGCGTAGACAGCGGTAGTTTACAGGAGTTTGTTCTTAAATACGCTTGGCCAACTTACCATGCCGCAAATTTTACAGAACGTATGCCAGACTATGCTTCCGCCGTCAGTCGACGTATTTCAGAAGGGAAATATGTCGGTGGATCCGTTAATGGCGTAGCCGGAATCGACTGCGGCGGTTTCGTTACTACACTGCTTCAAGAAAGCGGATTTGAACCAGAATATAATAACGGTAAAGGTCCTACTGACACACAAGAAAACTGGGTTAAATCCAATGGCTGGACACTACTTAATGGCTCCACATCAACCCGTATTGATTCCAGCATCCTCCAACCCGGAGATGTCGCTTTCGTTAATGGTCATACATTTGTCTATGTTGGAGAAATCAGCGGTTTTGAGTCTAAAATTGCCTCCGCATCCTACGGCACCAACGCTGGTCGCGCACCCATGGCTGGACATGAAGATTTAGTATATGATAGCTGGCGAGGTGAAATTGTCCGCTGGTATCGTAAGGGTTCAAACTAAGGAGAATACATTATGGAAGAACGTCTGACAAAAAAACAAATTATCACTATTGCCAGTGTCCTTGGTGCTATGTTAGCCATAACCCTCATCATCTTCACTATCCAAACACTTAGCAAAGTAGGAAAAATAAAAGTTACCGTCAAATACGCCCCTTTTAGCGCAGAAGTTACCTTAAATGGAGAAAAACTCAAAAACAATGCTCAAAATTACATCACCCCCGGCGAATACCAATTATCAGTTACAAATCCTGATTTCGCCACACAAACCGACACAATTATAATCAACAACGATACGGAATATCTTTTCGGTCTCCTATCTGCCACTACTGAACACGGAGAAAAAATTACCCGTGAACGCGCAGAGGAATTTTACGAAGTTCAAGGTATTGCCGGTATGTTATCTAATCAATATGGAGAGCAACAACGCACAGAGTATCCTATTCTTAATCAACTGCCTTTCACTAATAGCCTATACAAACTTGGGTACACTTATAATAGCGGACAAAATACGCCAACCATTACAATTAGTACATATTCTGTCACCTCTATTGATTCCGCTATATCTAAACTCAAGTCTCTCGCAGCTTCTACAGAAGATCAAATCACTAAATATAGCATTATTATTAACGATTTTAATAATCTACTTGAAAACCAAATCCAGTCAAACGAAAGTTCCGATCCATTAGAGTATCTAAAGAATGGGCTGAAAGATACTGACTACAAAATTCAAGAAGGTCAACGAGACGATAACTACTATTACACAAATATTATTACTGGGTCCGAAGAACACTACACTACCGTTACCTATAGAGTAATTCTAATACAAGACGGCAATTCTTGGCGCCCAGCGTCAACCCCTTACCCTATTCTCACCGAAATAAACACCCCTCACATTCCATCCAACATCCTTGAATCCGCAAACAATTATTAATTTCGTTGTTTTTATATCTTTTTTTGAGCGACACAGATAGCCAGATTATTTTGACTTCTCGTAGAAGTCAAAATAATCTGATTCTCCCGAAAATTCCTCACCAAACATCTCTGCCTCACATCGTCTAATTCAGAAAACACATCATCCAGCAGCACAACTGGCATCTTTCCAGTCTCCCGCATCACCATATCCGCCTCAATAAATTTCAACGCAATTACTATCGACCGCACCTCGCCTCGACTCGCTGAACCATCTGCTTTTACACCGTTAAACACAAATTCATAGTTATCGCGATGCACCCCAAAACTCGTATGCCCAAGTATCCGATCTCGCTCAAACCCCTCCTCTAACCTACGCAAAAATTCGCTCTCACCATCCACCTCGCTCACATACCTCATCTCCACCACATCATCGTTTTCCGCAATCGAACGATAAACTTCAGTCAATCGCTCATTTACGTCTCGCACAAATCCATCCCGCTCCGCCTGCAATTCCGCCCCATACCTCGTCAACATTACATCCCAAGAAAACAAATCTCCACTATTCACCACCTCCTGCTTGAGTAACTCATTCCTCTGCTTCAACGCTTTATTATACCTTGCCAGCGCCACCCCATACTTCTCTGATAACTGCCCAAACATTCGATCAAAATAATTTCTCCTGCCCGTCGGGCTACTTCCAACTAAATTCAAGTCATCTGGTTCAAACAACACTATTGGATATTTATTTTTCTTCGCCAACCGTCGCATTTTTTTATCTTCCGCCAAAAATTCCTTCCGATCAGCTCCCGCATCATACACTACCGTCACAATCCGCCCATCTCCATACTCCAGCTCCACTCGGTAAAACTCCGTATCTCGCCGCACAATCTCCCGATCTACCGCCCGAAAACTTTTCCCCTGCATCGCCTCGTAAATCGCCTCCAAAACTGATGTTTTTCCACAACCGTTTTCCCCAACCAACTCCGTCGTTTGTGGATTACACTCTAGAACAAAACTCTCATGCGACCGAAAATTCGCCAGTTTCACGCTCCGAATCACCATACCAGGGAACTATCCTTTAAGCGGCATCACGATATGTATATATTTATCATCACCTTCCGCTTTTAGCACTACCGGATCTAGCTTATTAGAAAAACCAAACCTCACTGCATTACCATCCAAAACATTTAAAGCGTCCAGTAAAAACCTTGAGTTCAATGTCACCTTACCATCCGTCGTCACCTCAGTTTTAATCTCCGAATTATTTTCCCCTAATTCATTCGCTACTGACGCAATCGAAAAACACCCATTTTCCACGCTAGTTTTACACACGATCGAACCACCAACCTCTTTCGCAAACAACGCCGCAAGCTTCGTCACCCGCACCAATTCATCTCGCTTCAAATCCACACCAATCTCCGTCTCTTTCGGAATCAACTGCCTATAATCAGGGAACGAACCATTAATTAACTTCGACGTTACTTCAATCTCGCCAATCCGGAATCTCACTTGCGTCTCATCAAACAATATCTCAATCTCATTCACATCGTCGCCTATGCTTCTGAGCACCTCCTGTAAGCTCCCTGTCGGCACGATTGCCGTCACTTCCGATTCAACTTTCTCAATAAACTTTCGTTCTGCCAGCCGATACCCATCTGTCGCCGCGAGATACAACGCCCCCTCAAACGTATTAAAGTACACCCCGGTCAATGCTGGTCGCGTCGTATCATTACTCGCCGCAATCATCACCTGCGACAACCCCGCCTTAAACTCCTCAACTTCCATCTGGAACTTCACCGCTTTTGCGTCATCCATCTCCGGTAACTCCGGAAAATCTTCCGCCGAAGCTCCATTAATTGTCGAAGTGTATTCTCCCGCCTTAATTGTCACTTTATCATCTTTACTTACAATCTCCACTACCTCGCCACGCGGTAGATTTCCCACAAACTCTGCCATTAACCTTGCTGGCACCGTCATTACCCCATTTTTACTCTGGCTTGCCGGTAAATAACTCACTACTGCCATATCGAGATTGGTGGTTATAAGACTTACTTTTCCTTCATCTACTCTTATAAGTACATTATTCAAAATCGGTAAAGTTGCTCTCGCTCCCCCAGCTACCCGACTTACATTATTTAATGCCTTTGCTAATTTTTCTTGTAAAATCTTAATCTCCATCCTCTTCCTTTCTATATATTTAATAGTTGTAGTAATAGGCTATGTGGAAACTGTGTAAAACCACCGCTATTACAGAGATAAAACCATGTGTAAATCCACCCGTAAAACTTTCCACCAAGGCTGCGAAAAATTCCACGAAACCCACCAAAACTGTGTAAAACAACATCACTTCGCATTATTCCACAACAAATTCCACAATTTTCCCACCGTTTTCCCCACAAACTTCTCCACAATTTTTCCACAAAATCTACCGAACAACCCGAACACTCTGGCTTATATACTACAACACAATTTTCCAGCCTCGCTTTTTCAAAGCCCGAACACAGAAACCCGAACAAGTCCGAAAACCCGAACAAACTCCAGTTACCTCTATAATTATCCATAAATCTTCTCCCGAATCGCCGCAATTTGATCCCGCAAAGTAAAATTCAGTTTCAAATCCCCCTCAATCTTCCGAATCCCGTGCATCACGGTTGTGTGGTCTTTTACTCCGACTTCCAGTGCAATTTTTGGCGTACTCATGCTTAACTCTTTTGACAATAAATACATCGCCACCTGCCGTGCATTTTTAATGTGCGCCACTCGACTTTTACTACACATCTCTTTTGGCGTCATTTGGTAAAATTTCGCCACTCGCTCGATTACTTGCTTCGGCGCAATCGCCTTATTATGTCCGCCTTGCGTCGGATTTACGTAGCCCTCGTTAATTACCTCGAGTGGTGTCATATTCTTTAGATCCGCTACCGCGAGCAACCGATTGAACTCTCCCTCAAGATCGCGAATATTTGTCCTTACGTTTTCCGCCAAATATTCAATTGCTTCATCTTCGATTTCTACCCCAATAAACTCCGCTTTCGCCTTCAAAATCGCGCACTTATCCTCAAACTGTGGCAGTTGCAGGTCAAATGTCCCGCCCCACACCAACCTTGACGCTAGCCTTTCGTCTACCGACTTGATTTGATTTGGCAGTCGATCGGACGTCACGATAATTTGCTTATTCAACCCATATAGTTCATTAAAAATATCAAAAAACTCCGCCTGTGACCGATCTTTATTCATGATCATCTGAAAGTCATCAATAATCAACACATCAAGCTTCTTGAATTTCTGATGAAATTCATCGCCTTTATTGCTTCGCACCGCATTGATAAACTCGGAATAAAAGCTCGACATTGGCGCATACAAAACCTTTAGCTTTGGATCTTTTGCTAATAATTCGTTGCCAATCGCCTGTACTAAATGTGTTTTTCCGAGACCCGGACCACCATACAAGAAAAACGGATTATAGCTTGACCCCGGTTTATCCACAATACTTCGTGCTACACTTACCGCCAAATCATTATTTGATCCAATCACAAAATTACTTAAAGTATAGCGTGTATTCAGACCAGTCTGGAACCCGCCACCTCTCGCACCGCTCTCGCCTAAAGTCTCCCTTGCTACGCTCGCAACCTTCTCCGGAGCAACCGGTTTCACTGGTATCTCGCGCGACCTCACCTTCGGTTTCGCATTACTCTGAACGATATATTTTAGCTCGCCAACTTCTATGTTATTATTTTTAAATGCTTTTTTGAGAATATCGGAGTATTTTACCTGAAGTTGTTTAATTTTAAAGACGTTCGGTACCCCAATCGTCACTATCCCCTCATTTACGTCTACGAGTTCAGTTCCCGTAAACCAGGTCGAATATTGCTCGCGCGGAATCGTCTGCTCTACCTCGGCCAGCACATTTTTCCACACGTCAAACATAGACCCCTTAACTCCTCCTTAACTCATCTTAATTATACCAAACAACCTCCGACTTTTCCACAGTTTTCACCCCCAAAACAAAACATGTTATAATATCGCCTCACCCCTACAGGGGTAGACTTTTCCACAACTAACCCCTAAACGGTATATTAGGTGTGGAAAACTTCTTGAAAAATGTGGATATCTGGGGTATACTAGAACAAGTATTTGTTAATATAGAAAGAATCATCATATGCCAAAACGAACTTATCAACCACACAAACGTCAACGTAAAGCTGAGCATGGCTTCATGAAGCGCAACAGCTCGAAGTCTGGACAGAAAGTTTTGAAGCGTCGCCGGATCAAAGGTCGCGCTCGTCTCAGCGCCTAGTGCTATAATATATACATGCTGTCGCAAAGATACCGATTTCATTCGCGCGGTGGTGTTAGGTATACTTATCAGAAGGGAAAGACGATTCGGACGCCAGTTCTATCTCTAGTCTACGCCCCCAATACCCATCACCATCAGCGTTTTGGTGTCGTAGTTTCAAAAAAAGTTCTCAAGTCTGCCGTCGGTCGCAATCGCATTCGGCGCCGTATCTACGAAGCTCTTCGTCTTGAGCTCCCCGAATTTACCGACCATATGGACTGTCTTTTTGTTGTTTTTAATAAATCCGTCATCGATATGCCATTCCGAGATTTGCGCCGCCTCATCCACGACCTATTAGGGCGTAGTCGATTAAACTAAGGTGTGCTATAATATAATCACATGTTTGAGTTAATTGATTTTATAATCGTTCGACCGATTACGAATATTTTATTTGTTATCTATGGTTTTGTTGGGGATTTTGGTCTCGCAATCATTCTTTTTACTGTTCTAGTTAAGATCTGTCTGTGGCCTTTAGTGAAGCGGCAGCTCCATCAGACTCGTCTCATGCGCAAGATTCAGCCGCAACTTGCTGAAATCAAGAAGAACTGTAATGGCAATCGTCAGCTCGAATCCCTCCAGATGATGGACCTCTACAAACGTAATAACATCAAACCTTTCCGTTCGATGTTGACCTTATTCATTCAACTACCTATCTTCATCGCCCTCTATACTGCCGTGCGCGTCATGGTCCAGCCGACTTTATCTGATAATCTCGACAAGCGTGCTTATGGGTTCGTCCGCGAAATCGACAGCGTGAACGAAGTCATTGAGCTTCAAGAGCCGTATCTCGCCTACCAACAGACAGTACAGGACATTCGCAACGATAGTAATCTGAGCGAGGAAGAGAAAACTCAAAAAATCAACGACACGCCGGTCTCGACTTACGATTTTCACCCCAAGCTCTTTAATCTTTTAGATCTTGATGCTCGCCCTGGGTTTGGTTCAGCTAATGCCTTTATTATTCTGCTCTTCGCAGTCGCCTCCGCTTTCTCTCAGTACTGGGTTTCTCGCCAGCAGCTCCCGTCAAAGAAGTCTCAGAAATCTAAATCTTTCCGTCAAATTATGAAAGAGGCTGCCGACGGCAAAGAGCCTGATCAAACCGAGTTAAACGCTGTAATGTCTGGTCAGATGTCCAAGATGATGCCAATCATGATGTTTTTGATTATGATTAATCTTCCTGGCGCCCTAGTATTCTATTATTTCATTAGTAATATTATGACTGGAATTCAGCAAAAATACATCCTCGGCAAAAAGACTGAAGAAATGGAGATTTCTGCTGATAAGAAAATTATTCGTGAGCTTAACAAAATTGAAGAAGGTCAAGTTGTTAAGGAGAAGCGCGACGGTGCTAAGATTACTAAAATCACCGCCAAGAGCAAAAAACGTGGGCATAGGAAGTAAATAGGAGAAAATACATGAACAAAGACGAATCAATCCGTTTTGCCACCAAATACCTCGAAGATTTGTTGTCCTTTTTCGGGATCAACGTTGCGGTAGATTCTACCCTTGACGATGAGGTGATTCAACTTGCTATCCCCTCGACTTCAATGAATTCGTTATTAATTGGCCGTGAAGCTAATAATCTTCGCGCCCTCCAACATATCGTCTCCATGGCTCTAACTAGTCGCGATGCTGACCTAACTCGCGTCAATGTCGATGTTGCCGATTACAAACGGCAACGGGCTGAACATATTGCCGAACAAGCTGAAGAATGGATTCGTACTGTTCGTCAGACTGGGGAATCACGCCGCCTTAATCTCAACGCTGCGGATCGCCGTATCGTTCATAAAGTCGCTCAAGACTATTCCGATATTACTACTCATTCCGAAGGTGAAGGTCGCGAACGTCAACTTATTATCGAAAAGATTACGCCAAATCAATAAATTGTACATACATTGTATGTACAATGTACTGCAAATGTCTTACAATTCTAATCCTAAAATCTCTGCTGCTTCACGCAAAACTTGAGATTCTTCCGGCGTCGCCGTAATCAAATAATGCTGAAATAATTCCACTGTCTCTGGATGAGTCAAGTCAACTACTTCTAGTGAGCGTGCCGCGCCTGGTACCTTTTTTAAAGCTCGCTTTTTTACCAGATTATCAATATGTTCCGCCACTGCCGATACTGAGGATAACCCTAATGCAGTCATAATTTCACGGTAAGTCGGGGAAACCCCATGTGACCCCGTATAATCACTAATAAATTCAATAATAAGCGCTTGTTTTTTGGTTAATTTAGTCGTCATATGTTAAAATAGATTATAGATTATAAGCATAATTAGGTCAACGGGAGTAAAATGGGTAGAACCTCAATTGATGGATTGACTGTACGTTCCGCGCGCTCATCTAAGCCGAGCGGCACTGCTGCGCCACGTCCAAAGACTAAAACTACCGTACGCACCCGCCGTACGACCGATATTACAAGGCCGACTGCTACCCGCAAACGTAAGGTTACGGCTGACGAGGATTTTCTCAGCCCAGTCGAAGGTCTAGATCTGTCAGAAGTAAATGATAATGATTTTACTGACGCGAGTAGTGACGATTGGTCGGAACTACTTAACGAATTTGGCGACAAAAAGTTAGACAACAGCGATGATTTAGGCTTAGCGCAAGAAGACTCACTACTCGACGAAGCAGCAGAAGAACCCTCGAAAAAACCCAAAAAGGACAAGAAAGGTAAAAAGGGGAAAGACGGTAAGCCGAAGAAGAAACACAAAGTTCGTCGCCGCATCCTCACAACTTTGCTTCTACTACTAATAGTCGCTGGAGTCGTGTTCTTTATTTGGGGTGACAGTATTATTGCGCGTCTCACGAATGGTAATTCGGGTCTCTGGGATGTAATTGGTTCTATGATGTCGGAAACCGTGCCGTTTGAGACCGACGAGCATGGTCGTACTAATGTCTTGGTTTTTGGTACTGAAGGCTACAATATGAATGGTGACGTTGGCAATACGCAGCACGAAGGTGCTGACTTGACCGATTCGATTATGGTGATTAGTTTCGATCAAGAGACCAAGGATGTTGCATTACTTAGCATCCCGCGCGACCTGAAAGTTTCACAGGCCTGTTTCGCGGGCAAGGTTAATGAAGTATATACTTGCAATAATGCCGACGGTGCTGACGAAACCGCTGGTGCCGAAGCTTTAGAGGAGCAACTTGGGGAAGTTTTAGGTATTGATTTTCAGTATTGGGCGCATGTCAACTGGGGTTCGTTGGTACAAATTATTGATGCACTCGGCGGTATTACAGTTACGCTTGATGAAGATATTGCTGACTACTGGAACACTGGCGTCGTGATGCAGGCTGGCGTACCAACTCAAGTTGATGGCGAGACGGCACTTGGTATTGCTCGTGCCCGCTATGGCACCCAGGGTGGCGACTTTACCCGTGGCAACAGCCAACAAAAAATCGTCGAAGGTATCGTCCAGAAAATGATTGACAATGGCGTCGGTCTTACTGAGGCCTTTAACCTCCTAAACATCCTTGGGGATAACCTCCGTACTAACTTCTCCTCCGACAATATCAAAGCTGGTCTCAGTCTTATGGCTGGATTTAATCCAGCCGATATCCGCAATGTTTCGCTTGTCGACTACGACAATAATATATATTATGTTAAAACCGCAGAAATTGGTGGAATTTCATATGTTATTCCGAACCTTGGTGCTGGTATGTATCGTGAAATTCACGCTTATGTCGACAAGATGTTTAGTAGCAATCCAGCGGTCCGCGAAGGCGCTACGATTGCGATTTATAATGCTACTGAGACTCCTGGCGTCGCTGGCGCCGAACAAACTCGCCTCGAAGATGAAGGCTATACGATTAGCGAGATTGACGACGCGGCGGTCGGTGACTGTGCTGAAAAATACTGTGTCTTTGTTATGGACGACGCTATGTCTGCTACTAAAGCCGCCCTTGAAGAACGCTACGGAATCTTGGCTCAGTCTGCCGCCGAGTTGCCTGGAGATATCTATCCAGGCGATGTCAGTATTGTTATTGTCATTGGAGCTGCAGAGTAATTAAAAAACAACGAAAACATCATGCTATTGCTTGCTTTTTTGTTGTCTCTTCTGCTATACTCTGGACAACAGGGAAGTATGTATATTTTCTGTTACTAAAACTAAAGGAGGTTGACATTATAAAGGTCTTTGTTAAAATTAAGCTAGGAGAAAACAGGTTATGACAAAAACAAAAAAACAAAATTCAACTGCTAATGCTCAGCACCGTCTACCGCTTTATCGTCGAGCCTGGTTTTTGGTGCTAGTTATTATCGTGATTATCGCTGCTATTGTTTGTGCTATTATTTTTCTAGTTAAACCTGTCCAGCAATCAACGTCTGACACTGTCAAAGATGGTAACGCCGCGCAAAATGATATTTCTGAATCTCAAGCATCTATAGATGACGGCCAACATATTAATGAGGATGAACCTTATTCTGATCCTGACCAAGTTACCGTCCAATACGAGGGCGAGAATCCTAATCGCTCTAACGAACTAAGCGGTAGTATCACTTACGCTTCACGCGACGGTATTGGTACTATGATTAATCAATACCTTAGCGAGGGTAGTTGTGAACTTAAACTTACCGGCAGCAGCGGTCAGATCTATACTGCTACGTCTAATATTTTTGCGGCTGCTTCGACCTCGGCTTGCGGTGACTTTAATATTGATGTTGTACCTGGCGTCTATCAGATTGAAATTACTCTCATTAGCGGCGATAAGCAGGGAACTATTACGGGAGAGTATAGCCTATGAGTTTGAAATTAGATTATAAAGCATTTAAAAAATATCGTCTTACAGTTTTTACTGTTTTCGTTTTCTGTATGATGGCGAGTTTTGGCTTTTTCGCGATGCATGGCATGCAAAAGACCTCTGCCGCTTCAACCGCCGGATTTAGTGCTGGCAACATTATTAGTGATGCCGTAATGTCAAATTATAACTCCATGTCGGTTGGCGATATTCAAAACTTTCTCACGTCTAAGAATCCTTGCAACGATTACGACTATAATAAATACCTGCGCCTCAAGGCCGCCTATCCGAATAATAGTTGGCATTTTGAGAACGGTCACTTCATCTGTCTTTCCGAAGAACGTTTCGGTGACGGCGAGGTAATTGGTTCTGGTCAAACAGCTGCTGAAATTATTTATCAGGCCGCCCAAGATTATAAGATCAACCCCCAGGTTCTCCTCGTATTACTCCAGAAAGAGCAAGGCTTAATTACGGACACCTACCCAAACCAGGTTCAGTATCGAGCCGCTACTGGTTTTGGTTGTCCTGATACTGCCGCTTGTAGCACCAAATATTATGGCTTCAAGAATCAGGTTCGCAATGCTGCTAGTATGTTCCGTGAAGTTTTAAATGGTGGCTGGTCTAATTATCCCGCCTATAAGACAGTTTACGTCCAGTACAATCCTAATCCTGGCTGCGGCGGTACGAATGTCTATATCGAAAATCGCGCCACCTCTGCTCTCTACCGCTATACGCCATATCAGCCAAACGCCTCCGCTTTGAACGCTGGTTATGGTACGGGCGACGTTTGTGGTGCTTACGGTAACCGTAATTTCTACCTTTATTTTACGGATTGGTTTGGTAGTACTCAGTTGGATATTCCAGTTGCTACATATCAAGTTATACCAGACGGCGAATATGTTATAGCTTCTGGACTGACATATGACACTGTTTTGACGGCTGATGGCACTACCAATAGCTCCAATGTTACGATGCGTAGCCGTAATGCTGGTCAGACAACTCAACGTTGGAAGACGCAATATCATGCTGACGATCATAGCTACACGTTTATCAATATAGCAAGTGGCAAGGCGTTGGATCTAGATAGCCAATCAACTCGCGATGGCTCCAACATCCATATTTATGATAAAAATGAAACTTGCGCACAGCGTTGGCATATCGTTACGAACAGTGATGGGTCAAGGACGCTTTTGTCGGCATGCTCCAAAATAGCCGCAATTGATGTTGATTCTGGGAGTACGGCTAGTGGCGCTAATGTTCAGGTCTATTCTAGTAATGAAACTCCAGCTCAACGATGGTATCTTATCCCAGACGCTGCAATTGCGGATGGTATTTACAATATCGCCGCTGGAACAAATGACAATCTCCGGCTCGATATTGCTAATGGCCTCAGCGTACTTGGCAATGGTAGTAATGTCCAAGTATATGAAAATAATGGTACTGCTGCTCAAAAATGGCAAGTTAAGTATGATGCCCAGGATGGAACATATACAATCATCAATCCAAACCGAGAATTTTCGCTTGACGTTCTAAATGGAGGTACCGGCAATATGTCCAATATCCAAATGTATCGCCAAAATGGTACCTCAGCGCAAAAATGGTATATTTTGCCGCAGGGTAATGGCTGTGTAATCATATCGGCGAAGTCTGGTCGCGTCCTAGATATTGAAAATGGTGGTAGCTATAATGGTGCGAACGTGCAACTGTATGAGTCGAATCAAACCAAGGCTCAAACATGGAGTTTTACTCCTGACACTAATAATCAGCCAGTCGAGAATGGAGTATATGAGATAGTTGCTGGTACTAGCTCACAGCGGGCTTTGGATGTGAATGGCGGGGTTGCAAATGCGAGAAATGGTACGAATGTACAAATTTTCACACGTAATCAAACTGATGCTCAGAAATGGCGTCTTACCTATGACAAAACAAACGATGCATATATGATTATCAACGTAACTTCCAACCTATCACTCGACGTTGATTCCGGCAGTATCTCAAACGAAGCTAATATACAAGTCTTTGAATCAAATAGCACTTTAGCGCAGAGATGGTATATTAAAGATAATAACGACGGTAGTTTTACCGTTACTTCATTCAAGTCTGGATTGGCGCTCGACATATATAGCGGCGGTAATTTTGACGGCGCTAATGTTCAACAGTATGCTAGCAATAATACCGCCGCTCAAAGATGGGAGCTCATTAAACTTAGTGATTAATATGAAAAAAATTTTCCATTCTCTTAAGGGTAAAATTAGTTTTGTAATCGGGTTAGTTCAGCCTCGTAATTTTACTAAGGCTGTAGAAATTTATAAAAAAAATGGTTGGAGAGGATTCATCACTCGCTTCAAATCGCGTCTACAGTATCAGTACGCCAATCAGCGCCGCCAATACCAAGAATATCTGCGTACAGTTCGACCAACCGCAGAAGAATTAAAACAACAACGCGAGACGCAATTTAAATATTGCCCCTGCTTTGGTATCGTAATTCCACTTTACAGAACGAAGCCTGAATACTTACGAGACTTGCTAGACGGCTTCAAAGCGCAAACCTATACTAAGCTTAAACTATTTATGGTTGACGCTTCACCGGTAGAGAATGGAAAGACTATGTTGACAGACCAAATGCAAGCTGAGGCAAAAAAAGACCCGCGAATCGTTTATCGAATCTTAGGACAAAACGACGGTATTGCCGGTAACACAAACCAAGCCATTCAGCTTGCTATGCAAGATCCTGATGTCACTCATATTGCTCTTTGCGATCATGATGATTTTGTCGAGCCGGACGCTCTTTATCAGTACGCCAAGGTCCTGAACTGTGATCGGAATATAAGAATTATCTACTCCGATGAAGATGTCGTGAAGTACAAGGATGATCCAGAAGCCTATTATGTCATGAAGCCAGACTTCAATCCGTATTTATTGGAAAGCTGCAACTATATTAATCACTTCTTTATATGCGAGAAAGAGCTACTCGAAGACATAAAAAACGACGATGGTTCATATGAGGGGTCTGACTATGACGGTGCCCAAGATTATGATATATACCTACGACTTACTGAGATGGCCCTAAAATTAGATAAAAAACTGCAAAAACAAGAGACTCAGAAAATTAGAGATGCTCTGTATACGTCGTCAACTATCTACCATATCCCGAGAGTCTTATATCACTGGCGAGCCGCCGAAAACTCAACTGCTCAGGACCCTAATAATAAGCTCTATGCTTTTGATGCTGGAAGGCGTGCTCTAGAAGCTCATTTTAAACGCTGCAAGGTCGATATCGCAGCGATTGAGCATACGGATGTATGGGGAACTTATCGAACAAAATATGATCTTAAACGAATGCCACTTGTAAGCGTGATTATACCTAATAAAGACCACGCTCTAGACCTCAAGCAGGCGGTTGAATCCATCGAAAACGGGTCATATCAAAATCTCGAATTCATTATCATAGAAAATAATTCTACTGAACCAGAAACTTTTACTTATTACGAGGAATTGAAGCAGAATGAAAATGTCAAAATAATTAATTTCAAAGGAGAATATAATTATTCGGCTATCAATAACTATGGCGTACAAAATGCTAGCGGCGATATTTTGTTACTACTAAATAATGACGTCGAGATGATTGATAGTGATTCCGTTAAAGAAATGGTCGCAATTCTTGAGCGTGAACAGGTTGGCGCAGTTGGCGCACAGCTGCTTTTTCCCGATAACAAACTTCAGCATGCTGGCGTAATTATCGGATTCGGTAGTAGCGCTGGTCATGTTTTCTATCGCATGCGACCAGAATTTAGTTACGGTAATCGCGCAAACTGCGTCGAAAATTATTCCGCGGTTACCGCTGCCTGTCTCATGGTTAAAAAATCAACCTATGAAAAGGTTGGCGGTTTTGATGAGAACTTTGCAGTCACATTTAATGATGTTGATTTTTGCTTAAAGATTCGTGCGCTTGGAGATTTGATTGTTTATACGCCACACGCAAAATTTTATCATTATGAGAGCAAAAGCCGTGGCATAGACAAAAGCGATGCGAAACGCTTACGTATGGAGCAAGAAGCAGAGAGACTACGTAATAAGTGGCCAGCAATCTATCGTCATGGTGATCCTTATTACAATCAAAATTTCACGCTGCGACATTTTGATTGTGGTTTACGCGATGACTAACCCTCGGATTTTCTTCCGCAGTATGTTATAATACAACAATATGGGAGAAAAGAAGAAACGACTTTGCCTTTTTGCTGGGTTCGATGCGCACTCACAGATTGCAGATTATGTAATTTACTATCTAAAATCGCTTTCACAGATCGCTGATGTTTATTATTGGGGGGACTTTGAAGCAAACGATAGCGAAAAAGCAAAAATTAAACCCTACTGTAAAGCAGTCTATTGCAAAAAACACGGCAAATATGATTTCGGATCGTGGCAAGAATTAATACGGAAAATTGGCCGCAAGGAAATTGAATCCTATGATGAGCTAATCCTTGCTAATGATTCGTGCTATGGACCACTTTTTGATTTATCCGAACTATTCCAAGTAATGGATGAGCAGGATAGTGACTTTTGGGGGTTGTCTCTAGTATTTAGGAATCACATTCATCTGCAGAGTTATTTCATGGTACTAAAACAGCCCGTTATTCAATCCGATGTCTTCTATGATTTCTTCAGTCATATTAAGCCCGAGGCAAACTATTGCGATGTTTGCGCCACATATGAGGATCGCTTTACCTACCTATTAAGCAAAGCGGGCTTTAAATTTAGTTCGTATATAGACTACACTGACATAAGTAATCACCCATATCGAGATGTAATGGCGGCAATTGAGAACCGACACTTTCCGTTCCTCAAGGTCAAGTTTTTCCTAGGTGATATACGTGATCAAAGTGGAGTAGCAGATTGGCGGCGAGTTATACGGAAAAATACGAATTACCCAGTTGAGTACATTGAGGATGATTTGACGCGAAGAGGATTTGACATAGACACGATCGATCGAGCAGTGCGGGAGAAACGTAGTGAAACTCCGGTTTTCTATTTTCAAGACTCATTTTTGAGACGTCTAGTAAAAAAAGTTGGCAAAGTATTGCTGAGACCAGCTCTCTATATTACCGACCGTTATATTAGTAATCGTACGGCACCATACTTTTATAAGATTGACCGCATGAATCGATCTTATCGCCAACTTCAACAAAAATATAATGAACTACGGGCGCAGACCGACTCAGATATTACTGTCGAGGAGGTCCAGATTATTGATACTCCTACAAAGTGCGACCTAAGAATGGTTGATCTAGACGCTTTGTGTATTAGGCGTTTTGACCTTGAACTACCGTTAACGAATGAATCTAAAGTTCTCTTAATAGGTGATATTAGTATTCACAATTTAGCCTCTTTGGAGCTTTATGATTCACAAACGGTTTTTCTTAATAATAATTGGAGTGAAGACCTTAAGATTAAAAGTTTTTACACGAAGGACTTATGTAATTTTAAATTTGTCAACCAGACAAAACTGCCCATCTATTTCGATTTCATTCTAGTGCAACCGCTAGAATCAGCATCGGATGAAGAAATTAAACAGTTCGTTGCGAACCTAAAGCGTCAAATGATTTTTGAGTCGGTTTTGGCGATGGTGGTAGCGAGCAAGGAAGAGCAAAGGTATGCACATGTCCTGCAGTCTGAGGGCTTAGTACCGGCCAATTCGGAGCGCGGTCTCGTTGTAAGAAGTGACCCATTCCAGATATATTGTGATAAAATATATAGTATAAAAGGCTACAAGACGCTAATTTACAAGATAAAGTAGTCAACGAGGGAGTTATTTATGAAAGGTATTATTTTAGCGGGTGGTTCCGGCACCCGTCTCTATCCGATTACCGAGGGTATTAGTAAACAACTGATGCCGATTTACGACAAGCCGATGATTTTTTATCCGCTTACGACCTTGATGTTGGCTGGGATTCGCGAAATTTTAATTATTACCACCGAAGTTGACCAGCCAGGGTTTAAGAAACTGCTCGGTGATGGCTCGCAGTTTGGCGTGAAATTGGATTACATTATCCAGCCTTCTCCCGATGGTCTCGCGCAAGCATTTATTCTTGGCGAGGATTTTATCGGCGACGAAGCCTGCGCTATGGTCTTGGGTGATAATATCTTTTACGGCAACGGTCTGACGAAACTCCTAATGAACGCCCGCGAGAACGCCGAAGCTGGCTACGCGACGAATTTTGGTTTCCGTGTTCATGACCCGGAACGTTTCGGCATCATGGAAATAGACGCCGAGAAGAATATCGTCAGTGTTGAGGAGAAACCGGAGCATCCGAAATCGGACTTTGCTATTACTGGTCTGTATTTTTACCCGGCCGGAGTCGCTGAGAAAGCCAAACAGGTTCAGCCGTCTGCTCGCGGTGAGTTGGAAATCACTTCACTCAACGATATGTATTTGCAGGAAGGGAAATTGAAGGGTGAACTTCTCGGCAGCGGCTTTAGCTGGTTTGACACTGGTACATTCGATAGTGAAATGGACGCCGCTGTCCTAATTCGCGCGATCGAAAAGAATCAGAGTCGTGTGATTGCCTGTCCCGAACAAATTGCCTTTGATCAAGGCTGGATTACGCGCGAACAGCTTGTTGAGCGCGCCGAATTGTTGAAAAAGAATAGCTATGGTGCCTTTCTCAAGAAAACGCTGGAGGCTACAAAATGAAAAAGATTGATACGGAATTAAAAGACTGTTATGTTCTTGAGCCAGCTCGATTTGGTGATGCGCGTGGCTATTTTTCGGCACCATACATTGATGAAGAATATCGCGAGTTAGGATTTCAGGGCCTCAAACAAGTTAGCCGAAGTAAATCCGCGAAAGGTGTTTTGCGCGGTATGCATTTCCAGAAGGGCGAATATGCCCAGGCAAAGGTTGTTGAGGCTGTACAGGGTGCGGTAATCGATGCTGTTGTTGATTTGCGCAGGGACTCTCCGAGTTACGGCAAATGGATTACGGTTCTACTGACTCCTGAGAATGGTCGTCAACTCTATGTCCCGCGCGGTTTTGCTCACGGGTTTATTAGCTTGAAAGACGATACGGTTTTCCAGTATTTCGTTGATAATGTTTATTCTCCAGACCAAGAAGGCGGTATTGCTTGGGATGACCCTACGATAGGAATTGATTGGCAGAGTATCTTTGATGAGTACAGTATTGAAAAACCGGAACTTTCAGCTAAAGATAGTGATCGCATGAGCTTCGCTGAATATAACAAGGAGCAAGCATGAAATACCTGATTACTGGTGCTGGCGGGCAACTAGGGTATGACGTGAAGCGTGAGCTATTGAAGCGTGGTGTTTCTGAAAAAGATATCGCAACTCCTCGGTCTAGCGAACTGGATATTACCGATGCAAAAGCTGTGGAAAACTATGTGAAAAACTTTCATCCTGATGTGATTTTTCACTGCGCTGCTTATACTAATGTCGACGGTGCTGAGAGCGATGAGGAGTCTTGCCGCAAGGTGAATGTTGACGGAACCGAGAATCTCACGCGAGCCGCCGAGCAAGTCGACGCGAAGATTATCTACGTTTCTACTGATTATGTTTTTGACGGTGAGAATTCTGAACCATACAATACCAATGATGCGACCAACCCTCAGGGCGTATATGGTAAGACAAAACGCGAAGGGGAACGAGCCGTACAGCAATACCCGAAGCACTTCATCGTGCGTACTGCCTGGGTCTTTGGTTTGAACGGCAAAAACTTCATCAAAACTATGCTGAAGGTAGCGCAAGGTCGTGATGAGGTGACGGTAGTAGATGACCAGATTGGCTCTCCGACTTACACTATTGATCTCGCGAGATTCTTAGTGGATCTGGCCGAGAGTGACAAATATGGTATTTACCATGCCACGAACGAAGGTTTTTGCTCCTGGGCTGAGTTTACTGAGGAGATTTATCATGACGCTGGCGTCGATACGGAAGTAAAAAAGGTTAGCACCGAGCAATATGCAGAAATTGCCGGACGTCCACAGGCGAAACGCCCGCATTATTCTAAGCTAAGCAAAGGCAGCATTGAACGCAACGGTTTTACGAGACTACCGAGCTGGCAAGACGCAACGAAACGCTATATTGATGAGCTAAAAAAGGAAGGAGAATTATGAAATTTATCGTAACTGGTGGCTGTGGGTTTATTGGTAGCAACTACCTACATTATGTCGTGAATAAGTATCCCGAAGATGAGCTTATCTGCATCGATAGTTTAACTTACGCTGGAAATTATCATAATCTCGAACCGGTACTTGGTAAAGATAATTTTCGTTTTGTAAAACTAGACATTACGGACCGCGAGGGTGTCGATCAATTATTTGCTACGGAAAAACCCGATTATGTGATTAACTTCGCCGCCGAAAGCCATGTCGATAATTCGATTAAGAACCCTGGGATTTTTGTCAAAACTAATGTTATGGGCACTCAGGTCTTGATGGACGCCGCCCTTAAGCACGGCGTGAAACGTTATCACCAAGTCTCCACGGACGAAGTTTACGGTGATTTGCCGCTTGATCGCCCAGACTTATTATTTACCGAGGAAACGCCGTTACATACGTCTAGCCCATATTCCGCCTCTAAGGGTGGAGCGGACTTACTCGTTCTCGCGTATATGCGTACGTTTAAGCTGCCCGCTACGATTAGCCGTTGCTCGAATAACTACGGTCCTTATCAGTTCCCAGAGAAGTTAATTCCACATACCATCGCAGCAGCGATGAAAGACCAAAAAGTTCCGGTCTATGGCGAAGGGAAGAATGTCCGCGACTGGATTCATGTTTACGACCATAATACCGGCGTCGATTTGATTGTTCGCGAAGGCAAAGAAGGCGAAGTTTATAACCTTGGCGGTCGCGCCGAACGCGACAACCTTACGATTGTAAAGACGATTTTGCGTGCCATCGGCAAGCCCGAAAGTCTGATTGAATTTGTCGCCGATCGCCCAGGCCACGATTTACGCTATGCGATGGATCCGACCAAGGCTGAGACCGAACTTGGCTGGACTCGCAAGTACAATTTTGATGAGGGAATTAAGGCGACGATTGATTGGTATCTAGAAAATCAGGATTGGGTACGAAATATCGAAAGCGGAGAATATCGGGATGCCTACCAAGGCTAATAGATTAAAGGAAAGTGGGGGCTGGAAAAAGAGCCTCACCCCTCAGATTGTGATTTGCCTTATATTGTGTATCTTCAGCGCCGCTATGGCAGTGTACTGTTTTTTACATCCTGATACTAAAGAAGTTTCGGTAACGTCATCAGTAGAAGATATGAAGCCTCTAGACGCGGTCACTCCGGGGGATCGCCTAGTACAAACCTTTACTGCTGATAATAACTATTCTCGCTTCGGTTTGTATTATGCTAATTTCAGCAATTACATTCAGGGCGGTGAGTTGCACATTGATGTTAGGGATGCTTCTGGCCGAGTGGCTAATTTCGCATACAATATTGGCGGAGTTATCGACAATACATTTATCTATATAGATTATCCAGTAAACATGGGTGAAACCTACACTCTTACGATTTATATCTCAGGTACAGCACAGGGGATCACCTTCTTTACAACCATGGCTGACAGTTATGAAGCAACATTACGACTCAACAATCAGCCACAAAACTCTTCAATCATTATGTCTTTTGTAAGCCAAACCCAAGATAGCTTTAAAGCCTGGTATGGCATAATGGCGATTTCCCTATTATTTTGTTATATGTCGCTTAAAGTAAATAAGGATTTTTATGATAAATAAGATTGACCGCCATGTCATATTCATCGGTGTAGCGTGTTTGTCTGGCGTATTGCTTAGCTTAGTATTTACAATAGTGGTTAACATCATCTTCCCGCAGCCGCATTTCTATTTTGGGTGCAGCAGGTTTGTTGCAATCGCCGCAGTCACAAGCAGTATAATTTGTCTGATTAAGTATCGAGGTTACTTCACCCGAAATCTTCACAAGGCATTCTTGCTGATTGCTCTTGTTTTTGGCATATCTTGTATCTTAGTATTTCCGAGAGTTGTCTATTTATCTCCAGACGATCAGATACACTTTAAGAATGCATATTTCTTTATGGATGATACCGTAGAGCTTCGTGGGGGTTTTGCTGCTATAGGATCTGCAGGTCTTACGAGCGTAGATGGTAAGGGCTTCGATGAGCTATCTACCACTTATGACGACATGAATAATGCAGATCAAACAGTTATCGATTACAAATACCATGTTGATGAATCTCCACATTTATATAACCGGATTGCTTATCTGCCGTTCTATGTTGGGTTAAAAGTGTCTAATTTCTTCCGACTAAACTTTACTACCGGTATAGTTATCGCCAAGATCTTTAATTTAATTTGCTATGTTGCTCTTGTATATATTGCAATTCGAGAAAGCGGTAAAATGCGTAAGATTTTCTTTATTATCGGTCTTCTAGTTAGTAATATTTTCTTAGCGACGCAATTTTCCTATGACCCGCTAGTGATCGCCAGTCTATTGCTTGCTATTAGTTTATTCCTACACATGCAACAAATGGAGGTAGTAACTCCAAGGTATCTATTCGGGTTTATTCTAGCGGTAACCCTGGGGAGCCTAATTAAGGCGATTTATTGTCCATTAATGCTATTGCTTCTAATGATACCAAACGCAAAATTCGATTGTAAACGCCGTGGCATAACTTTTAAGGTGTGTGCGCTCTTGACTATGGTCGTCATCGCTTCAACTTTTGTACTGCCAATCCTAGGTGGTGGACTAGCAAGCGATATTAGAGGTGGAAATACTAGCGTTGGCGGTCAAATCCACTTTCTTTTGAGCAATCCAATTAAGGGTCTTGCAATCGTGGCGCAATTTGTTGCTGGGTCTTTACCGAACTTAACAATTGGTATTGGAGCATTAGTAGGTTTAGGCTCAGTCGCAAGCTCGGCGGCGATCTACGAAATATGTCTTCCAGTAGTGCAGCTAGTTTGGGGGTTAAGTCTTTTAACTCTACTCTGGGTTACGTTTAATACGGGCCTTGAAGAAATTGGAATGACGCGGCGCTCAAAGCTAACAGTGTTAATTATATATATTATCCTTGTCGGTATGGTTTTTGCCTCCATGTATCTAAGTTTCACTAGCGTTGGTTCTACGCAGGTTGACGGAATCCAATCGCGTTACCTTATGCCATTTTTTGCGCTTCTCCTGGTGCTCCTTATGCCGGAAAAATCTACATCCAAAAAAGAATCCCACGACAAGGACAATCTTATCCTTCTAATCCCGTGCCTCTGTCTTATGCTTGTGTTTGGAGTTTACGTGTTGCGTATGAGCATATTATAGGAGAATATTAAGTGGTTCAAGAAGATAAACAGAGGAGAATTACGAAAACTCCAAGCATAAGCATTATAATTCCTACCTACAACTGCGCTCAGTACATTCATCGCTGTATTGACAGTATTTTAACACAAAGTTTTCAGGACTTTGAATTAATTATAATCGATGATGGCTCGAAAGATGACACATATAAAATTTTGCAGCGATACGAAGATGCTAGGGTTCGTATATGCACCCAGAAGAACCAAGGCCCCGCTAAGACTCGCAACCGTGGCATAAAAATGGCGCGTGGGGAATATCTTATGTTTATTGATAGCGATGATTACATTAACCCCGGCTATCTGGAGAGGTATTACCGAGAAATTACAAGCCAGAAGGCCGATCTTGTAATCGGCGGATATAAACATCTTAAAGACGGCACAGCTGATTTTATTCGTCAGCTAAAGCCTGGAAAATTCGCAAAATACATTGTTGTTGGCCCAGTCTGCAAAATTTACCGCAAGAGTTTTATTGATAAGCATAAAATAACCTTCCTTGACACTACCGGCAGCGAAGACGTCTATTTTTCGGTATTGTTATATTCCAAAAACCCTCAAATTAGTATTATTGACGATACTGGCTATAATTATTGCTACAATGCCGAATCCATTTCTAATACTGCGCACAAGGGTTTTAATGATGAGGTTGATATTTTAGATTTGATGCAAAAAATTAACTTTACCGATATTGACGACGTGGAGCTAAATCAATACTTTATTCTACGCTATATTATATGGTATCTACTTTATTCCGGAAAAAGCGCCACTGCAGATAAATTTTATCAGGAATATCAAAGATATTTTGCTTGGCTTACTCAAAACATATCATATTTCACCAAAAATCCTAACATCCGTATGCTTGGCCCTGCCGGGGAACTACCAAAATTAGGTTTTACGATCTTCATGTTCATGACCTTGCATAGGTTGCATCTCATTAAATTATTTGCTAAAGTCTATTGTAGAGGATAAGTATGCCAAAACAAGCCAAGAACCCGCAAGTCTCCATTTTAATTCCCGTCTATAATGGCGCCGATGTCGTTTCTAAGGCGATCGATAGTGCATCGGAGCAAACGTACCAGAACATTGAAATCGTCATCGTTAATGATGGTTCGACTGATAACACCGAAAAAGTATTACGAAGATACCAGGAACAGCATCCTGAGAAAATAAAAGTTGTCTCACAAAAAAACAAAGGCCTCGGAGCTACTCGGAATGCCTTAATTAACATGGCAACAGGAGACTATATTATTCACCTCGATGCTGATGATTGGTTAAAAAAAGATTATGTCGAAAAGATGCTACATGCTATCGGCGACGGCGACTTAGCGATTTGCGGGTACGAATGTTACGACTCGAATTATCAACCCTGTGGGGGTAGAGTCCCTGGTCCAGGCTCCTTTGCGAAGTATAACTTCTGTTCTACGGCGGGAAAAATTTGGCGCAGGGAGTTTATTGAATCAAATCACTTGCGATATGAACCAATCAGTATCGGAGAAGATGCTTATTTTAATGGAGTCGCCTACTCAAAAACCAACGCCATCTCTACGATTCCGTACGGTGGATATTGCAACTATTTGAATAATAATTCGATGACACATCAAGCAGTATATGATGAGTCAATGTCTTTTTACTCTGTAATGAACAAACTTGTTTGCAAACTTCAGGGCTCACCAATATTGTGTGACCCTGAGTTTCAGTTCTTTGTATTGAAGAGCCTACTTGTTGATATCTATCTTTACAAAGCCAGTCTTTCCGCCCGGGAGTTGATACGTATTTATCGCAAAAATATGCATTGGTATCGGGGCTTTTTACGCCAAAACAATACAAAGCTACGCGTACGGTTTCAGAGGGGGACTACTGCAATGATCAACCTTACTGTCAATGGCTTTATTATATCGACAAAATTACATCTCGACTGGATAGTCTTGAGGATACTAAAGAAGATACCGGTAAGTATGTTATAATACACGATATGAGTAGCCAGCGCTCCATCCATACTTTTTCTGTCCTCGCCTATCAGGAATCGCCCTATCTAGAGGAATGTATTAAATCAGTCTTGGCGCAAGACTATTCCAGTGAAGTTGTCATTGCAACTTCAACCCCTAATCAATTTATTGAGAAGCTTGCCAAAAAATACAATCTCGAAATTAAAGTTAATGATGGCAAAACTGGTATCGGTGCAGATTTTGATTTCGCTCTCAACGCAGGAGAAACGGAGCTGGTTACAATTGCGCATCAAGACGACATCTACGATCCGGGCTATAGCAAAGCTATGGTCGAGGCCTACTGTAAACACCCTGATAGTCTGATTATTTTTCCGAATTACTATGAGTTGCGGAATGGCGAAAGGGTTGAACGCAATACTCTATTGAATGTTAAGCATTTTCTGCTCTGGCCGTTACGTATTTCATCGGGGAAATCTAAGTTCATGAAACGTATGGCTCTCCGGTTTGGCGACCCTATCAGTTGTCCTGCTGTAACATTTAATATGCAAAAAGTTCATACGCCACTTTTTGATAACGAGATGAAAAACGATGTTGATTGGCATGCTTGGGAGATTTTAAGCAAAGAACCAGGCAACTTTACGTTTATCGATCAGAAACTTATGGGGCATCGTATTCATGCTGATTCTGCCACAACCGAAAACATCCAAGATCGTACCCGCACAAGAGAAGACTACGAAATTCTACGACGCTTTTGGCCAAAATGGATTGCTGAAAAGATTGCCAAACTCGACGCTAAGTCCGAGAAAAGCAATCAGACCTAAAGACATAAAAACGCTCTTGATGTACAATATATAATATCTCCATGGTATAATATATTATATATGTCAAAGGTGTTACTAATTATTCCGGCTTATGATGAGGATGCTAGTATTTTGCGAACTTGTCAGGGCATCATCGATTATAATAAAGAACACCATACTCACTACGATTTTATCGTCATCAATGATTCTTCTAATGACTCTACCGGGCAAATCTTGGACGAAGCCAAATTGCCTCATATCGACCACATCTATAATCTCGGCATCGGCGGCGCTATGCAAACTGGTTACAAATATGCCCGTGATTATGGTTACGACATCGCCGTGCAGTTTGATGGCGATGGTCAGCATGATATTAGCTATGTTGCAGATCTGATTCGACCAATTCAGGATGACGAAGCTAGCCTTGTCATAGGCTCTCGTTTTATTACAAATTCAGGTCATTTTCGGTCGACTTTTGCTCGTCGCATTGGGATCAAGATTATTTCAGATTACATGCAGCTACTCACTCACCGCCGTATCACCGACACTACTTCGGGGTTTCGCGCCTGCAATCACCAGCTTATTACTACTTTTGCGCAAGACTATCCCAGCGAATATCCTGAACCAGTTACCACCACCTTTTGCCTCTTGCGTCATGACCGAGTTGTCGAAGTTCCGGTTAAGATGAATGCTCGCGAAGCCGGGTCATCCTCGATTCGTACCTGGAAAAACGTCTATTATATGATTAACGTCTTCTTGACATTATTAGTCGTTAAGGTTCGAGGGAGGTACTAATGTCATTGCCGCTAACAATTGCCCTAATTATCTTTTCTGTCATTCTGATCGCATCGGCCAGTGTTCTGGTCGCTAAGGGTAAAATTCCTATCAAGTATTCCTTGCTTTGGTACTTTTTTGCAATTTTAATTTTGTTGGTCGGGGTAATTCCAGACGCTTTCGGCGCGATTGGTCGACTTATCGGGTTTAATATTATGTCCGATCTTGTAATTGGTGTGATTCTCGTAGTGTTAATCTTTCTCAATATCGCCCTTACTGTCATGATCGCCAGTCAGCGTCGACGCGTTAACCTCGTTTCTCAAGAAGTCGCCTTATTAAAAAAGGAACTTGAGGATGTCAAACGAAAAAAATAACCCCAAATCCAGCCTCGACTCCGTAAATTTACGTAAAAACTTCATTTGGAATACTATTGGCTCTACCGCATCGGCATTCGTCTCCTTGTTCTACATGATGATTGCTACTCGATTGAACGGTATCGATGATGCTGGTATTTTTTCCTTTGCCTTTTCCACTGCTGCTATTCTCCTTGTTATTGGCACATATAGCGGTCGTACTTTTCAAGTAACCGATAAAAACAAAAAAACTAGTGATTCGGATTACTTTTACTTAAAGATTCTGACTTGTGCTGTCATGTTCATCGCTGGGCTTGTCTTTTGTCTGATGCGTAGATATAACGGTGAGAAATTTATCATTATTATGTTTTTGACGGTCGCTCGCATAATTGAGGCCATGGCAGAATACGCTTATGCCGTTATCCAGAAAAAAGATAGACTTTATCAAGTTGGCCGTTCAATGCTTATGAAATCCGTAGGTGGCCTAGTCGGTTTTTTTATTATTGACTATTTCACTAGGAATATTACCTTATCGTGTGCCATGGTGATTATTGCAAATCTTTTAATTATGATTTTTTATGATTTTCCTAGGGTGTTCAAGACTGGGTTTCGTCTCGAAGGGCTTCGTGGCGAAAGGGTCTGGTATTTGCTCCGTATCGGCTTCTTTACATTCGGTTTTACGTTCCTCAACTTTTATATTGTCAATGCTGCACGCTACGCCCTTGATTCAGTCACCAGTGACAGTGCACAAACAATTTATGGTATTATTGCTATGCCAGCATCGGTAATTGCTCTCATCGGGCAGTATCTTATTCAGCCCTTTCTAACTAGTTTTAAGAAGTTCTTTGCATCTGATGCAGCTAAATTTCAGGGCCTAGTCTTGAGGCTCTGCCTAGCGATTTTTGGCATCGGTATGGTCTGTGTTTTGGCAGCTTGGTTACTCGGAATTCCAGTTCTTGAATTGCTTTATGCAATTGAGTTGGACGGTAATCTTTTGAGTTTGATTATGATTATTATTGGCGGGCTATTCAATGCTCTAGTGTCAATTATCTCTGCCGCTCTCGTCACTATGCGCCGCACCAGTGATCAATTCTGGATTTACTGCGCTGCGTCTCTCGCCGCATTTGCCTTGTCGCAAATCTTAGTTACGGCAAGCGGTGTACTTGGTGCTTGTCTGAGCTATATGTTCTCGATGATGTTGCTCTTTTGTATGTATGCGGGAGTCTTCTTCTATCGCTTATATCAGTTGAAATCTAACCACGAGCAGGAGGTGCAACGTGCCACTAGAGAATAAACCCCTTTTTTCGGTCATTATTCCAGTTTATAACGTCGCCGAATATCTTCCGCAGTGTATCGACAGCGTCCTCACGCAAAACCTGTCAGATTTTGAACTAATTCTAGTGGACGACGGTTCGACTGATAACTCCGGCAAAATTTGCGATCAATATGACGAAAAACCAAATATTAAGATTATCCACCAGACTAACGCCGGCCTCTCTGCCGCCCGTAATGCTGGTGTCGCGAAGGCGAATGGGAGATATTTAGTTTTCCTTGATAGTGACGATTATCTAGAACCTGGCGCGCTCGCGGCAATTAAGGCTGGTCTTGAGCCAAACCTTGATGCCTTGCGCTATCAGGCGCAAGAAGTCTTCGACGACGGCAGGATAGTGCGCTACGAAGAGGTTGGTTTTGCAACTATTCCGGGTACAGAAGCTTTCAATAAATTGGCGCGTTATCATTACACCGAAAACGCCTGGCTTTATGCTTACCGTACGGCGTTTTTCAGGGAAAATCATTTTCACTATGCCGAGGGCTGCCTTGCTGAGGATCTTGGCCTTACGCCGCTTATTATCGCTAAGGCCGCAAGCGTCAAGTCGATTCCTGATATTTGCTATGATTATCGCCAGCGCGCCGGCAGCATTATGCATGACCAGACGAAAGTCGCGCGTCGCATGCATGATATTATGCTTCAATTTCATGAGATTTTGCCTGAAATTGCCGCCATCCCTCATACTGAGACAATTTTACACTATCTTGTCGTCTCATTTCTCACTGGCGCTACTGAGCTTGAATTTATTGATTTCCTGCAGATTTACCAAGACTCCAAGCGTGCTGGTCTCCTGAAATATATCCGCCCTGCTAGCATCAAGGCTTTGCCGCGCTCCCTGATTCTTCGGTATTTTCCGAAGATGTTTTATCGAATCTATCATCATTAGATTAAAATAGAGGCCATTCGTGCTATAATATAACGTATGAAAATACCTCAAGTTTGGAACAAACGCAATCTGGTATTGTTGGGAGAACTGACGAAGACCGATTTTAAGCTACGTTATCAAGGGTCAGTATTGGGTTATTTGTGGGCCTTATTGCGCCCGCTTTTGATGTTCGCTATCCTTTATATTGTTTTTGCTAAACTGTTACGCATAGGTAATGATATTCCGCACTACCCAGTATATCTCTTGACCGGTACTGTACTTTGGAGTTTTTTTACGGAGTGTAGCCAACAGGGGATTCAGGCTATGATTGGTCGTGGCGACTTGATTCGTAAGATTAGTTTCCCGAAATATATCGTGACGGTTTCAACGACTCTGACTGCCGTTATTAATCTCCTCATTAATCTTGTCGTCGTAGCTATCTTCGCTCTTATTAATGGCGTTACTCCAAGCTGGAGTTGGTTATTGGTCCTGCCTTTGGTATTTGAGCTATATTTGCTAGCTCTTGGTATTGCTTTCTTGCTTGGTTCAATTAATGTCAAATACCGCGATATCGGCTCTATTTGGGATGTCATTATTCAAGCTCTTTTCTATGCCATCCCGATTATTTATCCCGTTTCTATGGTGGTCGAGACTAGCACTTTCGCCGCTAAGATCATTCTACTCAACCCAATTGCCCAAGTAATACAAGATGTCCGCTGGAGCCTAATTACTAGTGAAGCGACGACTACGGTCAACTTCGTTGGCGGCTGGGCCGAACTATTTGCAATTGGTCTGGTACTATTCATCTTTGTCGTTGGTGCCCTGACATTTCGAAAACGTTCACGTTTCTTTGCGGAGGAAATCTAATGTCAAACAAACGCACAATTGGTACGCGTATCGAAGCGCATGATCAAAATAACGACGTGGCGATTAGTGTCCACGGGCTTTCGAAGAGCTTTCGTCTTCCGACTGAGCGCGCTTGGGGTCTGAAGCAGGCTTTATTTAATCGGCTGCGCGGTATCAGGGGGTATAAAGACCAGCAGGTTCTCGACGATATTAATCTTGAGATCAAGAAAGGTGAATTTGTTGGCATTGTAGGGCGTAATGGCTCTGGTAAGTCGACGCTACTAAAGCTACTTGCCGGGATTTACTACCCAAGCGCCGGTGAGATTATTATTAATGGTAGCTTGGTCCCGTTTATTGAGCTTGGTGTTGGCTTTAACGTGGAGCTCTCTGGCCGCGAGAACGTTTATCTAAATGGCGCAATTCTTGGCTTTAGTAATTCCGAAATCGACGCCATGTATGACGACATTGTTAAGTTCGCTGAACTTGGCGATTTCATGGATCAGAAACTCAAAAACTATTCTTCTGGTATGCAGGTGCGTCTCGCTTTCTCGATTGCGATTCGTGCTAAGGGTGATATTCTTATTCTTGACGAAGTGCTTGCAGTTGGCGATGCTGAGTTCCAGAAAAAATGTAATGATTATTTCGAATCGTTGCATGGTAAGCAGACCGTAATCTTGGTGACGCACTCCATGGATAATGTCAAGAAATTCTGCGACCGCGCCATCATGATCGAAAACGGCAAAATTGTCTGCGAGGGTAGTCCTGAAAAAGTCGCCAAGGCCTATACTAATCTTTGGAGCTAATGCAGAGATTGGCTTAGTGCCACGACGCAGTACTAAGCCCACTATACTAGTGCGCTACTCTTCGTGCCCGCCTCTTTGCCTTGTAATGTGAGACATGCCATCTTAGCCTCACTAGCTTTAGCAGCATGCGTGCCCTCGCGCTCAGCCTCCCTTCATTCTCACTTCGCGCCCACGCTTCCAGCTCTCGGTAACTCTGATCCCAATTTTCCCACACGAGCGACGATTTCTGCACCAAGCTCGTCTCAGTTCCAAAATTATACACATACAATGCTTCTGGAATGAACACGATCTCGCCGTCTTGCGCCGCAAGATAATCAATCGTAAATTTCGTATCCTCCGCAAAATCCCGCCCTTCGTCAACCCGTATCTTATGTTTTCGGACAATATCTGCTCGGAACATTTTACTTGTCATACTATACATTCGTCCATCCAGAATCATCAAGTAAATCACGTATTCCGACAATCGTTCATTCTTTCGCCGAGAGCGCCGTGTCTCCGTAAATGCCTCGACCGACTTGCCTTCATGAATTTTATTATACATCTTACCAGCCAGAGCGAGCGTCGCTTTCGGATTTTGCTCTAGTGCCTCGACCAATGCTCCGATATAATTTTCCTTTACCTCATCATCAGAATCAACAAAAGCTAAATACCCGCCCGTTGCATTCTTTAACCCACGATTTCTTGCTGCCCCAGCACCACCATTCTCCTGATGAATTACTTTTAATCGTTTATCAGTTTTCGCCAAATCCTGTAATATTCGTAGGGAATCATCGGTCGACCCATCATCAACTGCAATAATCTCTAAGTTCCGATAACTCTGCTGAAACAAACTCTCGATTAATGCTTTAACGGACTTCCCCGTGTTCCAAACCGGTATAATCACCGATACCAGCGGTCTATCAGTCATATTGCGACCAGTTTTAGTCATTCCTCTTCTCCAAGAACCGCAGCGTATCTCGCATTGCATCATCGATATTGAGCTCTGTCTTCCATTCCAACTCTCGCTCCGCCCGCGAAGGATTCGCATATACCTCTGCTAGATCCCCCGCGCGACGCTCAACGACCTTGTGTGGCAACGCTTTTCCTGATGCCTTAGAAAACGCTTTCACCATCTCCATTACCGAAACTCCTCTGCCGGAACCAAGATTATATACTTGTAATCGCCTTTCGTCATTCATCGCCTCAAGCGCCGCCACATGCCCCTTTGCAAGGTCGACGACATGAATATAATCCCGTACGCAAGTTCCATCGACCGTATCATAATCATTCCCGTAGATCGATAGTTCTGGAATCTCTCCAGTCGCCACCTTCATAATAATTGGCATTAAATTATTTGGCCGCCCATTCGGGTCTTCACCAATCAACCCCGACGGGTGTGCCCCGATCGGGTTAAAATATCGCAAGATCGTTGCCGAGAAACCGGGATTCGCTACGTAAACATCTTTGATTATCTCCTCAATCATAAATTTCGTGCGCCCGTATGGGTTAGAAATCCCTACTCCGGTAGGCGAAGTCTCGTCCAGCGGAGCCTTCTGGCCACCATACACTGTCGCTGACGACGAAAAGATCAACTTACTTACGTCATATTTCAGCATACACTTCAAAAGATTAATCGTACTTCCAAGGTTCACTGCGTAGTACCTGAGCGGCTGCTCAATGCTTTCTGCCACTGCTTTTAGCCCCGCAAAGTGTATTACCGCTTGGAAGTCACCTTTTCCCAACACCTTCTCCAGAGCCGTCAAATCCGTCATATCTACCTTATAGAATTTCGGTTTCACCCCAGTAATTTCCGCGATTTTATCCAATACTGACTCTTTGCTGTTCGCCAAATTATCCAAAATCTCTACTTCATATCCTGCCCGAATCAGCTCCACTGCCGTATGTGACCCGATATACCCAGTGCCGCCCGTAATTAGAATTTTACCTTTTGCCATACGTCCTCCGCAGTTATTAGTTATATTCTATCATATCTGTTATAATAGGTCTATGAAAAAGGATTTTGGCCTTATTTTCCATGTTTTTCTGGTTCTGGGTGATGCTTTTGCTGTCCTTCTATCTTTTCTAGTCGCCTATCTCGTCCGCACCCACCTCGATCAGCGTCCATTTTACTTTGAATCCGAACCTCTTGAATTCGCCGTTTCGATGCTTTGGCTTCTCCCTCTATATATCATTGTCATTGCGGCTTTCGGTCTCTACCGTAAGTCGATTTTTATGAAAAGGAATCGGTGGTCCGAAATTTGCCGCCTCTTTCTCGCCTCGGTCGTCGGTATGATGACAATTATCAGCTATGACTTCTTTTTCCAAATTGACATTTTCCCGGTCCGCACGATGGCATTTTACGCCGTTTTTTCTTGCTTCATTTTCCTAGTTATCTTCCGCGGCCTCGTTCGCTTGATTCGCAATCTTACCCTTAAGTCCCGCCGTGCTACTCTTCGCGCCGTCATCATTGGTAGTACGAAAAACACCGAATATCTCGCAAATTATATCGCTGCTTTTCCTGAGTCCGGCTTTACGCTTGCTGGAGTTGTTGCTTCAGCGAAATATATCCCTAGAGACCTCCGTCGCAAGCAATATTCTTCGCTCAAAGAGGCTTTGAAACGTGCCAAACCCGACGTGATTTTCCAGACCGACGATCGTAATACGGAATATGTCTACCGCCAAGCAGTTAACCGCCACCTTCTCTATTATTTTGTGCCTTCTAGCGCCATGTTGACCGCTCAGATGGGGGAACTTGAATTGGTTGGCGACACTCCCGCGATTCTCGTTCAAGTCACACCGCTTGCCGGCTCTGCCCGTGCCGCGAAACGCGCTTGCGATATTATACTCAGTCTAATCGCGCTCATTATCGCTGCTATCCCGATGCTCATCATCTGGATCCTCGAGAAAGCCTCCGATCCAAAAGCCCCTGCGATCTACGCTGACACTCGCCTCTCGCGCTATAATCGTCGCGTGAAGATTTACAAATTCCGCTCGATGAAGCCCGAATATTCCGGCATGACACCCGAAGCCGCTTTCGAGAAAATGGGTAAACCTCAGCTGATTAAAAAATACCGTGCGAATGGCGACATGATTGCAGACGACCCCCGGATTACGAAACTCGGTCATTTTCTCCGCTCTAGCTCTCTCGATGAGCTGCCTCAGCTTTTTAATGTACTTAAAGGCGACATTTCTTTCGTCGGTCCGCGCGCCCTTGTCCCCGGCGAGTTGCGTCATTACGGCGATCGCTCTATGCTTCTCTCGGTCAAATCTGGCCTTACTGGTCTCGCCCAGGTCTCTGGTCGCCGCGATATCAGTTTCGAAGAACGTCGCGCTCTCGATATCTACTATATCCAAAATTGGTCGCTCGCTCTCGATTTTCGCATTATGCTTCGCACTATTGGCGCTGTTTTGTTTAGAAAAGGAGCAAAATAGCTATGAAAGTTGCTCTCGTTTGTGATTGGTTGACCACGCCTGGCGGCGCTGAAAAAGTTTTGCTTGAGCTCCATCGTATGTATCCGAGCGCTCCGATTTACACCTCGCAGTACCGTAAGAAGGGAATTAACTGGTTTAATGACGCTACGGTCAAAACTGGCTGGCTCAACATCTTTCCCGCCAGCCTGCGCAAATTCCTCGGCCCTCTGCGCCAACTTTATTTCTCGCACCTTGACCTTTCGAGCTACGATCTCGTAATTTCCGTTACCGGCGCCGAAGCCAAGAGTATTAAAACCCGTAAAAAGCCACGCCGACAGCGAACTTGTACAGCGCGTACAAGTTCAACCGCATTCCACCTCTGTTATTGTCATGTTCCGACTCAGTATTATTGGCAAATGTATGATAAGTATCTCGAACACCCTGGCTTTGGCCTCCTCGATCCGCTCGCCCGCCTTGGGATTAAACTCCTTGTGAAACCTTTACGCAAGGCTGATTTCCGTGCCGCTCGCCGCCCAGACCAGTTTGTTACGATTTCGAGCTACGCCGCTGAACAGATTGAGCATTATTATCACCGTGTCGCCGAAGTCGTCGCTCCGCCAGTCGAAGTCGGGAAATTCTCCCAGGCTCATCGCCGCCCGAAGTTATCCACAGACTTTTCCACAGGTTACTATGTGATTTCTTGCCGCCAAGCCCCCTGGAAACGTGTTGATCTCGCGATTAAAGCCTGCATGAAGCTTAAAAAACCTCTACTCGTGATTGGCGATGGCGCTGAACATGCCAATCTTATCAAGCTCGCCAAGGATTCGCCCTATATTCAATTTATCCCTTGGATCAACGCTACCGAACTCTCCGCCTACCTCGAATACGCTAGTGCTTATATTTTCCCCAGTATGGAACCTTTTGGTATTGCTGCCGTCGAGGCTTTGGCCGCTGGATGTCCAGTAATCGCCTATGCTGAGGGTGGTAGTCGTGACATCGTTCAGCCAGGGAAGAACGGCGTGCTTTTCGACGAGCAGACCGTTGATTCGCTAGTCGCTGCTATTAAGGATTTCGAGACGCAGAAATTTAAACGCTCTGTTATTAAGCAGACTGCTCAAGTTTTTAAGGCGCAAAATTTCCAAAAAGGCATTAAAAAGCTCGTCGCGGCCGCTCTGTCCGAGCAACCCAAGCCAGCCAAATTGCAAAATCCTGAAGCTGACGAAACATCTAATTCCGAGCCGAGCGCATAACCATGAAATACCTCAAGCATTTTCTTATCGTTCTCGTCTATCTCTTGCCGGCCGCCCTCTATTGTAGCTATTATCCTATTATCAAGCTCGGCGAGACCAATTCCATGAACTTCGAGCTCTCCCTCCCCCTGATTTGGCTCGTATTGTTTGACATAATCTCTTTTCTTAGCCTGATAGAGATAGGGAAGAGACGTCGGCTGCGCGTGTCTTCTAAGAAACCCTTCGCGACCAACGGGGAGCGAGCGAAGCAAGGAGTCCCCGTAACGACGGGCGACGACGCAGCGGGTTTCGTGAAGGCGCACACAGCCGATGTTTCTTTAGCTATTTCCGATCGGCGTTTTTTCCTCTTCTCCCTTTTCCCATTTTTCGCCACCCTCTCCATCTTCTGGTCCGCGAACCCTACTCGCGCCATCCTTACCGCCGGCATTATTTGGCTAGTTTTCTTTGCCGTGTTCTCTTTAATCTACGTCTTGCCCCTCCTGAAATTACCAGGGAATTTTAAACGCAATTGCCTCCGCAGTTTTTTCATCGCCTCAGTCATTGCCTGTTTGATTTGTTGGATTCAATGCTTCCTCGACATCGCCGGTCTCGCCCGCGAAACCACCCTCATGTGCCGCGGCTGTACTTATCTCTCTTTTGGCTTCCCGCACCCTTCCGGCCTTGCCATCGAACCTCAATTCATGGGCAACCTCCTCCTCGCCCCTACCCTAACCTCCCTCTATCTCCTGATTTTTAATATGCATAGTAGAGGAGAAAAGAAAGGTCTTGTTATGTTATGTCTTCTTTTCTCCTCCACCCTGTTCTTGACTTTTTCCCGCGGCGCCATTTACGCTTACGCTGTCGCGCTTGTAATCATGCTTATTTTTGCCATTCGCCGCCATGTTTTCCGCGCCAGCCTAGTTACTATCCCGATTGCGACCTTCCTCGTGATTACCGGCATCCAAGGTATTTTTACTGTCATCGGCCCCACTCACGGTAGCTTCATCGACGGCGTTTCTAAATCAATCCACCAGCTTTCCCTTGGCATTATCGACATTCGCCCCAAATCTCCGTCAGTAAGCGCTGAAGACTCCTCAGAAACCACCCCTGTTAGCCCCCCAGAAGCCTCAGAATCATCCTCTGACTTCGAACCTTCCACAGACCAAGCCTTAACGGAAGCCACCCCAGAAGAGCCCGAAAATGCCGAAAATCAGCCCTATTTCGAGGGATATGTTGCCGAATCTACTACCGCTCGCCTCAATCTTAATAGAGCAGCCCTCGACACCTGGCTTTCCGCCCCCGGACACGCCGAATCTAGCCTGAGTATTGGCCTCCATTGTCATTTCTTCTTGCCTGGAACGGGGCCCGCCTGCACCGCTTCCGTTCCGCTTACTCCGACTAGCGTTCTCTTTGGCGTCGGTCTCGGAGGCGCTGGTACCGCTATGTATCTTAATTCTTTCATCACAGATATCAACAGTCCGAAAGAAATTGTCCAACATCAAGGCTTCTCCCTACTCCTTGAGCTCGGTCTCGTTGGCATCGCTCTGGCCATTTTCTCTCTGTTAATTGCCTTCTTCCCGCAGTTTTTCTCTCGTCGCTTCCTCGACGGCAAAGCTGCCAAAGTTCCTAAAAGCACCCAGAAGTCTGAAAAAATCTCCGAAACCGCCAAAAATCCTGCCCAAAAAGCTCCACCCAGCCCTTTTTGGCGACACCCCGCCCTGCCTCTGCTCGCTGCCCTGATTATTGCCTATCTCGTCACGCTCAATTTCTTCTCCGGCCTCCCCAATGCCCTCCAAATATACCTCATACCACCTCTGTTGTACTGTATATTCGTCGATGGTTCTGCTTCACAAGATGTCAAAAAGCCCAAAAAAGCCCTTGCGCGAAGCTCCGATGCGTGATAAAATAAAGCTACGTCGCGGGATAGAGCAGCCTGGTAGCTCGTTTGGCTCATAACCAAAAGGTCGTTGGTTCAAATCCAACTCCCGCAACCAAAATGGCGTACATACTGTCCCCCCACAGATGTGCGCCATTTTGGTATGCCAAAGTCATAAAAACTCTTGACAATTCCCACGAGATGATATACAATAACATCATCACCATGACCGGACTAGCCTAAGGTTCTTGTACCGACCGCGAATGCCGGTTTTTTGTTACTTATTTCTAGCCATTCCGCCAGAAATGCTCCCCCGAATGTCTTTAAGCGGTAAGATAAACTCATTATATGGTCTCAATAGTTTTGAGTATTGAGCAGTTGGTGCAATAATTTTAGATAATTTATTATTCCCGTTTAAAAACTTCGCTAAACAGGCAAAATCACCGTCGCTGGAAACGATTACGGCTTTATCGTAATTATCGTATTCAATCGCCGAAGCATACAAAACCAACTCAGCGTCTACATTACCCTTCACAGTCTGACCATCGCCGTCATCGTAGGGGACGGTGGGTTTAAATACTAGCGTAAAACCGGCCGTCTGTAGCATATTATATAGGTCTGTGTTTGTGGGGATATAACCAATAAACAAGAACGCCTTTTGAACATTCAGGGCATTGCGCAAGTACAAACGTAAACGCCCATAATCAAGGCTTATATTCTGATCTAACGCTCCATGATAGAGATTATTGCCATCAACAAAAGCATAATTCTTTTTCATCACCATACTATCATTATATCACAAAACGCATAAACGTCTTCAAATTATAAAAACAATACCCGAACAAACTGACCTCCGTTTTCCACACCTGCGCAAAACCACCCCATTGACATAAAAACGAAACATTATATATTCCAACTTGCTTCTATCCCAAGAAATAACCATAATAAGTATTGACCTTTTCGCCAATCTGTGCTACAATGAAAGAATAAGCACATGAGGGGAGTACTTAGGCATATTAACAGATAGCCTTCTACCCCCTCCGACATAAAAAGGAGGAGAATAAAAATGTAGTATTGACGGTAGCAATGACCATGGTAGCGGTTCTGATTTGTGTGGGGTTTGGTTTTCATCTTGGCGCGAAGCAGGCGGCTAACGTAGATTATCTAAAGAACCCTGCACTTGATGCAGCCTGGTCTTCAGATTATCCCGTAGGCGTCGGCACCAACAGCTCCGAGGATGCACCAAAAGAGCCTTTCGTTACTGCTGGCGAGCTAATTGAAGAAACCGACGATTTCGGTTGGTTGTTATTGCCCGCCATGTCGTTGACCTCAGACGGTATAGCCGTGAAAGCTACGCTTTCGACTGACGCGGAGTGGAAAACTGCGACTAGTTATCAGGCAACCCTTCAGTTGCCTGACGAAGTCTTTATTGACGGCTCAGATTGTAACGCAGACGTCTACTATCCGACATCGCTAAAAGCCGGTGAAACTGGCACGGTTATTGTAATTGTGTCGTCCGATAACGGTTATGCTTATTGTGGCTATTGTCAGTTTACGGCTGCCGACAATCTGCAGATTGTTTATGGCAGCAGCCACCCGCAAACAGCATCCGGCGGAGAATTTGATACGTCGCTTGATGGTTGCCGGTTAGATGTTAATTTCTACACCGCCGCTACTCCCGAGCATCGCAGTAATCGTGACGGTTCAGCCGGTCATTATGGAGCATGGGGAGACATGACCATAGAGTTTATCGACATTACCGATACTACTGATCCGCGGGTTTCATTGCTCGACAACATCTAAACTATTTTTTCTGAAAGGAGGCTGTCTTATCAAAAAGCGCCACTTAGTGGCGCTTTTCTCATGTCGAACCTACTTCCTACTCCACCTCGCCGCTCATCTCTTCAGAATCGTCGATCTCTTCGTCCTCATCCGTCTCGCTCAGCGCATTTAGCAGGGAATCTTCCGCATTCTTGCGCTTCTTCTTTTCTGGTGCCTTGGCCAGCTCAATATCAAGGTCGTACCCCGTCAACTTCGATGCCAGTCGCACGTTTTGCCCCTGACGACCAATCGCAATCGACTGTTGGTCTTCAGTGACATAAACTTTCGCTTTCTTCCCGTCGATCTCGACTTTCATAATCTCCGCCGGACTCAGCGCCTCGCGAATATACTCCGACGGATTATCGCTCCAGTTAATAATGTCGATTTTCTCACGGTCGCCAATCTCGTTCATAATCGCCTGTACGCGAATCCCGCGCCCGCCAACGAACGTCCCGACCGGATCCACCCCTGGTACGGTCGACATGACGGCAATCTTCGTCCGGCGACCCGCCTCACGCGCAATTCCGCGAATCTCGACTGAGCCATTTTCAAGCTCCGGCACTTCCTGGCGGAACAGATACTCGATAAACTCCGCACTCCCACGCGACAAAATCAGCTGCGCCCGTGCATCGTCATGCTCGACACCCTTGATATAAACTTTCAAGCGCTCGCCGACCGTATAATATTCACCATCAATCTGCTCGCTGCGCGGCATAATCCCAGTTGCTTTACCGAGGTCAATCCGCACCACCCGCGGCTCCACTCGCGCCACGACCCCAGTCATGACCGTGCCGATTTTGTCCTCAAACTCCGACAAAACCGCATCGCGTTCCGCCTCGCGTAGCCTCTGGACGACGACCTGCTTCGCCGTCATCGCTGCCACGCGTCCGAAATCCTTCACCTCTTCTTTCTCTTCGATCAGATCCCCAATCTGCGCATCGGCCTTGATTTTCTGGGCCTCTGCTAGCGGAATCTCCGTCGCCGGATTATAAGCGACGTCATCTTCGATCACTTCGCGCTCAATATACACGACCGCTTCGCCGGTCTTCGTATTCAGCATCGCGCGCACGTTCATATCTTTGTCGCCATTATCCTTACGCCACGCCGCTGCAATCGCCATCTGGACAACATCCAAGACTGCCTCTTCCGGCAAACCTTTTTCTTCCGCAATGACGTTCACCATCGCGCTTAACTGTTTGAGATCCAAACCTTCCATTTTACTCCTTTGTCTTACATTTGCTGTACATTGTACATACGACTGATATACATCTGCAATACATCTCCGCAGCCCCCGCGCAAGCTCCACGCAAAAACCGCCCCTCTTCGGGTCGGTCAATATCAGCATACCTCCATTGTACCGCAAATCTCCACTCTGTCAAGCAAAAAGGCCCCACCGTGCTCGGCGAAGCCTCTGACTTATCCCTTTGGTCGGATGGTGACTTCGTAATCTTTATGCTCAAACACCATCTCGCAATTCACCGGTTGATTGCGCGTCGCATCCTTCAGCTTCGCCACCAGATCTTCCAGCCGCAGCTTCTCCTCCGGTGTCGCCACCTGTAGCATTCGCTCAAACAGGGAACTTAAATTCACTGTCTTGGTGACTTCCAGCTCATTGTAGGTCGCCAGGAAACTATCAATCGCCTTCTTCTCGCGGTAAGCGACCAGCATCGGCCCCCAGTTCTCCTTCTTCCCGAGCACCCGATAAATCGCCTTCTTGCCCGGCGTGCCAATCTCTTTCGTGCACTGACCGACCTGTGCCATCGACGGCAAATCATTCGGCCCCAGCCCCAGGTGAGCTTGCATGCGCACAATCCCCTCCAGGCAATCGTCCGCATCATATTCTTTCTTGTCCGGTCGCACCTCTGCCCCGCTAGCCCGTAGCTCCGCTTTTGTTGTCTGTCGCTTCGCTACTTTCTGCGCCTCGAGCTCCAGCTCCATTTCCTCTAAAACCCGCGGCCGTTCCTCCAGGCTAGTCCCGAGATAGCGGTCCAGGCAAATTGCCCAGTTTTCCTTCTTCAGGAAACGCCGCTGATACGACTCTCCATGCGGAATCGCCAATATGCGCGCATATTGGCTGACCTCACGTAGCGAGGGCAGCCGCTTAATCTTTAGATGTTCCTGGACTTTGATAATCCCTTTCAGATAATCTTCCAGAGAATAGGTCATGAGATGTTCCGCCACTCTCAAGCTTCGGCGTTCCGCTGACTCCTTTTCGTTCTTCGCCTGTTCACGCAGTTCATATGCCTGTTTCAGACGTATCCTGACGCTCTCCCAAGCTCCAAACTCCTGCAAAATCCGCTGATACTCATCGGGCCAGCTTTTCTTTACGGTAATCCAGTTCGGCTCACGCCCGCTTTCATCCCAGATTTTTAGCAGCCATGCTAACCATTTCTTTTCTCTTAAAATCTTCTCCTGCCTGGAAGCCTCCAATTTCTCGATTTCTATCGCTGTCTGCATTTTACCACCCCTTCCATCTCGTGCAGACTTTCTTTACTGGGTCACTTTTTGTGGGATAATACTGACAAAGTACTCCACCCCATCTCCTAATTATAGCACACATTTCATAAAAAGTCAATAAGAACCAGGGAGGAAGAAAGGGCCTCCGCATCCGCAGAGACCCAACCATGTACAAAGAAGTATCCTAATTTAAAGGCGAATCATCCGGTGACGGCGGATCGCCCGGTAATGCACGATAATAAACTGTATACGTTGAGTCATGGCTTGCCATCGTCCCCTCAACCTGTGATACGCTCGATTCATAACCGGCTATGGTAGGAACTGATTCCGAATACGAATCTCCGGTATACCCTTGCACGACTCGTGGCGGATATATCTCAGCCCCACTGTGAGCGTTTACGAACCGAATTGTGAGTACATACAATGAATCATCATTCGTGGGGGCAACTTCCGGATCCTTCGGCGGATCAGCCGGGTCCAGACTAGGGTCCTTCGACGCATCGTACGGCTCCGGCTTCGGTACGTCCAAATCATCATCCGTTTTATAGGATTTTTTGGGTCTCACGTCCGTATTGCTGTGCGAAAACGCCGTATCAACCTCGTCCGGCGACAGCGTTATGATTTCCGGATCTTCATCGTCGACTCTACTCCAATTGGAGTCATCCGAGAATCCGCAGTCGTCTGCCATTTCGCTCAGCGACTTAGGTTCAGCCGAATCAGACAGCAAACCCAATAAAACTATTGCCAGTCCCGCCACGACACATAGCCCTGCGATGCACGCTCCCATCGCGTGCAATTTGGATAATCGTCCAAATTGCCTCTTGTTGATTACATGATACTCGCCGTCATCGCCCAGTTCCATCTCTTCTCCATTCATAATGACAGTTCTGCGCTCCGGCTCTTCGTTCATTTCTGCTACAAAATCTTCTTTTTTCATTTTGATTTCCCCTTTCATCAGACAAATTTTGCAGCTACCTTCTAATCAAGTTTACCTCTTAAATATCTATGAGGTAGAACCTTTTTGAAAGCAGCTGCCTCATACTTACATTGTAGCACAGAATGCCAAAAAAGTCAATACTATTTATGCTTTTTAGCTAATAAAGTCAAGTCACTCCAGCGGCGACGCGCTTGACGTTCCGATTTAAAATTGATAAGATAGAAATGTATTTTGTTGGAGTTAGTCTTGCTTCTTTGGAGCGAGGCTAACTTTAGCTTCTAAGCTAAGGCTGAGACATAGACGTCCAATTTTCACCACCATACTCAACACTCCTTTCTCCCACCTTGCGACCAATTTGGTTTGTTAAGGCGCCGCCTACGCGGCAGTATATAACAAAACGTCGCAAAATTACAACCCCCACCATTGACATTTTCACTAATCTGTGCTACAATAATAGTAATCCTCTAGGAGGATTCGATTTTGATGACGTCTCGCCAGATATGCGACGTCATCCCAAAATAGCACATTGACAGATAAAGATGATTAAATCTAGCAGTGTGCTGACTATATTTTGGCGAAAAGCCAAGAAAGGGGGACTATGAATGTCCAAAATCACTTTAGCAATTCCGGTTACCAGTTACCTTGAGGCGGAGCAGATTGTCACAAAATGGGTTCATGCTAATCTTGGTACACCTCTTATGTATGATTCTTCTCGCCAGGCAGAAATTAATCAGTGGGGATTACCATGGTTCAGATCTGGCGCGGTCGTCTGCAATACGGCTGGGAAAATTCTCATGGTGCACGAGGCTCGTGTTAAGGTTAAGAAAATCAAGGATGAAAGCTTGAGGCAGAAATTCCTCGACGAGGGGCATAAGCCAGGCGATTGGGTTGACGGTGACGGTGGTTGGAATATACCAGCTGGACGACTTTGTCTTAGTGAAGGATTTGAAGATGCTTGTATTCGCGAGGTCAGGGAAGAAAGCGGTCATCAGATTATCATTAAAGATTACCTCTACTCCAAACATAGCGAAGAGCCGGGCAATCAACATGTTATGCCGGTTTATTTTGCAGAAGATATTTCCGGACCGGAACAATATCGTACGGCGGAGACCTCCGAAATCGGTTGGTTTTCTCTTGAAGAAATCCGCAAAATGCAAGCTAATAATCTTCTACGCAGCGCAAAATCCGTTATGAGCAGCATTGAGGCCTACGAGAATTATTTGGCAAAAATGAATTGATCATCTTAATATCTGCGCATACGTATGCGGTCTAATTCCAAGAATTAGACCGCATACGTATGCGGTCTAATTCCAAGAATTAGACCGCAGTTTTCATTTTAAATACCCATTAAAAAAGGAGGTGAGGAAATGGGTATTTATCAGCACATTATGAGAATAATTGGTCGCGTTAGTACGCAGATTTTGCTTAAAATCGAAACGCCAAAGGTTATTAAGGACCGGAGCGAACTTTTTCGGCTCCCATTCACAAAACAACATCGTAAGCGCTGGGGTGATTCCTGGTATCGCGCTGGCGTAGTTGTTACGAACGACAAGGGGGAATTTTTGCTCGTTGAAGACTTGCGCTGTCGAATTAATGGCGTCTGGTGTACTGTTGAAGATCGCTGGAATATCCCCTCTGGCAGTTGTGAAGAGGACGAACAATTTGTTGACGCTGCCGTTCGAGAGGCGCATGAAGAATTGGGCCGCGGTGTTGAGCTTAAGGGAATTTGCGCTATTAAACACGGCAAGCATAATGATGACCCCTGCCTGCTTATTATCTTCGTTGCCGAACTGACCGACGAACATTTCGAGTTTGATCATCGAGAAATCAAGTCGCAGCGCTGGTTTTCCGAAGACGCGATTTACGATTTAAATCGTCAAGGCAAGCTTCGTAGCGCTGATCTCGTTCTCCAGGTTGTTCGGAATTATCGCAGTGGGCTTATTATCCCGCTTGAGATTCTTAACGAGAGAGTCGCCGAACTACCCGGGTAGTTCTCAACCCTCGACCAAAGGCGTCGAGGGTTTAATCTTGTATTTTTGTGCTAAAATTAACCCATGAAGCGTCTTGAATTTTTTAGTAATATCCTGAAAGCCATGATCTCTGTGGCTGGCGCGTTGATGCTGGTCGGTTGGCTCATTGCGCCAACTTTTTGGTCTAAACCTTTGAGTTACGTCGCGACTATTATCTTGCCTTATGTCCCGAACTTCTTTAAGTTACTAAAGGTCGAATTTAGCACTCCGCTTACGCTTGCCTACGAAGGGTTTTTGGTAGTTGCAATGGTGCTAGGAATCGACCTAAACTGGTATAGTCAAATATTCGTGACGGCGAGCGGCGATTCCTATTATGATAAAATCGTTCATTTTTTCTCCGGAGTTCTCGTAGCTCTCGCTGGGCAAGAACTTTTTGCGCTCTATATGCGACAAGTCCACAATCAGAAGCCTGTCCGCTGGTTCCAGGCCCTTTTCCTTATCGGCGCCGTTGCGCTCGTGGCGGTCGGCTGGGAATGTTATGAATTTCTTTATGACACATTCTGTGATGGAAGTATGCAAGAATTAGTCAAATCTGGCGTCGCCGATACGATGTGGGATATGATTGCCTCGCTCGTCGGCGGATTACTCTGTATTATCTGCCTTATTAAGCCTAAAACCTACCCCAAACCCCAAAATCAGCCAAAATAAATTAGCACTCTTGCCAAACGACTGCTAATTTGCTATAATCAGGGTAATTAGCACTGTTGACACATGAGTGCTAATGATATATCATTGTAAATAGAATCTGTTATTTAAAATAATTTAATGATTTGTTGGGCTGGAGTTTGTGCTATTTTGGAGAGGATCCGGAACGTACGAGCATGCGCTAATATCGTCTCTGATGATATGCGCATGCGCAGTTGAAGTGAGGAAGAGCACGCCGTCCCTCTTCCGAGAGGTGACGGCGACGCGCCTCGAAAAATAGTATAAACTTCAGTCTAGCAATAATTGAATTGTATTAAAGAAAGGAAATCATATGTCAAAAATCATTGGTATCGACCTCGGTACAACTAACTCTGCTTTTGCCTACATGGTCGCCGGCAAACCAGAAGTCATTACAAACAGCGAAGGTGACCGCACGACTCCTAGCGTCGTCGCCGTGACGAAAAAAGGCGACCGTCTTGTCGGTAAAGTCGCTCAGCGCCAGCGCGTGACCAACCCAAAGAACACAATTTACGGCATTAAGCGTCTCATTGGTCGCAAATTCGACGACAAAGAAGTCCAGCGCGACCTCGACATCATGCCTTACAAGATTGTCAAGAAGGGGAATGGTGTTGCTGTCGAGATGGATGGCAAGGAATATACTCCAGAGGAAATCTCAGCCATGGTCCTCTCGAAGATTAAGGCTGACGCCGAAGCTTTCCTCGGCGAGCCGGTAACTGAAGCGATTATTACCGTCCCGGCCTACTTCGACGACTCGCAGCGCCAAGCGACCAAAGATGCCGGCAAAATCGCTGGTCTCGAAGTGAAGCGCATTATCAATGAGCCGACCGCGGCCGCCCTTGCTTATGGTCTTGAGAACAAGAAAGATGAGCAGATTGCCGTCTTCGACCTCGGTGGTGGCACCTTCGACGTCTCGATTCTCGAACTCGGCGATGGCGTCTTCGAGGTGAAGTCTACGAATGGTGACACCCACCTCGGTGGTGAAGATTTCGACAATATCATCGTTAACTTCTTACTTGATGAATTTAAGAAGGAATCTGGCGTCGACATTCGCAATGATGCTGCCGCTATGCAGCGCGTGAAGGACGAAGCTGAGAAAGCCAAGAAAGAGCTCAGTAGTGCAAAAGAAGTCGAGATTAACTTGCCATTCTTGACCGCTGATGCTGACGGCCCGAAACACTTCGAGTACACGCTAACCCGTGCCAAGCTCGAAGAACTGGTAAAACCTCTCCTCGAGCGCCTCGCCGAGCCGGTCGAAAAGGCCCTAAAAGACGCGAAACTCACCGCGAAAGACATTGACGAAGTTGTCATGGTTGGTGGTATGACCCGCATGCCGGCAGTCGTCGAAGAAGTGAAGAAAATCTTCGGCAAAGACCCGATGCAGGGCGTGAACCCTGACGAAGTTGTCGCCGTTGGTGCTGCGATTCAAGGCGGTGTCTTGCAGGGCGACGTGAAAGATGTTCTCTTGCTTGACGTTACTCCGCTTTCTCTCGGTATCGAGACCATGGGCGGTGTCAGCACGAAATTAATTGAGCGCAATACGACCATCCCGACTTCCAAATCCGAGGTCTTCTCGACCGCCGCTGACAATCAGCCGCAAGTTGAGATTCACGTCCTCCAGGGCGAGCGTGAAATGGCTGCCGACAACAAATCTCTCGGCCGCTTTATCCTCGATGGTATCGCTCCCGCTCCTCGCGGCATCCCGCAGATTGAGGTTACTTTCAATATCGACGCTAATGGTATCTTGAACGTTACCGCAAAAGACAAGGGAACTGGCAAAGAGCAAAGCATTACGATTCAGAATTCCGGCAACATGAGCAAAGAAGATATTGAAAAGGCTCAAGCCGAGGCCGAAGCTCACGCCGAAGAAGACAAGAAAAAGCGCGAAGCGATCGACGCGAAGAACCAGCTCGAGAACTCGATTTACCAGGCCGAGAAGATGCCTGACGAGTACAAGGATAAGATTTCCGAAGACGACGTGAAGACTATCAAGGATGCTGTCGCCGAAGCGAAAAAAGCTCTTGAAGAGTCCAGCGACGACAAGGAAAAACTTGAAGCTGCCCAGAAGGCCCTAAACGACGTCTTAATGCCAATTGGTACCAAGATGTATCAATCCGCCTCCGCCGACGCGAAGACCGATGATGCTAACGCCGAAAGTGATTCTAGCGCAGACGACGGTGAAGCTGTTGAAGGCGAAGTCGTAGACAAAGAATAGCCTAGTCGCTAACCCAAAAATAGCCCCACTCAGGGGCTATTTTTTCTAAAGCTATCGTCAATAAATCGACTACAACGCTCTCTATTTCCGATTCACCCACTCATACTCCTCCGGCGAATATTCTCCCGTTTCCCGCTCCTTAATCTGGAAGTACGACTCATACTCCTGCATTGCCTCGCGCATCGCTGAGCTATATGTCCGCCGCCTATCCGGCAACTCCATTATCGTCTCATCCAAGCTGTCATATATTTCTTCATTCTTCCAATCGTCGTCTGGCTGATAGGTAAAATCATCACACTTATCTTTTATTCTGTGCGCTAGCAACAGCGGCCGGCCCTGATAGTAATCGGGCACTACCCCAGATTCAACCAAAGCATTAACGAATTCTTGTGTTATCTCTGCTCCTTGACTCATCGCCCTGTTTAGCGCTGGTGCAATATTGGGCGCTCCCAATCGCAAATCCTCCCCTTCACGCACTCGCTCCGCCATTTCCTCATTTATCTGTCCCATTCCAAATTCCTCCAGTGTCGCAGATACGCCTGCCGCCGCAAGCATCGCCTTCATCATCAATGCTTTCAAAAACAACCGCTCGCTAATCGGCGTCTCGGCATTCGGTTGCGTATCATACGACGGTCGGATGATATTTTCCTGCAAATCATCATACGCCGCCCGCGTTAGCATTAATTTATCCTGATAAATCAGACATTGATTCATCGTAAAATCTCGTGTCAAGAAATAATTCTCCAGTTCTTCCGTCTGGATTCCACGCCCATACATATAGTCATCCGGCATATACTCCTTCGATAGATCATCCAGCTCCGCACTACTCAACTTAGTATCATCGTTGCCGAGTTCCGGTATATATACTAGGTCCAAATCCCGCACCAGCTCTGTGTCCCCCGCCACGATTCGTCTCGCCACGCTCCGTGCCGTTCCGCCCATAATTGCTAGGCTTTCCGGTAACTCCGGTAAATCGTATTCTTCCAGAATCTCTCGCGGTATCGTCAAAACCTCAAACTGCTTCTCTCGCTCCAATTCCTCTGTCCGCTCGTCGCCCTCATCCTGGGCATCTTCCTCCCAGTCGTCATACTCGTCGTACTCCTCATCGGAACCTCTATATTCATCAGCTCCATCCTCCGCAAAACTCTCGTCACTCTCAAATTCCTCAAACTCTTCCCACGGTTGATATTCCATCAGGCTATCCCAGCCAGTCACCTCGTCTGCCGCACCTGCCTCATTCTCGTCAATCGCCTCAAATTCTGCCACTAGATCATCCGCCGAATCTTCCGTCTCCGTCCAAGTCTCACGTCCGCTTATGCTTTCCATACGTTTATTATAGCACGAGCGCCGCATACTTATCTGTAACAGACTTTCTCATGTTATAATATCAAAAAGGAGTTAATTATGGAAAAGTTGTATCTAGTCACTAACCCCGGTTCGTCCTCGCGCAAGTACGCCCTCTATCGCGACGATGAGCTACTCTGCTCGCTGCATTTCGAGACCGAAGACAAACAACTGATCTGTACTTTTCGTCGCGCTGATGGCTCACGTAAGAAAATCACCGAAGGTTTTAAGCGCATTGGTGACACTATTCGTTATACTTATAATATTCTCGATCAAGAGGGCTATCTTGGTGACAGCGTGAAAATTAGCGCCGTCCTCGCCCGCGTTGCTGCGACTGGCGAATACTTTTCCGATGATCATATCGTCGACGCCGAATGTCTGCGCCGCCTCGAAGAGGAAAAGCGCCGCGCTCCGCTTCACGTTCCAGTGATTGCCGCCGAAATTTCCAAATGTGTCGAAACTTTTCCTGATACCCCAGTGATTACGATTTCCGACTCGCATTTCCATCACACTCGCGATGATGTTCATAAATATTACGCGATCGACACTGAGCTGGCTGACCGCGCCGAGATCAAACGCTACGGCTATCACGGTCTCTCGATGGGCGCTGTCCGTAACTATATGCGCGATACCGAAATTCTCGAGCCGCGCGTCGTCGCTTGCCACCTCGGTTCTGGCGCTTCGCTCACTGCGATCAAAGACGGTTATTCTTACGATACAACCATGGGCTACACGCCGCTCGAGGGCGTCATGATGGCAACTCGTTGTGGCGACATTGACCCCGCCGCCGCTAGCGCCATCCAGCGCGAAATGGGCTTCAACGAAGAAGCCGTCGAGGAATACCTGAACCGTCAATGTGGTCTCCTCGGCGTCAGTGGCGCGACCGGCGATATGCGCGAAATTCTTGATTTACGCGCTGATGGCGACCCGCGTGCGAAGTTGGCCTATGATATGTATATTTATCGCATCCAGCGCGCCGTCGGCGAAATGGTCGCCGCGATGCAAGGCGTTGACGCGCTCGTCTTCACCGCCACGATTGGCGAACGCAACGCCGAGATTCGCCGCGACATCGTCTCTGGCCTCGGCTATCTTGGATTTAAGATTAATGACACGAAGAATGACAACGGCCTTGGTGACGACCAACATTGCTTGATTTCTGCTCCTAGCTCGAAACCGATTTACGTCATCGCGACCGACGAAACTGCCGCTATGATTCGCCGCGCGAAAATCCTCCTCGGCGAAGAGGTGAAATAATTCATTCTAATGAATCAGCCTATCAACGACCAAGTCACCCCCGCTGAAACCGCCGAAATCCTGCGCCTTGCCGAGCAGAGTCTAGAAGCTGAAGGTGATTTTGTCGAACTAGGCTGCTATCGTGGCGATACTTCGGTCCTACTCGGAAAATTACTCCAAAAACCTGTGCAAAACCTGTGCAAAAATGCCAAAATATCAGTGGAAAACTTGTGTAAAACTCCCCAGAGCCTGTGTAAAAACCTGTGGATTTATGATTCATTCGCTGGATTACCAGATAAAACCCCGGAAGACAGTTCCGGCGCTGGTCAAAATTTCCAAAAAGGCGAACTTTTGGTCTCGAAACGTGAAGTCGTCGAAAAACTCCGTAAACATGGCCTTAAAGCCGCCAGCCACCTCAACCCAGGCAACTGTTCTAGTCAGGCTACCAGCCCCGATTCAAACCTTAGTACCGTCATCGTCAAAAAGGCCTGGTTTGATGACCTTACGCCGCAAGACCTCCCGGACGTTATCGCTTTCGCCTTCCTTGACGGTGACCTCTATGAGTCTATCCGTGTCAGCCTAAAACTTGTCGTGCCGCGTCTCTCCGGACAGGGAATTATCATCGTTCACGACTATAATAACCCCGAGCTTCCCGGTTCTGCTCGCGCCGTCGACGAATTCCTGCGGTCACACTCAGAATTCCGTCTCCAAGTTCGCCATACGCTAGCAATCCTGACCAGAGTCAGCGCTAAGGGCACACCTCAAGCATGATTCGAGTTTTTATTGACGAATCCGGTAATCTAGGTCGCGGCGGTCAATATTTTGTCCTCGCCGCCGCGGTTTTTGATACGCCACAAGGCATCAAGCGCGCCGCTCGCCTCATTCGTAAGACTCAAATCATGCTCGCCAAAGATAAGCCTATTCCAATTATCGAAGAGATCAAATCTTGTCGCCTCTCTGTTCCGCAGCGCCAGCGTATCCTTAATAAGCTCGTCGCGAAGGCCGATATCGACATCTTTTATCTCGTCGTCGACAAGGGAAAAGTCGAGCTTTTGCGCCAGAGCAAGCCTAAAAATCTTGTCTATAATTATTTCGCTAAACTCCTCACTGACCAGATTTTTAGTCGTTACAATGACGATTTTATTGTCACGTTCGACCAGCGCTCGACTGCAGTCAAATCCATGAATTCACTCATCGACTATATCACGATTAACGCCTACACCTCGCATCAGCACGTCAATCATACCGTCCAAGTCGAGCAAAAGGACTCAAAGACTCATAATAATCTCCAGACTGCTGACATTCTGGCCGGAACTATCGCGCAGGCTTATTGCCAGCAAAATCGCCATTTCCTTAGTACGCTCGAAGAGCGTATCGTCAAAGGCGACGAGTTCCCGCGTGCGACCTTTAGGGGTGGGCTGTTGTAAGACCTGTACCGCGCTACAGCTCTAACGCGTGAATCTTGACATTTTCATCAACCTGTGCTACAATAAAAGTATGGCGTCAGCCGTATGGTGAGCTTTGGTTAGTAAGTGTCGTTTTTCCGGCACCGAGCCATACGCAGCCTTGAGCACTCTTCGGGGTGCTTTTTGTTGTGGAGTCTGATTCTGTTAGAACTTGAAACCCCATAGAAAACCCTAGCACTCTACGCGAAAGTGTGCTAAAATATCCCTATACTATGGCGAAAAAAGATTATTATGAGGTTTTAGGAGTTTCCAAAAACGCTTCTGATGACGAAATCAAAAAAGCGTATCGCAAACTCGCAGTCAAATACCACCCGGACAAAAATCCGGGCGACAAGGCTGCCGAAGAAAAATTCAAAGAGATTTCCGAAGCTCACGAGGTACTAGCCGACAAGCAGAAGCGCGCTCGCTATGACCAATTCGGTCACGCTGGCGTCGGTGGTGCGGGTAGCGCCGGCGGCAATCCTTTCCAGAACGGCAGTTTCAACTTCAATGGTCAGAACTTCAACTTCGATTTCGGCGGTGGCGGCGGTCTCGATGACATTTTGGGTTCAATCTTCGGTTTTGGTGGCGGACAGCGTCGACCAGTCCGTGGGGCTGACTATCGCACGACCGTGACCTTGAGCTTCGAAGACGCGATCTTCGGCACGACCAAGGTCATTAGCGCTGACGGCAAAGATTTGAAAGTCAAAATTCCTGCCGGCATTGACGACGGTATGTCGATTCGTCTCAGTGGCAAGGGCGGTCCAGCGCCCAAAGGCGGTACAAAGGGCGACCTTTATGTCTTCGTTCGGGTCAAACCGCATAAGCATCTTACCCGCGAAGGTAGCATTATTCTTTCCGAAATCCACGTCCCAATGGTCGATGCTGCTCTTGGTACGGAGGTCGATGTCGAGACTGTCGATGGCGACGTCCGCATGAAAATCCCCGCCAGTACTCAATCTGGCACGCCGTTTAAGCTTTCTGGCCATGGTGTACCACTAATGCGCAGCGACGGTGACCGCGGTCCGCATATCGTGACCGTCATCGTTGACACCCCGAAGAGCCTCAGCAAGCGGCAAAAAGAAATCCTTGAAGAATTCCGCGACCCGAAGAATAAAAAACGCGGCTTCTGGGGGTAGCCTAGCATGATTAATTACTACGATTTACCAGAAAGCGATCTACCAATGTCTATGCGGTTCTTCCGCAAAAGTCTAAAGAAGCGCGGCTGGCGAGCTGAGAAGCTATGCGCGGAAAGTCTAAATAACCTAATCCTGACTCGACCAGACGGTGTGACTATTCGCATCGCGTCAAGCACGCCTCCGACGACCAGCGTGTATTCTCTCCGTCTGGCGGATAATAAGCTGATGAGCTACGAGTTATTACGCGAGCTAGGAGTTCCGCAGCCCGAGGCGGTCGCCGCGCGGACGGCAGCTGAGGTTTTGCCAATGATTGAGAAATATGGCCCGGTCGTAGTTAAGCCGATCGACGGAGCGCATGGTAATGGCGTGACAGTTGGCGTGAAAGACGCGACAGGGGCCGAAACGGCGATCAAGAAAGCGACGGAAGCTTCGCCCGATATGAAGCTCGCAATTGTCCAGCCGCAATTACCAGTGGATGAAATCGAACGACGAGTGATTTGCATTGATTATCAATTCGTTGTCGCAGTGGCACGCATTCCCGCGCGAGTGACCGGCGACGGACAGAGCACGATTGCCGAATTAATCAAACGGGAAAACGAGACGATTCGTACAGCGCCGTACCAGGGCGAGCTAGCATATATTGATTTTGAAGCGGCAGAACGGTTTTTGGGAGATAAAATCCATCTCGTACCGGCCGCAGGAGAGCGGGTGCGAGTTGTTGCGAGCTGCAACGTTGGCCAAGGCGGCACAGCCGAAGACTGTTCTGGTGATTTTTCACCCGAGCAGCGCGAGTTAGCCGAGAAAATCGCCCGCGCAGCTGAGCTTCCAGTAGTAGGAATTGATTATTATGGCGACCAAGTGATTGAAATTAACGCTTGCCCCAGCCTATATTATCCGACTGGAGACGAGTCGGCCACGCGAGCCGTCGAGGCGTATATCGAATATCTCGCAAAGATTTAGCAGAATGAACACTAATCAACCAAACTTAAATCCCGCCTCTTTATGGAAGCGGGATTTAGCATCACTAATTTAGTGATTATTTAGTCGCAACGTTGCCGGTCTTCGTATCGCCAGTCCCAACATACTGCGCCTTACCGAAGGCAAGAATCAGTGAGAAAATCGGATTGAGTAAAATCAAGCCAACCGCAAAAGCGCCAGACTGACCGAAAGCTTTCGCCAAATTAATATAAACCATAATCGCCATCACAATATTGACAATCGGTACCAAGAGCAGCAAGAACATCCAGCCATTCATCCCAGCGACCTCGAACAAGGTGTACATGTTGTAGAACGGCACGATGCTTGCCCAGCCCGGTTTGCCTGCTTTGGTAAAAATCTTCCAGTTTGCAACGATCATAATCACCACCAGAATCAACGCGAAGACCGAAGCCACTCCCATCGCTGCTCCTAGCGCTTCGGTATCCACTGACGTGGTCGTGTAATATGTAGTGTTGTAAGTATACATGTTTATTACTCCTTTATTGTGTTTCTTATTACTAAAATAACTTATTTTCTGTAAATACACAATTAGTTTTTGAAAAATTATCTCCAGAGACTAAAATTAGGCGATAAACATTGACTTTTTGCTTCATCTGTGCTATAATGGAAGTATGGGTACACGAAAACTCGAAATTATCGGCAATAGCGCTTTGATCACCCTCAATGGGATTAAAAAAGTCCCTGCGAAGATTGATACTGGCGCCGAAAGTTCGTCCGTCTGGGCGAGCGATATTGCGATGGACGCCGATAACCGACTGAGTTTTTGTCTCTTTGCGCCCGGCAGTGAATTCTACACGGGTGAGCGTATTGTCGCTGACGACTATAAAGCCATGCTGGTACGTAATTCTACCGGTCAAGCTAAGGTGCGCTATCGCGTCCATCTCTCGGTGAAGATTGGCAAGAAAAATATCAAAGCCGGCTTCACTCTCGCTGACCGCAGCAAGAATAATTTCCCCGTCCTGATTGGTCGTCGTCTGCTCAAAGACCGTTTCTTAGTCGACGTCTCACAGCTAGAAGTCCCGTACCCGCCACGCATCCAAGATATGGAATTGAACGCAGAGTTAGAGCAGAACCCCCAGGCTTTTCATCAAAAGCATATGTCTAGTTGAGCGCCTGCATATAATTAATAACTAAATATGGTAAAATAAAATCATGAAAATCGCAATTTTGTCGAACGGAAACGCAAACTACTCCACGCGTCGCTTGGTCGCTGAGGCTGAGCAACATGGGCATCAAGTGCGCGTGATTAAATACAAAGATTGTTATCTTTCACTTGACGAGAAGCATCCAAATATTTTCTATCGTGGGGAAAAGTTGCCGGGGTATGATGCTATTGTTCCGCGTATTGCCAACAGCATGACCCGTTATGGCTGCGCGATTGTACGCCAGTTCGAGATGCAGGGCGCTTGGACCGCCTCAAGCTCAATTGCGATTTCTCGCTCGCGCGACAAACTTCGCTCACAGCAAATTCTGACCAAGGCCGGCATCGACACTCCGAAAACTCTCGTGAGTCGCAACACCGCTGATATCGACGACCTAATTGAGCAAATCGGCCTCCCGGTGATTATCAAACTCGCCACTAGCACGCACGGTAATGGTGTTGTTCTGGCTGAGACCAAGAAGGCTGCGAAGTCTGCTCTCCAAGCTTTTTATCTTTACAACGAAGACGGTACGAATATCTTGCTCCAGGAATACGTCAAAGAATCCGCTGGGACCGATATTCGTGCTTTCGTCGTTGGCTCACGTGTAGTTGCCAGCATGAAACGCCAATCACTAGATGACGATTTCCGCAGTAATCTCCATAAAGGTGGCGAGGGAACGAGCGTCAAACTCACCGCCGAAGAAAAACGCATTGTTGTCAAAGCCGCCAAAGTCATGGGCCTCCATGTCGCTGGCGTCGATCTAATGCGCTCCGAGCGTGGCCCGCTTGTTCTTGAAGTGAACGCTTCACCTGGATTTGGTATCGAAAAAGTTACCGGTCGCAACGTTGCCGAAAAGATTATCGAATATATCGAGCATAACGCTAGCCGTAAGAATTCTAAAGATCGCATCGGCGCCTAGTCTTGCCGAATTGTCAATAATTTGCTATAATACTAGACAATAACCGGCAGAGTTATTGGAAAGGTGCGAGGGAAGTAATCTAATGCGAGAAAATCAATTTCTCGGTATCCTAGCACTCATGTTGGCGCTAGGGATGCCGCTCCCGTTTGAGCTTTTTGCGTGTGTCGTTTTGATCGCAGAAGGCAAGATTTTTGATGCTGAAATTCGTACCGAAACCGAATTCGTCTCTGCCCTCCAAGATTCTCGTGTCTTTCAGATCACACTCAAAAACGACATCGTTACGACTCGTAATCTCGAAATTTCGCGCCATCTCATTCTCGACCTTGGCGGGTTTAATATTACCTCGCTTAAGGAAAATATCTGCGTGCTTGACATTAAGCACGGGAGTGTTTTAATTACTGGCAAGGGAAGCATTGTCGCCTATGGCCTTAAGGGTACGGCAGTCTGCGTCAAAGGTGCTACGACTTCCGATAATGAAAATTATGCCGAAGTTCTGATTGATGAGAATATCAAACTTTTCGCTCCGAACTATTACGGACTACTCGTTGCGCCCAATTTTAAAGCGGCTTACGGCGCGACGATCGACTTTCGCGGGACGATGGTGGCGCAAGATGGTTTCTGTATCAATGGCGGAATTCGCGGTCGCGGCAAAAATATCCCATTGATTAAAATCGCCGACCAGACTAGAATCACGGTTGACGAAAATACTGGCGTTGCAATTCATGCTGCTGGTTATGGACGCTGGGAAATTGGCGCTTCGGAAATCACCGGCGCTACCGGTATTGTTGCTCAATCTGGCAACTTGACTTTGAACGGCACTAAAATTATTGCGACTGGCGAATATGTTGAGGCGGACTCTGCCGACGATAGCCTCACTATGATTGGCGCCGTCTTGCAATCCGGCAAGGCCATTAACTCTGATCACTCCGTCGAAGTTACTGTTAACGGCGGCGAATATACTAGCCTGCGCAGTTATCTTTTTGCCGAAACTCGCCAGAAGAAGTCGAAGCCTGCTCTCCAGATGCTGATTATTGAAGGCGGGGAATTCGCTGGCAAACTTGGCACTTTCTATGGGCTAGCTCCGCGCAATACCGAACATGCAGTTACGGTAGTTTATGGTGGTGATTTTACCGAAAATGTCCAAGACTATATTTCCTCCAGCTGCCATATCGACAAAGTTCGCGGTCAGGGAATTTACCATGTCATTGAGGATAAGGTTGCTGAGGAGATTGACGAAGCTACCCGGCTGGCGCGTGCCGAAGGCCGACTGCAGGCTCTCATTGAGGAATCGGCTGTCTATACGAATGGTTATGTTAGTGGTGATCTCGGTAAATGGAAACCGGTCGCTACGAAGGCTATTGCTTCGATCAAACGCGCGATTACGCTCGGCAAGAAAGCACTTAAACAGCATCTTGAATATGAACGCATCGTCTCGGCTGAGCAATCGCTCCAACGGGCTCTTGACAATCTTCAGCTCGTGAACGATGCTATGCGTGCCGAACTCGCCGAATCAATTGCTTCGGTCGACGCCATCGACCCCGAAGATTATACTAAATATAGCTATCAACAACTTACAACCGTCGCCGCTGCCGCCGATGAACTTTTGCAGCGCGATGATGTTTCACTCAAAGACCTTTACTCTGCAATTCTTGACGTTGAAATCAATATTGATTTGCTCGATGGCATCGACGAGGTATCAGCAGAAGAGCTTGATGAAATGTTTGAAACTTCGCTGCCTCTGCCTGACTCCGCTCCGACTCTCACTCCGCCATCCGTCCTACCTCCGGCGCCACAAGAATCAATTTTGTCTCCTGAAATGTTTGAAGCGGAACCTACGCCTGAGATAGTGGAAGCGCCAATGGTCCAAGAATCTGTGATCCAGGAACTGCAAGCTCCTCTCGGATTGGACGCGCCAGAATTATCTTCGGATGAAATTATTAGCGTCTCCGAATTTCTGGCTTCGCTATTTTTGACGCAGTCAGCTGCATTTTTCACGCCGGTTCAATCTATCGCACCCGAATCTGAACCGCGAGCTAGTATCGGGGCAGCTCCCGAAGCGCAACCGTTTACAGAAAACCCTATCGAAGTTACACCGGTCGAACCGACCATCACGCCCGAAACCGACCCCGCCTACATTCTTTCACATAGTGTCGATTATCCTGCGGAAGCCGCTCTGCTTGAGGCGAAGGGAAATCTCTACTCCATGCTCGAGGCGGTCCAAGATTTGACGCTCGGTGACTACGAAACTGACTTTGCTGAGCAGTTCGGCGAACTTCAGGTCGCCATCGTCAAAGCTCGTAGTATATTATATAGGCCAAACGCCAACTTCGTTGAGTTGATGTCGGCTATGGATGATCTCGCCGAGAAAACCACCGGGCTTAAAGGCATGACCGAAGTCGCTAGCGCTGAAGATGTTCCGGCTGAAACTGTTACTCCAGCAGAGACGCAGCTTTCTCCTAGCGCCCTTGAACAAGCCGTGCAAGTTGACTGGACTGGGCTTGGCGAGGTTGTGGCTGAAATCTCCCGCCTTAACCCCAATGACTTCACTGATTCAAGCTATGCGCGCGTTCTCTCGCAGCTTGAAGTTGCCAAATCACTACTCGGAAACTCTGATGCCACCCAGTCTACGGTCGAGGACCTAGTTTTTGAAATTAACCTCGCCCTGCTCGCTCTCGAACATGCCCCTCAGGTTCAAAATTTCACCACTACTAACCCTGCACCGGCAGCTGGCGCTGAATCCGCTGTCTATACTCCATCTCCAGCCGTTGAGCAAGATCCGACTGTGACGCCGAACTGGATTATGAGTATGCTTGCTGGCGCCTATGCCGGTATGGCGACCTATCGTCGTAGCCGTCTAATTGCCAAACAACAAAAACATTCGGCTTTGTAGGCTTTTTGCGTTTTTGAACGAACTTGTGCTTGACACACATTTTTTTCGCAACAAGTATTTTACACTTATGTTTGTAGATTTTTTCGAAACTATGCTATGCTCCGGTCATGCGTTTCGCGAAAACTATTTTTGAGCAATCTATTCACCCGTCTTGGATCTTTTACGCTGCAATTTGGGGAATTATTATTGGGATTGTCGGTAGTTTTATTTTCGAGATCATGATTTTTAATCATTGGCTCTGGCTCGTCGTCGCGATTTTGATCCTGATTTTCGTCTTACGTCACCCTACTCGCATTATGTTAATATTCGCTATTTTTTCTGGAATGATGATTGGCAACTTACGTGTCGCTCCGGAGATTATCGGCCGGGCTAATCTCGCGAACCTCGTCGGCGAAACAGTTACTTTAAATGGCAAAATCGCGGATGATCCTGTGGTTACTTCTGGGCAAGTTACAGTACATCTTACTCACCTTGAACTTCATTTGCCGCGCGACGAACTCGTCGAGGTCGCTGGCATGGTTTATGTTCAATTATCTAACCCACGCATCGACCTTGAACGCTCTGATAAAATCACCATCACGGGCAAGGTTGGCACTGGTTTCGGTATTTATGCCGCGAGTTTTTATCGCCCCGAACTCACAGAAGTCACGCGCTCGGAGACTGGTGACATTTTTGCCCGACTAAAAAACTGGTTTGCCGAACGTGTTCGCGATTTTATCGTTAGCCCGGCGGTCGATCTTGGGCTTGGTTATCTCGTTGGTATGAAATCTGGTCTTTCGGAAAGTTTTTCCGATGCTCTGAGCGCGGTCGGTATGACGCACGTCGTCGTCGCTTCGGGTGCACATCTCGGCATTCTCATCGGCGCCGCCGGGAAACTCTTTGGCAAACTTTCTAAATTTTCCGGTCTCATGTTTTCGCTTCTCCTCGTCTTGGCCTTCGTTCTAATCGTTGGCTTTACGCCCTCCATGACCCGCGCAGCGCTCGTCACCAGCCTCAGTCTCATGGTCGGATATGCTGGCCGCAAGTTCACTCCGCTACGTTTACTTAGTTTTGTCGCCGTGCTCACTCTTCTTCTTGTCCCAACTAACTTCCAAAATCTCGGCTGGCAACTCTCCTTCGCCTCTTTCTTTGGTATCATGATTCTCGCGCCTTGTCTACAAAAGCTGCTCTACGGCGGCAAAAAGCCACCTTGGCTCGCAAGCATGCTCATCACTAGTATCTCCACCAGTCTCATCTGCGCACCGATTTTGATTTATAATTTCGGCAGCCTATCTTTTCTCTCGCTTATTGCCAATCTCATTATTCTACCTACTTTGCCCTACGCTATGCTCCTAGTTTTTCTCACTGGTAGTTTTAGTTTTTGTGCTGCTATCGCTCAAGTTTTCGGCCAAATTGCAACTTATCTGCTCGATTTTCATATTTTCATCATCAACTTCCTTAGCGAGAAGAGAATGTTTATCCTTGAACTTCCGCCGGATGATGCACTAATCTTTCTCTTATATCTGCTTATAGGAGTATTGTTGGTCGTCGTGCAATATCGACATTATAAGAAAATATGTTATAATGAAAAACATGAAGATAAAGTCCGAATCCGAGATGCTTGAACTTGGTCAGAAAGTCGCCACGCACTTACAACTTCCTGCTGTCATTGAATTAGTCGGTGACGTCGGCGCTGGCAAGACAACTTTTACGCGTGGCCTCGCCGCTGGTCTTGGCATCTCTGGGCCTGTGACCAGCCCTAGCTTCACGATTTCCAAACGTTACAGCTTCCCCATAAAACGTTGTAATTTTTACAACACTTCTAGTGAACAACTCTCAGCCGGTGGGGAATTAGTTCATTACGATTTTTACCGTCTTGGCAACCCAGGCATCATGCGCGACGAACTTGCCGAAACTCTGCGTGAACCCAACTCTATCGTTGTCGTCGAGTGGGGTGGCGATGTTGCGGAGTTACTTCCAGAAGAACATCTGCGCCTCGACATTACGCTAAATACTGACGGCAGCCGCGATGTTACCATGAACCAATCGGATTTTTTGGAGAAATTGTCATGAAACTCTACCTCGATACCTCGACCGACACTTGTATTTTGCGGCTCAATGATCGAGAATATACCCGCGTCGGCCGCTACGATTTAGCCGAAAAAATCTTCACCTTCATCCATGACAAGCTGCAAGAAAACGGCGCCGACTGGCAAGATATTTCTGAAATTACCTTCATGAGCGGGCCAGGGTCGTTCACTGGACTACGTATCGGCGCAGCGGTCGTGAATGCGCTTGCCGACCAGCTTCAAATCCCACTTTACGACCATCATGGTGAGCAGCACAAGATTATTCTTCCGGATTATGGCCGCCCAGCTAATATCTCTGCGCCGAAAAAGTAACCACGTCTAAAGCTAACTACTTTCTACGCCAAATTTTCCTCCGCACCCTATTCACCCTGCGAATAATTTTATAAAAGTAGTAACGCAACTTCCTTACCGGCAAGTCCCAAGTTCCCGCGTAATCGACTTGTTTTCCGCCAAAAGATTTCTTAAATTCAGTAAATCCATACCACGGATGATTTTTGTTCTTGGAGGCTGTAATTCCCCAAAAATCAAAAGTTTTCATTCCGGCGCGCTTCGCATCGACAATCATCTGTACGAGCAAAATCGCACCCGCTGCCAACTTACGATGTTCGTAATCTGCCGCCGCATGTGCATAATATCTCACGCCATCGTAGTCATAAACTAGCGCCGCGGCAATCGGTTCGTCTTTTAATTCCGCTACATAGAGCATCGCAAATCCAGCCCCCATCTGCCGCCGCAAATGAATCTTTTTCTGCGGGATGAAATGATTTTGGCTGCCAACTTTATCTAGCATCGTTACCAAAATATCAACTTCCTCCGGGTTCCTAGTTTGCCGTACGGTAATATCTTTTTTATAGCAATTTCGCCAAAGTCGCCCTTTCTCTTTCTCCATGTCCGCAAAAATTTGCGACTCCGACTGAGTCAGATCTAATACCCAAGTGTGTGCTGGGTCAATATCATGCGATTTCGTAAGACCAATGGTCTTTAATTCCGCAACAGGAAACGGAGTTGTCGGCTCAATCCGGACAAAGAATGCATCCTGTTCTTTCGCCAGTTTTCGCAACGCATCTAGAGCCTTCCTAAAACTTTTTTCGTTTTCTGCTGTTGGCCCATAGGGAACGAACAAGTAATTTCCTAGCACAGTATACTCCAACATTGCCATCGCCGAAAATCCATCACCATCCAACCGAAACGTTTCGTGCTTTTCTACATGTTCATAGTCTTCCCACGCCGGGGACTGCAAAAAATGTTGCTTCACATAAGCTCCTTGTCTTTACGCTATACCACCCCCATCCTATTCTAATAATCGAACCTTAAATCAGAATTAAAGTAACGATTTAAATAGCTCGACTAATTCGGTTTCGTTTAGACCATGTGTTTCAACACTATAATTCACGCCATCAACCGTAAAGTCCGCATAGTATTTCTCAACAGGTTCGAGAATATCCAGAGTTTCATCATAGTATTCTCCGATATAAGATCCTATCATAATCTCGATCCCGTTTATTATTGACGGTTCACCCGCTGGCGCATACATTTCGCGAATCGGCGTGCGGTCAAACGCAAAATTAATCGCAATATAACGTTTACCGTTTGAGCTCCTTATCACATAGTTAATCGGTTGAACCTCTGCGTCGTAATGCACCCCGCTCATAGCAGGGTAGAATGCCCGTGCCTGGATATCATTCTGCAGGTCGTCCGGAAATACGACTTTACCTAAAATTTCTACCCCCTCCGGCAAAAACGTTTCATCAATCTGCACTATATCAAATGTCGAACAATCTATACTACTATCCGCCACGACTGAATTTATCGCTATGAAATCCGAAGTAACATTATCCTCGCCGTGGGGTTGCTCCGGTTCGGCTATTTGCATGTTAGATTTTCCGCAGTTTTCCTGTAGAAAACGATAAAATCCTATTCCTCCAGCGGTTATCGCGGCAAGAATCATTAGCATTCCAATTGTCTTCTTTATGCTCTTTGATTCTTTAGCGATGGCCCTAATGTCGTTCGCGCAGTCATCAATTGTGTCGCCATTTTCCAGGCGTTCTAAAACATTTATAATTTTCTCGGCTCGACAACGCTTCGCGCGCAGAACTTCCTTTTGTTTTTGAAAAGTCATACTTTTTTCTAAGCCAGACCCATCTATTAACTCGCGAATTTGTTTTAACGAAAACCCTAATTCCTTCAAAAATAATATCTTCTGTAGTCTCGCAATATCATTATCGCTATAAAGGCGGTAATCAGAGTCAGTACGGCTAGGCGAAAGCAAATTAATTTTGTCGTAGAATTGTAATGCTCGCACGCTAGCGCCACTTAACTCGGAAACCTGCTTAATAGTTTTCATAATACAACGATATTAAATTATAATCCTTTCTGCTTAATTTTATAATAACCCTATCATAGTCTATGACGCAAGGTGAGGGTCAAGAGGTTTTTATGTAGAATTAACCAATCTGTGTTATAATATATAGCAGAAAGTTATTAATTTATATTTATTTGTTACCCCGTCGGTATAGAGAAAAATATCGACACAACAATTAGGAAAGGTACTTGAGTGAACGTAGTAGGAATAATTATTGCCCTCGTACTCGGGATGGGTGCGGGCGCTGGTGCGCTTTTTGCGTACAATAAAAAGAATGAAAATGGCGGCAAGAATAAAGCCGATGATTTAGTTCGTAAGGCGAAGAACGAAGCTTCGGATATTGTATTAAAAGCGAAGACTGACGCCGCAGAGATTACCTCACAGTCTCAGCAAGAAGAAGCTGAGCGTCGTCGCGAATGGAAAAAGACCGAGACCCGTCTTACCGAGCGCGAAGCAAATCTCGACAACAAGCTCGACCAGCTCGAACAGAAGACTGAACGTCTCGCGAAACAAGAAAAAGAACTTGATGATCTGAAAAACGAAGTCCGCGACATCCGCAATCGTCAGCAGGAAAAGCTCGAGAAAATCGCTAGTTTGTCGAAAGAAGCTGCCCGCGAAAAACTTATGCAAATGACCGAACGCGACATTAAGCAAGATCTCGTCGGGCTTGTCGCTAAGGAACAAAAGGAAATTAAGCACGACGTCGACGAAACGGCGCAGGCGATTTTACTGACTGCCATGGAACGCATGTCGTCTGAGGTTACTGCTGACCGCACGGTTACCGCACTCAAACTTCCTGACGACGACATGAAAGGTCGCATTATCGGTAAGGAAGGTCGCAATATTCAAGCTCTCCAACGTGCTACTGGTGTCGATATTATGGTTGACGATACTCCGGGTATGGTCGTGCTTTCGAGCTTCGACCCGATTCGTCGCCAAGTCGCACGCTATGCTCTTGAACGTTTGATGAAGGATGGCCGCATTAACCCAAGTTCGATTGAAGACGCTGTCGCCAAGGCCGAGCGTGAGATTGAAAAAGAAGTTATGCGCGCCGGCGAAGATGCCGCTCGCGAGGTCGGCGTTGTCGGTATTCCGCGCGAGTTGATTCATCTACTCGGCGAACTGAAATTCCGTACTAGCTACGGTCAGAATGTTTTGCTCCACTCTGTTGAGATGGCTCATATTGCCGGCATGATTGCCGAAGAGATTGGCGCTAATAAGCGCGTGACGAAGACCGCAACTTTGCTTCATGACATTGGCAAGGCTGTAACGCACAAAATCGAAGGGAAGCATGCCGAAATTGGTGCAGAACTCGCGAAGAAGTACGGCATGCCGGATGAAGTTGTCCACGCTATGGCTGCTCACCACGACGACATCGAGCCTACAACTCCAGAAGCAATCATCGTGAAGATTGTCGATTCGCTGAGTGCCGCTCGCCCTGGTGCTCGCAACATTTCCGCTGAAAACTTTGCCGAGCGTATGCGCGACCTCGAAAACATCGCGACGTCCTTCCCGGGCATCGACAAGGCCTATGCGATTTCCGCTGGTCGCGAGATTCGGGTGATTGTCGAACCGAAACAAATCGACGATCTGAGCGCCCTGAAGCTCGCTCGCGATATTGCGAACAAGATCGAAGCCACTATGTCTTATCCTGGCGTGATTAAAGTCAACGTGATCCGGGAGACCCGTGCCGTTGAATACGCGAAGTAATGATGAGTCGCTAGTTAAGAAACGCATTTCGCGGCAGACAAAACTCAAAGTTACCGTAGTCGCGATTGCGATTGCCGCTCTAGTTATCTATCTTATCTTTGACATTGCACTCGAGGGTCCGCTCACTTCGCTTCTGATGAACCGCGACCAGCTCGTCGCCTCGGTCCAGTCGTGGGGAATTTTCGCACCGTTATTATATATTCTGCTCCAGATTGCTCAGACCGTCGCCGCACCAATCCCCGGGCAGCTCGTCGGCAGCGTCGGCGGATTCCTCTTCGGCCCGTGGGGAACCTTATGGACGCTGATCGGTAGTCTGATTGGTTGCTGGATCGTTTTCAAACTCGCTCGCCGCTTTGGTCGCCCCTTGTTGGAAAAGATTTTCAAAAAATCCGTGATTGCGAAATTTGATTTTATTCTCGAAGCCAAAAGCGCCTCGTTCATCCTTTTTGCGATTTTCCTGCTCCCCGGTTTTCCGGATGACGTCGTCTGTTATATTGCCGGATTGACGAAAGTTCCGATTCCGAAACTCATGCTTCTCGTCGGCCTTGGTCGCCTCCCGACGATTATTATGACAAATTATCTCGGCGCCGGTCTGAGCGACAACCTCGGCCTCGTCGCTGTCACTGCGGTCGCTGGCATAGCTATACTTGGCCTTGTTGTCTGGAAACGCGAATGGATTATGCGGGTACTGAAAGGGGAATCACAAAAAGATACAGAATCGGAAGAGAAAAAGACAGAAACTTAAACAGCTAAAACTTAGTATTCGTACAACGCCGGCAGTTTTCGCAGCTCATCCAGATTCTTGACTCCTTGCATAAAACCAGGCATTAAGTATTTCGCGTTTGGCTTCTTCGCGTACTCACGTAGCTCATCCAAAGTAACTTCCAGGACTTTAATCTTTTCGCCTGCATCTAATTTCTGCGCAACTTGCCCGACTAAGTCTGTCGCCACGAAAGTATAAACTAACCAATCAATCTTCGTAAACGGTTGGTGCACTTCTACAAGTTTCCAGTTCGCAAAACTTAGACCCGTTTCTTCGCGCAATTCTCGTTTCGCTGCCTCAAGTTCTGTTTCGTCCGGATTGTCATGCCGCCCGCCCGGATAATCATAAAACCAATCTTGATGCGGCTGCGTTTGATAAGTAATTACTACTTTATCTTCCACATCTTCGTCTCCTGTAACTTTTTCCAAGCGCCTCTGTTCTTCCGCCGTCAACACCGCAATAATCACAACCGTGTCTTCGCGCCGCAACATTTCAAAAGTCGCCGTCGAGCCATCAAACATTTCCTGTGGCCACTGATAAACATCAAACAACTCACCCTGGAACTTACATTCCGCCTCCGCCGGTATCAATTTCACATTCTCTGGTATATATTTTCGCATAGTTCTATTATAATATATCTATGAACGAAAGCCATAATTCCGAGATTAATCCAAAATTAAAGGCGTATATTGAGTCTGAAATTTTGCCACGCTACGAAAAGTTTTATTCTCATGGCCCCATTCACATCCAAAGCGTAGTGCGTAACGCCCTCATGCTGGCTGAATATTATCACAAAGATTACGATGTTGCCTATACTGCCGCCGTTTATCACGATTTAGGGTTAAAAACTGACCGAGAGCATCACGAGCTTGCTTCTGGTGAAATCGTAGCTAGCGACGCTAATCTCAAAACTTTCTTCTCGAATCCAGAAATTCGTATCATCCGGGAAGCGGTAGAGGATCATCGCGGTTCACGCAAAACCCCTCCTCGTAACTTTTACGGCAAAATTATTTCCGACTCCGACCGCGACTTCGATATCGAAGTGCTAGCTCCGCGTCAGCTAGCAACCAGTATTAAAAATTATCCAGAGCTAAACACTTTCGATGATCATTTTAATCGCTGTTACGAATACATGCTGGGGCGTACGCAACGTACTGGCCATTTTCATCTCTGGACTGATAATCCTATTTTGGCGCAGCGCCGCGATCAATTTGAACGTGATTATCACAGTCGCGATTTCGTCTATCAAATTTACTCGCGAGCTTACCAAAAAATGCAACAAGAGGGAATTATCGACAAAATCCAAGACTATTACGAAGATTTTTAAGTAAAACCCGGTATAGCAGTTGTATAAAATACAATTACGTGTTATAATATACATATTATTCCTCTTGTAGACCGTCATTCTAAAAGGAGGTGGTAAAATGCGGTCAACAATTTTGGTTATTCCTGTCGAAGGCGATTCGGCAGAGACCGAGCAGGCGTACGTTAACGAGCCGAAGAGATACTATGGCGAAGACTTAGAGGTTATTGTCTTTGACTACAATAAAAATCCAAACGTCAAAGAGAACGTCCGTCAACAAGTCCTGAAATACGAAAGGCGTTATGATTTCCGAGATTTGGAAATCCATGCACAGGGCGGGTTAGGCGCATATGTCGCTTGCCAGATGGTCATGCTATGGAATTTCGACGAAGAACAGCGGAGAATTAAGCGCGTCTTTTTCGTTGGTGGCGCGCCGAGCAGTGCTATGACGTGGGTAGCGAAATTGTTTCATCGCTATTTCGCATATCTCTGGTATTTATTACCAATCCCGTTTTTCGCCGACGACCCGAACCCGCACAATGATCTAGTTATCGACCAAATTCGTGCATCATCGACTCATGTCATGCGCGCCAATCCCAAGCTCTATCGTAATCAACTGGCCTTTATCGGTAATTGGGGTAAGGATTCGGTGGCGCTTGAGTTTACAGAATGGGACTTGAGCAAATACATCCAGGTCTTAGCACGAAAAAGCAGCGATTTGGTGGGCGATTATTGCGAGTGTTATTTTGTTCCGAATGGCGAAACCGTTCGCCCGAAGTGGTGGGACAATACTTATGATCAAGCAAAAGCCGCTGCCGTCTGGGAAAAGAATGGCGTCAAGGCCATCTCCCAGCCCAAAAATAATTTCAGTTTTTACAGCATGATGCCGGCTAAGACTTTATTTAAAGTTATGGACGAGGTTCGTCAGCTGTAGGTATAACCCTGGCGATGAGCCGGAGTTATCTAATAGTAGTTTACAATTTTCGAATAAAGCTCTAACATCTATAGAAAGGAGATCCGATGAATTTATCTTTTGACATTGAACTAGCTACACGCTATAAGAGTAATAGTCAAAGAGTTAGAGTTATGAGTGAGCAGTGGGTAGCTGATAACGTGTATTGCCCTTGCTGTGGCAATTCTCATCTAAAAAAATTAAAAAATAACACACCAGTCTCTGATTTTGTCTGCGAAAAGTGTCAAAAAATTTTTGAGCTAAAAAGCAAATGTCAACATATCGGAACAAAAATAGCTGGCAGCGCATATTCGAAAATGATAGAGCGCATTACGAGCGCGACCAACCCAGAACTCCTCGTCCTTCAATATTCAAAAGACTACAATGTACAGAATTTAGTCTTTGTGCCTAGCTTTTTCTTTACTCCTGACGTTATAGAAAAAAGACCTCCTTTATCAAAAACCGCAAGAAGAGCGGGTTGGATAGGGTCTAATATACTATATAAAAACATACCCCAGCAAGGAAAGATTAACCTCATTACAGATGGTTTAATGGCGAACATCGGCGATACTATAAAAGCCTATAATCATATCAAAAAACTGCACGTCTCTAATATCGATTCTAGGAGTTGGATACTGGACGTGCTAAACTGTATCAATTCGCTTAGAACGGATGACTTTTATCTAAGCGACGTTTACCAATATACGAATTATCTAAGTCGAAAACACCCTCAAAATCATCATATCGAAGCAAAAATCCGTCAGCAACTTCAAGTTCTACGAGACAAGGGATTCATCGTTTTTCTTGGCAATGGGAGATATAGAAAGGTTAGTCACAGTCTCACTCTGAGTTAAATCAATTATCTTGTCGGCAATATCAACGCTACAGGCATGATGCATTTTACGCAAATCATCTAAATTCACCCAACGAGCCAGCTTAGCGTATTCGCGCTCGTCATCATCGAACCCAGCATCTGATAGCTCTCCCCCAGCAATTTTAACGAGGTAAAATACGAGTATTGAATGGTGGTCCGTCCCGCGTTTATAATGATGAAACAAACTCGTCTCTACATCCAGAAGCTTTAACGGTTCAACGTCAAATCCCGTCTCTTCCTTAAACTCACGCTTTAAGGTCTGTATCGTATCCTCACCAATCTTAAACGTTCCACCCGGCCAATCATAACCGTCAAACTGTGGCGAGATTAACGCCTAGCTATCCTTGATCGCGATGCCATACACATGTATCGAGACGGACATATTTTCCGGATCCGCCTCGTATTTATTGCCGTAATAATCTGTGGTGATGAGGTTCATATATTTTATTATAGTGTATTCTTGCGCTTAGGCATCATTCCGGAGCATCAAAAGAACTCAAAATTAAAATTGCAATTCAGTGGCGCAAATATACACTTTGGGTATTAGGCCGTAATATTTTATTTGAGATTTTAGGAATTAACCTTAAGGCCATAATGGTGCATAATGTGGTATAATGTATATGCATTATATAGGAGGTTCAATGTCATATAACAGCCTTGGAGATGGGCGATTAGGTTTCTCATTTATTGATTTGTTTGCTGGCATAGGTGGACTACGTCTTGCTTTTGAGAAAGCTGGCGGTCATTGTGTCTATTCTAGTGAATGGAACAAATACAGTCAGCAGACATATTTTGCTAATTTTGGAGAAATACCTGATGGCGATATTACAAAAGTAGTAGCAACAGCAATACCCAACCACGATATTTTAGTCGGAGGTTTTCCATGTCAGCCCTTTTCAATAGCTGGAGTGTCTAAAAAGCAAAGTCTAGGTAGAAAGACTGGCTTTGAAGATAAGACTCAGGGAACACTTTTCTTTGATGTTTGCAGGATTATAGAGGCAAAAAGACCAAAAGCATTCATGCTCGAAAACGTCAAAAACCTTTGTAGTCACGATAAAGGTAATACATTCAGAGTCATTAAAGAATCCTTAAACGATTTGGGGTATAAGATTTTTTATAAAGTCTTAGACGGAAAAGAGTATGTCCCTCAACATCGCGAGCGTATTGTTATAGTTGGATTCGACACTAAACTCTTTTATGATGCGGATATAAAATTTCAATTTAGTATTACTCCCCCAGACCGCTCTCCAATAGTTAGTGATATTTTAGAGGAGAGCGTGGCAGAGAAATATACTTTATCTGATAAGCTGTGGTCATATCTGCAAAACTACGCCATTAAACATAAAGCCAAGGGTAATGGCTTTGGCTATGGTATAGCTCCGCTTGACGGTGTTACTAGAACGCTTAGCGCAAGATATTATAAAGACGGATCAGAGATACTTATTGAACAAGCCGGGAAGAATCCGCGTAGACTAACTCCAAGAGAGTGCGCGAGATTGCAGGGTTTTCCAGATAGCTTCAAAATTCCAGTCTCAGATACGCAAGCATATCGACAATTCGGAAACGCAGTCGTTGTACCACTCATGTCTAATGTTGCCCAACTTATTGTAGACGAATTAAGATATCTACAGGCCAGCCAGAGCGTCAACATTAGTAGGGTAGACTGCGCTGTGGATAGTCAGAAGGTAGCATTGGCTTATGCTTAGTAACTCAGAGAATGCTATTAGTTGCGCAATGAACAGCCCTTGCGTATTCTGTAAGTTCTTATCTGCAAATGATACTGGAGATACTGGTGGGCATCAAGTCGGTATTTATATCCCGAATAATATTTTACTGGGCATGTTTAGGGTTTTACCGGTGCGCGGCAAAAACATTAAAGAACCAGTACGTATACACTGGCAAGATGGGTACGAGACGGATAGCCGAGTCACTTATTATGGTGTAGCAAAAAACGAAAGCCGGATAACTTGTTTTGGTAGAAATTTCCCGTTCTTAAGCCCAGATTATACAGGAGCACTTTTTATTTTGGTTAAGAACCATAAATCTCAGTTTTTTGGCTTTATTCTCAATACTGATGATGAAATTAATAATTTTCTAAATTCTTTCGGAATTACTCCCGCCAGCGTAGGGCAACTAATCAAAGGTAGTAGAGGTAAACTTGACAAATCAGCAATCACTGAAATAAACGCATTTATTGAAAGAATGAATGGAGAATTTCCCAATTCCAAAACTATGTCGCTTGAGGCAAGGAAGATTCAAGACGCAATATACGACCACAAAGAAATGGTGACTTCTAATCCAGATCAAAAACTGCTTGATTGGACAGACATGGAGTATAAACTTTTCCACTCGCTAGAATCCGCAAAATATGGCAAAGAAATCAAGAGTGGTTTTACTTCAATTGATGATTTTGTGGAATTAGCCAACGAGGTTCTTAACAGACGTAAAAGTCGTGCAGGCAAAAGTCTAGAGCATCATCTATCAGAGATACTCAAAATAAATGGTCTACTCTTTCAAGAACAGGCTGTGACTGAAAATAAAAAGAAACCAGATTTTATTTTTCCGTCTCAAGAAGCTTATCATAATCCGGATTTTCCATTGGAAAAGTTGACTGTTTTGGCGGCAAAGACTACTTGTAAAGATAGGTGGCGTCAAGTCCTAAATGAGGCAGACAGGCTTCGTGACGACTATAAGTATATATGTACTCTGCAGCAAGGTATTTCCTCTACGCAGATGGATGAGATGGAGGCTGAAAAAGTAGTATTAGTAGTACCAAAACCTTACATCTCTTCATATCCTGCAGAGAAACGTCAAGGAATTTTGACCATACATGATTTTATACATCGAGTAAAGGCTTTGCAAAGTTAAAACACATAGTTCTTTCTCTAAACCAAGGTCGTAACGGCTTTTCTAGAAGGGGCGGTAAAAGTTAAACATTAGCATTTGCAATGCTGGAGTAATATAGAGGACATGACGCAGGAAGTTTTATATACAAAAGGTTATGCTCAAAATTATGCCGAGTGTGAGCCGGTTGAACTTGAGTCTACCCCCCAAACGCGCACTGTTTTTCAAGGCCATATATCAGATAAGGGGGTTGGTGGCGACATTGTTCGCTATAAGCTTGGCAAAGACGGCAAAAACGAGCCAATAAAGCAAGATTTTAGAAATATTGAGGCCGGTGATGGCGCGAAAATAAAGCTTAGCAATAGCGCCGTTAAAAAGCTATTGGACACATTTCTTAAATTTGATACAGTTCGCTCGGACGGCGGAATTGCTAAAGGCATACAAAAATACAATCTAGTTAATCAAGATGATTTAGTGATTTCAGACAAAAACGTAGCCAAAGTCGTAGAAGGTATGTTAGAGAACGATACTGTAATGAGCTTCTGGTCTGCTCTTGCCTCTGAATCTCCAGATACAGCAACCGCTTTAGCTGATTCAAGAATTCAGCAAATGCGAAGAGAATCGCTTGCGAAATTTCAAGAGCTTATAACGAATAGCGGAACTAGCGAAGCTGATTGGCAAAACTTCTTTGAAGATAATAAATGGGTCTTTGGACTCGGTTTGCGTTACCAAATTCTAAAAGTTAGCCAGTCTCAGCCTCATTACGGAGGGGAAGCCGTTGATGGTAAGGGCGGCCAAAGGGGCGATTTTCTCGCTTATAGTCAAGCTAAGGCTAAATACACGTGTCTAGTTGAAATTAAGAAGCACTCGACTGAACTACTTGGTAAAAGATATAGAAACGGCGCTTATTCAGCTAGCGAAGAATTATCGGGGGCTATCGCACAAGTGCAGGCCAATTGCGCAAAATGGGAGATCGACGGTTCTCGTAGTGATGAAAATCGAGATAAAATGGATGGCATTCATACTGTGCAGCCAAAGGGCTTAGTGGTTATAGGTAGTACAGCTGAACTTGAAGGAGATAGAGAAAAATGGTCCTCGTTTGAGAGGCTTAGACGAAATGTACTAAACCCTGAAATTATAACTTTCGATGAATTATTAGAGCGAGCGAGATTTGTCGTCAATGGCGATGAGGGTGATACGGTTAGCACTGATGAAGTTAGAGAGAATATAGGCACGGTATCAAGCGAGATAAATTGGGATGACCTACCATTTTAATCTGTAACCCTCAAATAATACCCCAAATCCTCACCCTTCCAATTCTCCAGCACCCACTCATGCCACTCTTCCCAAAGCCCAGCGTAAAGCTGGCTGAGTTTTACTACATTCTGCTTCTCGTACAAAAACCAGCATTTATGGGTTTAGCACCGCCCTCTCTACTTCCATAATCATATTGTATCTACCGCTTCTGCGATCTTGCTTGGTCGAGTGTAGTTCATTCGGCTATAACAACTTTTCTTGAGGAAAGGTGGCTGAGCGATAACGCCTAGCTGACACTATTATACCGTCGACTCTGCCCAACCCGCCTACTATTAAGGGCAAACTCTAGTTTTTCACAATTCCGCCCTTTGCTTCTTCCCAAGCTTTCTTATGATAATCGGTGAGTGGCTTATCGACTTCGCTAAAATCCGCCCATTTTATAATTTCTACTTCATCTTGTTGTGGTTTGGTTTCTCCATCTATAATTTTTGCTAAAAATAAGTAAATGTCTTTGATGGCCGTTCCGTTATGAATAGGATGACTCACGACTGTCAGCATATTGTCTATTATTTTTACTTTTAGTTCAATTTCTTCGAAGGCTTCTCGTAATGCTGTTTTATGTCAGCTTAGCTACCTTCTTGGTGCCCTTTCGGAAATTACCAAAAAGTTCTCCGTTATCGTCTTTTGCTCCGCAACTTTTCTCGTGTTTCGTAGGTTTATGCAAATTGTAATTTACCTTCGCCTTACTATAGCATCTCGCATTCCGTCTTAATTGGGAAAATAAAAAAGCAAAAACTGGCGTTTTGTTGTTTTGAAACTAGAAGTAGCTTTAACCGAATGCATAATTGGCAGTTTTATGTTAATATTATATAGTTGCGACACAATGGATGACGTAATTTTTCATGTATTTAGGCACATCAAATATTTCTTTTAACGATTCATCCTTTGTTACATCGTCAGTATAAATCGAACAGCCTAAGTCTTGCAAAGCGTCTGCGCAACCGGCGGATGATACTAAAGCACGCACTTTGTTCTAAGGATTTTTCATTAGCATTTGCATGATATTATTGCCAAGAAATCCATTTGCACCAGTAACGATATAGGTATTCTCCATAGTATTTATCTTTCCATTTTATACTGTATTACCTATATGTCAAACCCATGAATGATATATTCATAAGCAGAAATCTCAAGCTACCGTTTCCGATAATCTGTGTTCTGTCTTGATTATAAGTTACTTGATGCGCTAATCCATTTTAACTTGTCATCGTGATCGAAGAGAGTTGAGATAGTAAGTGTGCATCTTTTGTAGAATTTTTAATTTCAAGTCGTCTCAGCACAGACTGTTCCGTTTCAGGGCTCCAGTAAATCTTCAACTTGTTCTTAGCGCGCGTGATGGCTGTATAGAAGATATTGTGCGTGATTCTTTCCTCAGTTTCATTTGTAATTACGATCTTTACAGAGTCGTATTCCAAGCCCTGCGCCTTGTGAATAGAGACTGCATATGCGACCTGAAATGGGATAACGATAGAATCATTATCTTCATCGTCCTCATCGGTGCTCCGATACTTGTTCACGCTAAATGAGATAATAGATTTTCCTGCCTCAGATTCTCCAATGAGTTCAAAATTATATCCCCATGCGTCAATCTCATTAATTGATTCCTCGAGCTCAATATCAAACCAGATTTGCTGCTCCTCCGGGCGGATATCGACAATTCTTCCCTTTGAGTTATTGTGAATCAGCGGAGAAAAGATGTTTGATTCATTAAATAGAATTGGGTCGCCTACTTTATAGGCATTTATTCCCCAGATAACGTCCTCTTCCGGATTGCTGTTTTGCAGGAACCGGTTTATATTATTGATTCCATATAGCCCATCATAATTCAAACAAAGGATAATCTCATCACCTTCGCTATGCTCAAAGATGGATTCATCTAATCTTGCGGCATAGCCATTCTTTACTAACGGCTCCAGAATTGCATCGTCAAGCTTGCGCACGCGATCCCAAACCGTCAGCAAATTATTATTAGTCGTGCGATACGGATGGGTCAATTCAAATATCGATGTTTCCGGTACAAATTTTTGAGCAATACTAAACCAGTTCCCAAAGTAAATCGATTCTATTTGATAAATATCGCCAACAAGAACAAGCAGCCTAAAGTTCGCTTTCTCCAGAACGTGCCACATATCATCATTGCTAACTGCACTACATTCATCAATAAAGAGGACGTCGCAATCTGTACTATTGTTCCGCTTCGAGAGGAATTTTGCAATCGTATTATACTCACTATTCCCGGCAGTAACCTTCCTGCGCATATTATCTACGGCCGGATGCGTATTAGCTAGGAATATCTTATTCTTATCTGCCCAGAAATTAGATATGTGCTTGATCAGTGTAGATTTACCGGTACCAGCAGAGCCATAAATCAGCGCGACATGAGAATCGACAAACATCTGCCGAAGGGCTTCTTTCTTGCTATCATCATCAATTATATATGCCTCTCTCGATATCCATGAATCAACAGAGGCTGTATACTGAGAAATACCCGACGAAGCCAATTCTTGTAGCTTTTTGATTATTTCGGTACTGTCTTCGACGTAACTTTTGACGTAAAGATGATCCTTATATTCTTCAATTCTACGTCCAATATGTTTATAGTATAGGCAAGAATTGTATTTCCTTATTAAGCCATCAATATCTTCAAAACCTTCAATTTCGGCTTTAGGTGTAAATAGACGCCCCTCCACTTCAGTGTTGTTCTTAATATATCTAGCAAACAGTTCATGCTCGTGACCAAAAACAGGAATAGACTCAAGCAGGTCATATATTTTTGGATTATGTTGTCGGAGGGAGGTACAATAAGGCATATGATCAAACGGAATACAGCCATAATTCAGGTAAAGGTTAGATAAGCCACTACATTGTTCGTCCCAATACTGCCACTTGATGACACGGTTATTCATTTTATGAAGCAAATATCTCAATACATTTGCGCCTGGTTTATTACTAACTATTATATTCCGGCATTGATCAAGTATCTCATAAATCTTGACCGATTGAGCGCGGGATGTAACCCGTCCTTTTATAAAATCATAGTAATTCTGGTCGCTACTCACGAGCTCGGTTAAGGACATCCTGACGACTGAAAGGTACCTCATTAGCCCTCTATATTCACTAGAGTTGGTACTATGCTTCACTCTCGGGCCGAAGATTTCGGAAAGATTGTCCCACTCGCATGGGCGAATAGATACTTCATATGCATCAATCACAAGAATGGACATATCTTTATCTAAGATGCGAATTATGTCATTATGTATTGAGAATTTGACAGCATAGTTATCGACAACCTCGTGCCGCGTAAACGCAATAACCCGGTCAAACTTACTTGTATTAGCATTTGCTGCAGTAAATGTGACTTCATAATAAATCTTTTGATTAATGAAAAAGGCTTTACTTTCTGTATATAATATCGGTCGTTATAAGTGACCGGATAACTAAGCGCACTCGGAGATTCGATTCTTTCCGCAATCTTTTCGTAGTAATCCGAAAGTTCAGTGTCCGTATTCAGAGGGAAGTCGCCGATGTTCTCCAACACATCCAAATCGAAAGTTCGTTTCAGGTATAGCTTGATTTTTAGTAGATGCTCATAGTATTTGAGCATGAGACGCTCCGATCCATCCTTGTCAACGGTATAGTGTGATACGGATTTCTGGAGCATTTCGTGGAACCTATAAAGGAATCGTAAATTGCCCCGGCGTTGCACATCTTTCAAAGCAGCCATATTCAGATCATAGTCATTAGGGTCGACATCTTGGCCGTTGGAGTATGCTTTGATTGCTGTATACTCCACGAAGTTGCGAACCTGGCCAAGAATATTCTGGCTTAGAAGACCCCTGTCGGCAAAACTTAGTTGAGAGATATTATCACATATTACATCATTTGTATCGAGAATAGCTTTATCAATTCTGAGCATCTGACCTCACTCCTTTTTTCTTCACTACTCCACCCATTTTACATGGGTTGAATTCACTAAAATCGCATTGATACGCTATGGTCGGGGCTACCAGGCTCGAACTGGCGACCTCACGCCCCCCAGGCGTGCGCGCTACCACTGCGCCAAGCCCCGCTAGACTAATTCTATCACGATTCCGCCGTATTGAGGTAAAATAGAGATAATGTCACGACTACAAGCAGGGAAACACCGCACGACCGATATACTGTCATCACAAAAATTATTCCAGTCATTCTGCTCTTCGCCGCTCGGCGAAATCACCCTCGTCGCGCACGATTCGGCACTTGTCTGTCTATGGATTGATGGTCAAGAGCATTACGCACATAGCTTTCCGCTTGTTCAAGCCAGTATCCAGGAAACCCCCGTACTCACTCAAACTAAATCTTGGCTTAACGCCTACTTTCGCGGAGAAAATCCTGACCCGCATCGTCTTCCGCTCGACCCTAGTGGTAGCGAGTTCCAACTTGCGGTTTGGCGTATCCTCGCCACGATTCCGTATGGTACGCTCACGACTTACGGCGCAATTGCTAAACAAGTCGCTCGCGAATTCCATAAACCCAAAATGTCCGCCCAGGCCGTTGGTGGTGCGGTTGGTCGCAATCCGATTTCCATCATCGTCCCGTGCCACCGCGTCGTCGGTGCGACAGGGAATCTGACCGGCTATGCTGGCGGGCTAGATAAAAAACGATTTCTTCTCCAACTCGAAGGAGTAGATTTGACGCAGTTCAAGTAACCGGCGCCACCACCATAGTACAGTTACCATTTCCCCTCCGCTGCCTCTCCTGAAGCCACAAAAAACATCCCCGCAGGGAAGTTCCGACGACCACAACACAAAGCATTGCCATCTCATGGTCAGGGTGATCGGATTTGAACCGACGACCTCGCAGTCCCGAACCGCGCGCGCTACCAACTGCGCCACACCCTGATAACCTTATTCTACCACAAATTCGCCCCTAGAGAAAGAGGGAATCAGTATCTCTAAACACCGCCTAGTCAGCTATCGAATTTCACTCTTGCGCATAACTCAGAAATGAGTTATAATGAACATATGGAATCGTAGCTCAGTTGGTTAGAGCGCCGCCCTGTCACGGCGGAGGTCGCGGGTTCGAGTCTCGTCGGTTCCGCCATGATAGAAATCTCCTTTCTATTATATATGTTATGTAGCAAAGGCCGCCCGCGAGGGTGACTTTTGTTTTTTGTAGAAGTTCCGCTCACGATATGACACTACTGAACCCCGAACCTCAGAATCCCTCTAGCTTTTTCTCTTTATCCGTGTTATAATTCACATATCGGGGCGTAGCACAGTTGGTAGCGCACACGGTTTGGGACCGTGAGGTCGCTGGTTCGAGTCCAGTCGCCCCGACCACAGTTGAAATAAATGAGTTTTTAATGTACTTGACCCCCGTAAAAAGGGCGTTTTTTCTGTTATACACCCAGATTTGGCATTTCAAGAAATATGTTTACCGTTACATAGCTTTAATCTAAGAAGAGCGGTCTTAGAGTAAGATGGCGGATAAGGTATGCTAGTAGAATGATATAATAAGGTAAAGAAAACATTTTAATTCAAAGCAATTAAACTATGGACTACAAAGATTACGCAACTATTTTTAAGGCATTATCAGACCCGAATCGTCTAAGGATACTGACGATTATTCATAAAGAGGGGAGGGTTTGTGTTTGTAGGATCTTGGAACAATTTGATATTACTCAGCCAACTTTTTCTTACCACATGAAGACTCTTCAGGATGCGGGCTTAGTAGCGTGTGAGAAAGAAGGTACGCTTTGCTATTACGAGTTAAATTACGATAAGATAAGCCAACTCAAGATTTTTCTTAGCCGCCTTAACTAAATTAAGGTTCATGTAAAAGTCCTTGACTAATTATAGATAGTTATCTATAATCTAAATATAGATAACTATCTATATTATAATCAAGAAAGGGGTTTCATGGGCGGAGTCTGGACTTTTATTTCCGAGCAAATTTTCGGTATGAAATGGCTTGATCAGTTAATGAACATTCTCTTAACATTGCTTGGAGTCGATCTCGCTTCCACCTTTGGCGGAGCATTACAATTTTTTCTATACGACAGTATCAAAATTATTATCTTACTCTGTGTATTAATATTCTTTATTTCATATATTGAGTCGTTCTTCCCACCAGAAAAAACCAAACGAGTCCTTAGTAAATTTAGGGGTATTAAAGGCAATATAGTCGGGGCACTGCTTGGTACAGTCACTCCATTCTGCAGCTGTTCATCAATTCCGATTTTTATTGGTTTTGTTGCGAGTGGCATGCCTATAGGAGTAACAATATCGTTTCTAATTTCTTCACCATTCGTAGATCTGGCTTCGTTCATGCTGCTTTTGACAATGTTCGGACCGGGAGTGGCGATTACCTATATGGTGGTAGGCGTCATATTGGCGGTTGTTGGTGGAACTATTATAGAAAAGTTAGGTTATGGCAAATATATTCAGGATTTCGTAAAAAATACCAAAATGACCGATACCGAAGTTGCCACAATGAGCCAAAAAGCACGACTTAAACTTGCTGCTAGTAAAGTCGTTGAAACCCTGAAAAAAGTCTTCCTGTATATTCTAATTGGCGTCGGTATCGGTTCACTAATCCACAATGTTATTCCCGAAAATGTTATTACTTACGTTATCGGTAATAAGAATCCATTTGGGCCGATTCTAGCGGCCGTGATAGGTATTCCGATTTATGCGGACATCTTTGGTACAATTCCAATTGCCGAGGCACTATTCCTGAAAAATGTTCCAATCGGTACAGTTTTAACTTTTATGATGGGTGTTACCGCGTTATCCGCACCATCTATTGTAATGCTTAGTAAAGTTATGAAGAAGAAACTGTTGATCGCTTTTGTAGGTATTGTAGCGATAGGAATTATCTTAATAGGATATTTGTTCAATATATTTGGTTTCTTGATTATGTAAGAGTTAATTTGATCTTTTAAAATAATTTGGAGGAGAAATATATGAAAAAGAAGATTTTATTAAGCGTTATAGTAGTGGCCATAGTTATTATCTCAGGGTTTGTGCTCATAAAAGTATTGAACAGGCAAGATGAGAGCGATGCGATAAAATTTGCCAAAGAGTACAATATTACCGAGGATAATATCTTTGTTTATAAAAATGCCGAGGAAATAATTAAAATCCTAGAGAATGGTACTGGTGTTGTCTATTTGGGCTTTCCAGAGTGCCCATGGTGTAGAGCTTATGTTCCGATGCTAAATGAGATCGCAAAGGAAAACCACTTTGATAAAATCTATTATTATAATATTTTAAAAGATCGCAAAGAAAATACCGAAACCTATCAGAAAATTATTGCAATTCTAAACGATCATTTAATGTATGATAACGAGGGAGACAAAAGGATTTATGTTCCAGACATTACCTTCGTGCTAAATGGAAAAATTATCGGGCATGATAATGAAACATCTGTCGTAACTGAAGCAGACGGCACTCCGGAAGAGTATTGGACTGAGCAGAAAAAAGACGATTTACGGAATAAGTTGACCAAGTCTTTTAAAGTTTTAAATGACCATGGCGGCTGCACTTCCATATGTGATGCGTAAATAAAAGTTAAAAGAAAGGAATATTTTTATGGAGATTAAAGTATTAGGTAGCGGTTGCGCTGGTTGCCACAAACTCTACGAAGAGGTTCAAAAGGCCATTCAAGAGCTTGGGCGGAACAATAAAGTGGAATATGTTACTGACGTTAGCGCATTATTATCATATGGCGTAATGTCAGCACCTGCCTTAGTAATAAACGACAAGGTAGTGTCTCAAGGCCAAATCTTAAAAGCAAAAGACATTAAAAAGCTAATAAGCACTACTAAAACTTACACGCATAAAACCTAAGCACACCCAACCCCTACAGTTGTGATTGTGATTTTCCTAACTCGCAATCTATATGCTATAATAAACATAGGTCATCTTCTTCCAGACTAACACCTCTAAACTCGGTTATAGCTTCGCGAAGTTGGGTCGACCACGTATTGACAAAAGAGAATATAAGTGTCATAATACGACATTTCTGAGAAAACAATTTACATGTCGCTAGATATAGTTAATCCTTGGCCCGAAGTAGCTAAACGGCAAAATCCGCCTTATCTAGCTGGGTGCGACAAAGATATTAAGTTTACTGATTTTTACAATCTTCGTCTGGAACTCCTACCGCAGCCTTATCTCGGCAACGTCAGTTCTGCGAAGGTTATTTGTTTGCTGTTAAATCCGGGTTGTTCGAGCACGGAAGATAGTATTGAGCTAAATTGTCAAAACCTCCAACAAGCGCTTCGGGAGAATTTAAGCTCCACCGGAACACGCTTAGTTTACCTTGATGATGAATTTGATTGGACTAGCGGCGGTGAGTGGATTCGGCGGAATATTTTGAATCCATTATCCCGGCACGGGGTGACGCGCGACGACCTAAACCGCAATTTTGCTATTGTTGAGTATTTTCCTTATCATTCCAAGACTTTCGAGTCTAGGCTGAAGACGCCTCTAGAATCACAACAATATAGTTTTGCCCTGCTTCGTCAAGCTATTGAGAACGGCGCCATAATTCTCCTGATGCGGGGTGGAAAGTGGTGGCTCAAAGATGTGCCAGAGCTCAAGGCTTATCGGCAAACAGGCAATTGTATCATCCCTCATAGCACGCGTAGCGCTAGCCTATCGGAGAAAAACTTAGGCGCGGAAAACTTCGCCAAAGTAGTGAGGGCTCTAAAAACTAAACTAAAATAAGGTATATATTCCATGGACATAAATAAAATTTTAGAGCAAAACTTCCGCGAACTTATTATCGAACGATGTAAGTTTTGTCAATTCGATAAATATTTAGAAGAAAATCCTGACTTTGAATTTCCAAAAATTACAGAAAACTGCCATGGGTACATCACGGTGCCTGGATTATTCGGCGGCTTCACATATTGTCTTGAAAAAGTAGACGATAAACCAGTGCTATATGCCGAACAATCTAGCCGCATGGATTATGATAGTGATAGTTATTTGTATTTCGAGATTACTGAAGATGGGAGTAGGACGCTAGAGGGCGAGGAGCGAGAGGCTGTGCGAAAAAAGTTTTGGGAATTAGCCAAGAAAGAGCATGAAGAACGTAAACGAAGAATAGAAGAAGCCATGAGAAAGGCAGGGGAAGAATACGAATCCAGCGAGGGGAAATAGCGTCACGATTTTATCTGCAATTCTTTCGATGCGCCTTGAGCTTCTTCATTGCCCAATCGTAATGGCTAGGCATGACACTTACAAAATACGACCCAAGATCAGTATTTACCCAAGGATACGCCCCACGACCAAAGAGTTGCTCGTTCGTATATTTATCCAATAACTCAAAAACCTCGGCATGTGACTTTTCAAACAATTTCTTCGCTTCATTCAGGCTCGTCTTCTGATGTTTTTGCCAAAACTCTACATTCATATCACCATAAGTTTTCCAAGTGTAGGGCTCGGGTATAAACGGTTTATTCTCTCCCTTTTCGTTGGCGCGAATCCAGTTCAACAAAAGCCGGTGCCATTCATGTAGATGAATGTAAATATCGCGCAAGTTTTTGTCTCGACTCCAATGCCGTTCAGTCTTCTTTGGATCGGCAGAAAAATCAAACGCAGTCGCTAATTCCTTCTCGGTCAATGAAGCAATTAGCTCGTTTAATTTCTGGTATTGTTCCTTAGCTGATTTTATTAGATCGTCTTTATTGCGCGCTCGCGACATGATTAACCTTTCGTAAGTTATGCATATAATTATATCCTATGATTGATCTACTTAGCCTTTCTTCGCAGCGGGAACTTTATCACCTCCCGCATTTCACCGGCCTTGTCTGCTTCTACCTCCATAAATGGCTCACCAGCCAGTTCTACTTCGCCGGCATAGCGATAAATTCCTGGCTCGAAACATTCAAACAGGTAAACTCCGATTCCACTCTGCCTCGACTCAGCTAGAGTTTTATTCTGCGCATAATCAAGTCGTTGATCTCCTGTTTTACCCATCCCCATATAATTCAAAATTCCGTTTTTCTCGTCCCAGTCGTGACTTCGGTAACATTGTTCATATTTTGCAATTAGTACTAACGTATTCGTTTGTTTTGAACGTCGCATTCCGCCCATGTTTCCACATTTGAATGCTTCTACGATTTCTCGATTCGTGTAATTTTGCCCCACCTGAAAATCTGCAATTTGCATCTACCTCACTCCGTTATTTTTACTATTATAATACAAAAAGCTCGCAAGTTACCCTGCGAGCCTCGTCGGTAGCTGCTTATTTTTTCTTTGCAGCGACTTTGCGTTTTACCTTTGTGGTTTCTTTTTTCGCGTCAGCCTTCAGTTTTGAAACTTTCTTTGAAGCATCTTTCTTTAGCTTCGCAGCTTCCTTTTTGCTTTTTTTGACATCAGCTTTTAGATCTTTCTTCAAATCTTTGCCGACCTTTGCGATATCTTTTTTGAGTTGTTTCTTTGAGCCAAATAGCCCCATGCTCACCCTTTCCGATGATTAATTATTATGCTTATAATATAACACAAAATCACACAAATAGCACATATACGCGGCCGTTCAACTGGTGCTATTTTTCGCCGGCTTCGTCGTCTTGCTTCTTAGATTTATCCTTTTTCGGATTTTCCACCTCGATATCAATATCCACCTTCACCAACCCGCTCGCAATCAACCCCACGACCATAATCACCGCCGTCATTATCCAAATCAGCAAAATCTTTCCTGCATGCATATCTCAATTATAACACCATCAAAAAAGGCCCACAATAGGCCTCGTTAGACGTGTATTCGCTATGGTACAAGTACCAGCTTATTTGAACTCGTCGTGTAAATTCAATCGTGTAATTGAACTAACCTAATCATAACACTAATATGGTATAATGTAAACAAGTAAAATCGGAATGATGTCATGAAGGAGAAGAAACCATATTTTATCGGTTTAGATTGCGGTACGAATTCTGTTGGTTGGGCAGTTGCCGACGAAAATTATCAATTATTGAAAGGCACTCACCGTATCAAACAAGACGGTAGGACTAAGACTAAGAAGCAGACTCTTTGGGGTTTTCGGCTCTTCGACGCCGCCAATACGGCTGCCGATCGCCGCACCAGCCGCTCCGCGCGTCGTCGCAATGCTCGCGCAAAAACTCGTTTGAAACTTCTCCGCATGCTCTTTCGCGATGAGATTTCAAAAGTCGACCCAGAGTTTTATCAACGCCTCCGCGAAAGTTTTTATTGGGAAGAAGATAAAAGACTCCAGAATAACTCTAAGAATACTCTCTTTAGCGACCTAGATTTCACCGACCTAGATTTTCATCAAAAGTTTCCTACAATTTGGCATTTACGCCAGGCCATTATCAAATCCGGCGATGACGAGAAGTTCGATATCCGACTCTACTTCCTTTCGATTCAGCATATCCTCAAACATCGCGGACACTTTTTGCTTGATGGTTCAGTTGGTGACGGTGGTGTTGATTTTATTGAAATTTTTGACGAGTTTTGCACGGAAGCGGAACGCGCCGGCTACAGTGTCGCTAATATTCCGGACGAAGTTGAAGAGATTTTGACCAAAAAAGCTAATAAGTCTGACAAGAAAAAAGAGCTCAAAGAGATTCTTTACATTGAGGAAGAAATTGACGATGAGGCGCCAAAAGGTCAAACCGAACTCGCAGGACTACTTGTCGGTTCAAAAGTTGACTTGAAAAAGATTTTTGCTATTGATGACGATGAAAAATTTGCATATTCTTTCGCTGACGGAGTTTTTGAGGACAAACTTCCAGATATTGAACAAGCTGTTGGGAGTGATAACCTTGATTTAATTTTTGCCGCCAAAAAGATTTATGATTATGCTATTTTGCGCAATCTTCTCGGTCAGCACAAAATGATTTCCGACGCTATGGTGGCCAATTATGAGCAGCACGAAACCGACCTCAAAGCTTTGAAGGCAGTTTTCAAGCCTCACCCTAGGCTTTATTGTCAGCTATTTAAGTCCGAAGTTTACGACGAAAAAGCCCCAAGTTACAACGCATATATCGGCCAAGCGTATACCGAAGACAAAAGCGGTCGCCGCTCTAGTAAAACTGTTTCGCAAGAAGATTTTAATAAATATCTCCACAAACTCCTTGAAGAAATTTCTGATAAGACTTCTCCTGAGTTAAAGCCGAAACTCGCCGAGCTTCTTGACCGTACTGATACTAGTGAGAAGTCAACTTCGCCGTTACTCTTACCGAAGCAACGCGGCCAAGCTAAGGGAACTATCCCACAGCAACTCCATAGCAAAGAGCTTGAGTTTATCCTAAAGAAATTAGAGAAAGATTATCCGAGTTTCGCCGCAGAAGTTCCAGGTGAAGACGCGGACTACAATACCAAATCCAGGAAGATTATGAAGATCCATAGCTTTCGTATTCCGTATTACTGTGGTCCACTCGTGAAGCGGAAGTTTGATAAAGATGGCAATCCGGTTCCGGGTGGCAAAAGTCAATTTTCTTGGGCGGACGACGAGATTTCCGAGCTGGTTTATCCCTGGAACTTTGATAAGTTGGTTAATAAAGATCAACGTGCCGAAAACTTTATCCGCCGCATGACGAACGAATGTACCTATCTCGTTGGTGAGGATGTCTTGCCGAAATGTTCTCTGACTTATCAGAAATATATGGTTTTGAATGAGCTCAATAACCTAAAAATTAACGGCCGGCGCATTGATAATGATATTAAGCAGCACATTTTTGAACATGGCTATAAGAATGGCGAGTCACAGGGGAATATTACTCTCAAAAAATTAGCCAAATGGTGTAAAGATAATGGCTTTATCGGTCCAAACGACGAACTTAGCGGTACTAGCGAAGTGAAAACTCTGCCAAAGTATCAGACGTATCAGGATTTCAAGAACATTCTAGGTGATGACTTTGAGAAACGGTACACGCGCGAAAAACTTGAAAAAGCCGTCGAAACTATCACGATTCTTGGTGAAGAAAAAGATATGCTGAAGCGCAAGTTACAAGCTTTGCTTGGCTGTAGTGATGAGCAGGCAACTAGGCTTAGCAAGCTTTCCTACAAAGACTGGGGGACTATGTCGGAAAAGTTCTTAAACGGCCGTACGCTTCATAATCGCACGATTCTTGATTATCTTTGGGAAGACAATAAAAACTTAATGGAACTCCTTGGCCAAGAAGTTGGTTTTGGTAAAGTTGTCGAAGAATATAATGACTCCAAGCGCCCAAAAAACGCTAAAGTGGAATATCAAGACGTTCAGAATCTCTATTGCTCTCCTGCCGTGAAACGTTCAGTTTGGCAAACTCTCAAAATTGTCAACGAATTGACGAAGAACTTAGGCTACGCTCCGAAAAAGATTTTCCTTGAAGTTACGCGCGGTGAAGACGAAAAGGCTAAGGGTAAGTACACTCTAGCTCGCAAAAAAGATCTTGAGACAAAACTCAAAGCCATTAAAACTGAAGACACTAAAGCTATCTTGAGCAAACTAGAAGGTTACGAGGATCGTGATCTTCAAAGTAAAAAACTCTTCCTCTACTTTTCGCAAATGGGGAAATGTGCCTACTCTGGCGAGCCGATTGACCTCGAGGAACTAAACAACTCTCAGCTTTACGATATCGACCATATCTATCCGCGCTCCAAGACCAAGGATGATAGTATTACGCGCAACCTCGTCTTAGTGAAAGCTAATCTGAACCGCGAGAAGACGAATACTTATCCAATTAGCGATTCCATTCGCAGTAAAATGCGTGGAATGTGGAGCGTGTGGCTTCGCGCCGGCTTGATTACTAAAGAAAAATACGAGCGTCTCGTGCGCAGTACTCCGCTCACGAATGATGAACTTGGCGGCTTCATTGCACGCCAGCTTGTCGAGACTAGCCAGTCCGTGAAGGCGATCCGTGACCTTCTGAAGCGTGCCTATCCAGAGACTAATATCGTCATGGTGAAAGCTGGGCAAGTTTCAGATTTCCGTCATCTTATGAGTCGTGACAAGAAAGATCGTGATGGCCGAGTTTATGAACCTGGTAAATATGAGTTCATCAAAGTCCGCGAGATTAATGATTTGCATCACGCGAAAGATGCTTACTTAAATATCGTTGTCGGCAATGTCATGAACGAAACTTTCACGAATAATCCATACGAATGGATTAGGCAGCGCAACGGCAGGGAATATTCTATACGCCCAGAAAGACTTTTCCGGGATTCGCAGAAATACCAGAAAGCAAACGGCGAGGAAGCGATTTATCCCGAAGTTTGCGGTTGGAACTTTGCTGATAGCATTAAGATTGTTAGCGATACCATGAAACGCAATGATGTCATTTGGACGCGGATGAATTATACTGAAAGCAAAGAGATTTCTGACTTACAGCTAGTTGGCAAAAGTGAAAACTCCGATAACTTGTTGAAAATTAAGCAAGAAAAGAGACTGGACCCGAAAAAATACGGTGGATACAATTCGCTTAAAGGTGCACACTTCGCACTCATCGAATGTCAAGACAAGAAAGGCAATACTCAACGTCGCATTGTTCAAATTCCCATCATCGCAAAAGATGATGTTGAAAAATATATTGCTGACAACTATGCGCAAGCAAAAGTTATTTTGCCAGTGATAAAATATAAGTCGTTGATAAAACTTAATGGTTTTCCGATGCATATTTCACGAAAAGGTGCAGAAATAGCTATCGGATTTTATCACGCCATACAATCAATGCTGCCACCTAGTTCAATAAAATATCTCAAGGTATTGGTGAATATTGGCACTAAGAATAAAAAACAATCAGGTAAGTATGAAATTAATTGTGAAAAAGATTCTGTGACGGTGGCTCAGAATCATGATTTACTTAATCTACTATGTGATAAGCTGGAGCTATATAGTAAAATGCCGGAACTTGGCGGGAAAATCAAAGAAATCATTGAGCATAAACCTGATTTCGAAAAGCTAGACCTAAAAGAACAATGCTTGCTACTAGTGGAATTCACAAAAATATTAACATGTGGTCCAGAAACAGCAAATCTGTTAGCCTTCGTTCCGAAAGCGGGAACTGTTGGTAAGGGGAAATTCAATGACGACACGTACAGATATTCCTCCGCTCTCCTCATTAACCAATCCCCAACCGGCCTCTACGAAGAACGAATCGACCTAAAAACGGTTCAGCCAAAGGAATAATATGTCTTGGCGGGTGGTAGTAATTTCTAAACGCAGCAAGCTCGATTACAAAATGGGCTCGCTCGTCGTGCGCAGTGAAGACGAGGAAAAGCGTATTTTTCTCGATGATATCTCGGTTCTCATGTGTGAAACGACGGCGATTTCAATTACGGCCTATTTGCTAGCTGAGCTGACTGCGCGCAAAATTAAGGTGATATTTTGTGACAACAAACACAATCCAGCTTCCGAGCTGATCCCGATGTATGGTAGTTACGTCAGTAGTGGTCGTATTCGCGAACAAATTGCTTGGACCGAAACTGCTAAAGCAAAAGTTTGGCAACAAATTACTAAAAACAAAATCATGAACCAAGCCAAAGTTCTGCAAAAAGCTGGTCAAAACGACAAAGCGGCGCAGCTCATTATCTACGCCAGTCAAGTTACGCCCGGCGACAAGACGAATCGCGAAGGGCATGCTGCTAAAGTCTATTTCAATGCGCTTTTTGGCCTTGATTTTTATCGTGACGCGAGCGACATCCGTAATGCAATACTAAATTATGGGTATACAATCTTACTTGCCTGTTTTAATCGGGAAATCGCCGCGAGTGGCTACCTCACTCAGCTCGGCATTTGGCATGACAATGCCGAGAATCCATTTAACCTCGGTTCGGATCTTATGGAACCGTATCGTCCGGTTATTGATTGGTTTGCCTATGAACATAGTTATTTTACGACTTTTGAAAAAGAAGAGAAACTCCAAGTGCTCAATTTATTAAATTCGAAAGTTCGCATTGACGATACCGACCAGTACTTGAACAATGCTATCGGGATTTATGTCCGCAGCGTCTTCAGCGAACTTAGTAGTAAAAATAAGGATGCTTCAAAAGGTATCAGTTGGTATGAGTTATAGATTTATGCGTGTTATTGTAATGTTTGATTTGCCCACGGATACCTCAATGGATCGACGCCACTATCGTTGGTTTCGTAAGTTCCTCATCGATGAAGGGTTTATCATGATGCAAGAATCGGTCTATACTAAAATCTGTCTCAATATGCACGCCGTTAACAAAGTCGAACTCAACATTCAGAAAAATCGTCCGCCGAAGGGAATTATCCAAGTTATGAATGTGACTGAAAAACAGTTTGCTTCTATGAAACTCGTCGTCGGCGAAAGTGATACGGTTAATATCCAAAGCGATGAAAGGATGATTGTTTTATGATTTTACGCCATGCTGACCTTGAACGCGAACTAGAATGGACGGAAACTGAGCATCTTTGCGAATTAGTCATTGAAAATCCTAAGTTTCTGCGTGAAGTGATTAAGGATTTAACCATTAGCGAAGAAGAAAAAGAACTTAGCGCGACGAAGGACGGCAAACTGCTGAAATTTGACAAGGATGTCGATGTGGTGTTTAACCCTCTTAAGCTTGACTTCAATAGCAAACGGGCAATGACTACGCTGCTGAAGTTGTTAGTTAAAACCTCAGTGTCTGAAGATTTTTATCTCACTACCAATAACTTGAAGACGAAAATTGTCAAATATCTGAGCGATGTCATCGATGCTGGAGAATTTGAGTTCGAGGTTTCGACCGATGATTTTACTATGGATAGTATAGCGAAGGCTGTTAGTATCCATATTGTTGGCGATGAAGATGATTTTGTGGAGCTTCTAACTGATTACGTTAGCATGATGGCGGACTTGGCGAATATCAAACTGTTCGTTTTTGTCAATCTGAGGCTGTTGCTATCCGATGAAGATGTTGAGCGTCTACGCCACAACCTAGATAATCATCAGATTAATGTGCTCTTGCTTGAGGGAATGGCACAAGAGCGCCTTAAGGACGTTCCGCGCTGGCTCATTGACCGTGATTTATGCGAGATTTGATTGCTTTTAGCGACAAAATCCCTTATAATATACCTATTCAGGCACGAAATATCGGCAAAATGTCGTGTTGCCGTCGACTTTCAAGCCAATTTGAGGTTTGAGAGTCGTGTAATATTATCGTGTAACTGAACCCGTGTCTTGCTGTGAGTTTATTGCTTCTTGTTTGAGAGTCGTGTAATATTATCGTGTAACTGAACTTCTATTTTTTCCGCTACGCTTTGTACCTCGTTTGAGAGTCGTGTAATATTATCGTGTAACTGAACTTGGTCACCTAGAACAAATTATAACGACTGGTTTGAGAGTCGTGTAATATTATCGTGTAACTGAACCGAACGACGAATTGGTGGAAAAGACAGCGAGTTTGAGAGTCGTGTAATATTATCGTGTAACTGAACCAAAAAAGATGGGAGCACAGTCTTTACGTTGTTTGAGAGTCGTGTAATATTATCGTGTAACTGAACCATCAATATACAGATGTACAAACGGAATCTGTTTGAGAGTCGTGTAATATTATCGTGTAACTGAACTCCAGAATCTTCGCACTTTAACGACTTCTGGTTTGAGAGTCGTGTAATATTATCGTGTAACTGAACTTTTCCTCACTTGATTATTCTTCCCACCGCGTTTGAGAGTCGTGTAATATTATCGTGTAACTGAACTAAAAAACGTCGCTTTTTTCGCTGCTGGCAGTTTGAGAGTCGTGTAATATTATCGTGTAACTGAACCATTGCTTTTTTTAGCCCTATTGTCCCCCTGTTTGAGAGTCGTGTAATATTATCGTGTAACTGAACGTGGTTCGAGGAAGAACGGGAGCGTTTGAAGTTTGAGAGTCGTGTAATATTATCGTGTAACTGAACCGTTGTTTGCAGGTATTTTATAACATTTTCGTTTGAGAGTCGTGTAATATTATCGTGTAACTGAACCAATGCTCGAACGTGGTCGTATTTCTTAAAGTTTGAGAGTCGTGTAATATTATCGTGTAACTGAACACCAATGGCTCGGAAGTTTGGATGGCAATTGTTTGAGAGTCGTGTAATATTATCGTGTAACTGAACTCCTGGCAAACGGTATCCTTCAAAACACTTGTTTGAGAGTCGTGTAATATTATCGTGTAACTGAACACAAGTTCTCCAAAAATCGTCATCTCACGGGTTTGAGAGTCGTGTAATATTATCGTGTAACTGAACCGCAAGACGTCGAAGAAAGCGCAAAGGGAACTGAAGCTTGCATAGAAAAGTACTAAAATAAAAGTAGTAAGGTAAACTATGAAAAGGCATAAAGAAATTGTATTTATAGATGACACTGAAATCTATAAAATGTTAGACGAAAGCCAAAAGTCAATGGGAGCTAACTATTAAATCTACTACAATTCTAGCCTTTGTCAAAAATTCTTTCGAAAGGAAAGATGCGGGTCTATAAATTATCCTAAACCGTGTTATAATACCCCCCATGCGAATCTAAAAATATCTCAATTTCTATTAAATTCTAACGAGGTATTTTTATGTTACAAATTTCTCATCTCAGCTTTTCTTATCACGATCAAATCATTTTTCAGAATCTGAATCTTAATTTTTCTGCATCAGAAATTATTGCAATTATTGGTGATAACGGCGCGGGGAAGACCACACTCCTTCGCCTTATTGCCGGGGAATTAATTCCCGATGACGGTGCAATCAGGAAAAGTGGTGATATTAGAATTCTCCATCAATCCGAAAAACTCGACGATTCTCATCCTTGGTCTGGCGGGGAACGTACGCGCGCAGAACTCACCACTCTTTTTCGTGCCTCTCCCCGTATTCTCCTACTCGACGAACCGACTAATAATCTCGACGCCGACAGCAAAACCTGGCTCATAGATCAGCTTCATAAATATCGCGGCCTTGTTTTAGTTGTGAGCCACGACCGCGGCTTTATTGATGCGGTCGCCGACAAGGTTCTCGAAATCCATAATCATTCTGCGCAACTTTTTCCTGGGAACTATTCCGATTTCATTACGCGTCGCGTGCAGGCTGAACACGAACAACACTTAGTTTACGAAAAAGTTCAACGTCAGAAAAAGCAACTCGTGCGTCAACTCAAAGCCGCAAATGATCAAGCGCACAAGAGTAATCGTCGTAGCTATAACAAAATCGACAACGAATCAAAATTGCATTACAATGGTCAACGCATGGGCGCGCAAAATAGCGCCGGCAAAATTCTCCGCGCCGCTCAAAGTAAACTTGATCAACTGCCGAATCTTACGAAACCAATAGAACGCAAAACCTATACTGCACAGCTTACGCACCATATTAATCATCAAAAAACTTTGTTAGAAGTCACCGATTTATATAAAAGCTATTCTAATAAAAATCTTTTTCAAAATCTCAACTTCACCATTACGACTGGCGATCGTGCCCGAGTTACTGGTCGTAACGGAGCCGGCAAAAGCACTTTATTCCAAATTATTATGGGCGAGATTACTGCTGATTCTGGTGCAGTTCATCTCTCTCCTGGTCTCAGGCTCGGCTATATTTCGCAAGACGATATCAATCTAGACCCGAATCGTAGTTTTCTTGTGCAATGTTCTGAGCTCCATCCTACTGAGATCTACCGAGCTGCCGTCACAATGGAGTTTTCACCTAGCGATATGAACCGCCCAGTCGGGGAACTATCGCGCGGTCAGCTTACTAAACTTGCCATTTTGCAACTCATCCTCAACCCGCTCGACCTCGTCATTCTCGATGAAATCACCAATCATCTCGATATCCGCGCCCGCGAAAATATCGAACTTGCTCTCCAAAATTACCATGGCGCTATTCTTGTCGCCACGCATGATGAGACGTTCGCAGAAAATGTTGGGTTTGAACAGACTATTCCTCTTTAGCCTTTTCGAACCTCTCCTCATACCCCTCAAAATTAACATAAATCTCTGCCAAGTCCTCGACCAAAATCGTATCCACGCGATTCCGGAACCGTGATAATATATAACGCACAATTTTAAACACCAATATCGGCGTGATACATATCGCCGCTACAATCAACGCTGAGATAAAAACATTCAAAAATTTCTGCACATCTATCGTGCTTGTCGCCTCATCATAAGCCACGAGCGCTACTGACGCTACCGTCACAATCGTCGTCAAAATCCAATCCATCAGATTTGGCTTCGTATTCATCGGCAATCTCGATTCGTAATACTCGATCGCAAGCTTCAAATCCTCCTTCGTACGTATATCATGTTTCACCAAATTCGCCACTAGATTATTCACGCGCATGGCGTCATCCGTTTCAAAATAGCTTTGCAATTTTGCGATTATACCCCTCTTCCTGCGTACTGCTCTCGCCATCTCTTCAGTTGCCTTTATATCGCGTACAATGAAAGTAATTAAAATCCCGACCAACAATACAGTCGTCACAAAAAGAATCATTCCATAAAGATGACGAAACACAAGGCTCAGCACGGCTGCAACGACGGTAATCGGCACCGCCCACCTTATATAATAAGCCCAATACCTCCTCTCCTGTACGCTTTTCCGATATTCTTTTTCAATTTCGCTAAACATTTTTCCTCCAATTTCCCCTAGCATACCAGAAACTCGCTTTGCGAACAATATCTCCCTTGCCCTCCCCGCCCCCGAGTGTTACTATAGATACAGGGAAACCGCCTAGCGGTATTGGGTTTGAATTGATTTTTATAGCGAAATAATAGGAGGTATCGTGCCACAAACTGCTCAGAAAAAACCAAACAAAAGCAATAATATGTTGCGGTGGGTGATTTTTACCCTCTTGTTGCTCTGTTTTTGTGCCATGATGACCTCACTTCTCGCTCCGGGTAGCGCGATTGAGGAAGTTCCACTTTCTGATGTAATTGCTCGGGCGAACGATGAAAATGGTGATATTGCGAAAATTACCGTCGAGGGTAGCAATCTTAAGATTACGCTTAAAGGTGATGACTACTATACCCAGACTTCGCGCAAGGATACGTCTGGCACCCTTTATGAACAGGGGCTCATCAACCACTGCGAAGGTTTGGCCGGCGACGAGCTAACTACTTGTCAAGAAAAATACCCGACACTCGAGTACGTAGAAGCCTCAAATTTCTGGGACTACGCTCTCGACATTGCGATTATTGCGATTCCGATTATTATCGTCATTCTCTTCTTTAATTCCATGATGCGCCAAGCGCAGTCTATGAACAATCAGTCCATGGGCTTCGGCAAGGCTAAGGCTAAACTTTACGGTCCAGACAAGAAAAAAGTTCTTTTCTCCGATGTCGCTGGTAACGAATCTGCGAAGCAGGATCTCGCCGAGGTCGTTGATTTCCTCAAGGAGCCGAAGAAGTACGAAAAACTTGGCGCGAAAATCCCGCGCGGTGTCCTGCTTGCTGGTGAGCCGGGTACCGGTAAGACCCTCATGGCGCGCGCCGTTGCTGGCGAAGCCTCGGTTCCGTTCTTCAGTATTTCCGGTTCCGAGTTTGCTGAAATGTTTGTCGGTGTTGGTGCTTCTCGTGTCCGCGATTTGTTCGCCAAAGCCAAGAAAAACGCTCCGAGCATTATCTTCATTGACGAAATTGACGCCGTTGCCCACAAGCGTGACGCCCGTGGTGGCGCTGGCCGCGAAGATGAGCAGACTCTAAACCAAATTCTTGTCGAGATGGACGGTTTTGATAATGATTCTGGTGTCATTGTGATTGCCGCTACTAACCGCGTCGACATGTTGGATAAGGCCTTGCTCCGCCCCGGTCGTTTCGACCGTCACGTCAATGTGACCCTGCCAGAACGCAAAGACCGTCTTGAGATTCTTAATGTCCATTTCAAGAACAAGCCAACCGAAAAATCCGTTAATCTCGACGCGCTTGCCGCCAAGACCGCCGGTAGCTCTGGCGCTGACCTAGCCAATATTGCGAACGAAGCCGCCATCACTGCTGCTCGCGAAGGCCATAAGGAAATTACAAATGACGACTTGACCGAGGCCTTTGAACGCGTCGCTATCGGTCCAGAACGCAAGAGCAAAGTCATGAACGATCATGAGCGTAAGTTGACCGCTTACCACGAAGCCGGTCATGCGATTGTTGGTCATGTCTTGCCAGATTCTGACCCTGTGCATAAAGTTACAATCATTCCGCGTGGTCGTACTGGCGGCGTGACTTGGTTCCTCCCGCCTGAGGACCGCAGTTACAAGAGTATTTACGAGCTTAAGGATATTCTCGCTCGCGCTATGGGTGGTCGGATTGCTGAAAAACTTATCTTCGGTGAAGATGCTGTCACGACCGGCGCCGCCTCTGATCTACAACATGTTGCCGAGCTTAGTAAAGAAATGATCGTCGAGGAGGGGATGGGGAAGCAGACTCGTAATCTCGTCTTCCCGGAGGGCAATACTGGATATTACACGATTGCCACGGCCAAGCCATATTCCGAGAAGACTGCCGAACTAATTGACCAGGAAATAAAGGTTTTGTCTGATGAAGCCGCCGCGCGCGCCGAGGCTGTCTTGAAAGCCAATAAACCAGTGCTTGATAAACTTGCCGAAGCCTTGCTAAAACATGAAACCCTCGAAGAAAAGGAATTAGAGCCGATTCTTAAAGATTCAAAGCTCCCGGCTACAGTTAAGTTGCATTAGTGGCATGTGTGAGATGCCTCTAGCGAATAGGGGCATCTCGTGCTATAATATATAATATACCCCCGGATGGCGGAATTGGTAGACGCGCTAGCTTCAGGTGCTAGTCTGAGCAATCAGGTACAGGTTCAAGTCCTGCTCCGGGGACCAATAGAATATCACGAGCAAAAGCTCGTGATATTCTATTGACTGGTAAAGAGTCTCGAGCCGTGGTAGCGCGAAGCGCGTACAGGGGCGCCTGCTGTAGGAGGAAAGCAAAGAAAATGTTTACATTTTCTTTCTATCCGACGCCCAGCAGAGAAATTTTACCTTTGTAAAATTTCCTTTCCTGCTCCGCTCTATGCAATTCACAAGCCCTGTTTCTAGAAGATCGGCACCGCACCGCGGCCACCCCCAGCGGAGGGAGAAACCGTTCCAACGATTGTTGCTGTTTGACGGATTGACATCTGCAGGATTGAACCATAAGTTGCGGCCAGTGGTAGACGAACTAGCCGTACGCGACCAGTAGTTCCCGTTCTGACCCAAGTTCCATATCTTACCATCGTTAACATTTACCGCATTGCTACGGACAAAAGCCAGAAAAGCGCAGACAATGTTGGTACAGAAATTCCTCAAAGTAAAGCTGGCCATAGCCAAAAGTACTTCCTCTAACCTCCCAGTTTCACCTTTTGACTCATAGAGAGGGGAATTTCACGATCTTCAAAAGAGAGCATTTGATAGCTGGAGCCTGACCTCAATCGCCATCATCCGGTCCCATGGAACTAAATATCCACTCTCTCATTTTAACATAGGCAAGTATTGCGAAAATATGCTATAATCAAATCAGCTAAACTCTACATCATTATTACTCATATAAGCGTTAATGCGGCTATTTACGCAATTTCTTATATGAGTAATTGTAGAGTTTAGCGACTTAGTAAATAGTCGCATTTTTTATGTCGCCATACGAAATGCGCATAACACCCAAGGAGGTAATATGAAAAAAGTTTTAATGATTATCGGCGCCGTCGTGCTTGGCATTTTTGCTCTCGCTGCCATAATTATCGGCATAGTTTCGCTCACATCCAAAAAGATGAAGTGCGAATCGTCTCGCGGTGATATCACGATTATGTATAATGATGACGAAATCACCGGTTACGCCGCAAGTGGGCTAAGTTATGATCTCGATAGCCAAAAATCTTATGCTAAGAGCATCGGCGTCGACGCTTACCTTGACGAATTTGAAGAATGGTTTGAAGATAATGCGGGCGGTTTCTGCGCACGCTAAAAGCAAGACGCGAATTCTCCCCACAAAGGTGGGGAGAATTTTTGCGTTAATATAGCAACTTTTCCCTAAATTTGTCAAAAAATCGCCCATTTTTTGCCAAAAATCAAAAAGTTATCCACAAAATCACCCGAAAACGCTTGACATTTTTTTAATGGTCTAAAATGAGGATAGTTATTACTAATAATTGTGAGGAGAATAACAATGAAGAAAAGTCAAGTTGTCGCCACGCTCGCAGCTGCGTCTGTGATGGGTGTTGTTGCGCCACTTGCAACTACTGCAAATGCGTTGACGGTCAATTATGATCAGAATGGTGCTGCCAGCGGTGAAGCCGAGTGCTGGGAGCTTAACAAAGTTAAAGGAAACATCGCGAAAGATTCACAATATCAATGGTTCGTTAGCCGCGATGCCATCGTTGCGAAGTACGGTAACATTGCGAACCCAGGAAAAGAATATACTGATATTACTAGCGGTGCTCAGTATTTGAACGCGTTCAACACTTTACCAGCTACCGCTCTGACCGGCCAAGAAGCAGTTAATTTTAACGCTGCAATCAACGATCTAAAAGATAGCGTCTATGCCGTCCATACAAATGGTACGCCAGTCACTACTGACGATATTAATGTTAACAGCATTAAATTCGTGAAAGATGCTGGCGCTCTTATTGAAAACAACAGCTATCGCGTAGCTTTTGGTAATTTGATTAAAGCTTTGGATTCTGGCGACGGCGTTATTGCTGCGATTAACGGCTTCCGTGCTAGCGGTATTCCTCAGGCTATGGCTATGACTGGTGCGCTTAAAGCTGACGGTTCTGCGTTTAGTGCTACCGACTTGAACAACCCGAACGAGTTTGCCAATATCTATACCGCAGCAAACTTAGATCTTGTCTACGGCACGAACACCGTCTCTTTCTTCAGTGGCTTGAATAATGCACTGGATACGTTGAAGCCAGAACTCGCTGCTGCTGAAGCCGGCAAAGCTGCTTTTGAATCTTTACTTAATGTCTCCGGTGTCTTGAGCGCTACACCTACTGGCACTTCTGCCTATGATACCTATGTTGCGCAGGACAAGGATACGAATCCGACGGTCGTTTACAATCTTAAAACTCTTGCTATTACTCCAGCCAACTTTACGACCGAAATGCAAGCTTGGGATGGTCTTTATACGGATTTGACCACCAACGCTGCCAATTTTACCTGTACTGACAATAGTGCTAAGACTGATATCTTTGACGACATTTGGGATCTTGCTAGCCAGTACAAGGCTGGCGAAGGCCGCACTAGTGAAAACACCGAGGTTGTCGCTCGTGGTCTAATCGGCGGCACGATTGTTACCCCGCTTGACCCAGTCGAAGACGACAAGAAACCAGGTTCTGACGACAAAAAGCCAGGCACAGACGACAAGAAACCGTCGACCGAACAGCCAGGCAATAGTGCTGCTGGCGTCGCCATCAATCAAAACGGCGCCCCGAACACTGGTGTCATGATTAGCGAAGGTACGAACGCCGCTTCGACGAGCACGCTCTCTGCGCTCATCGCAACCATCGCTCTTGCTGGTGCCGGTTTGACTATCTTTCGCCGTAGCAAGAAGAATGCTTAATAAAACAACTATTAAGTAATACAAATATCCTAGGAGCTAACTCCTCCTAGGATATTTTGCGAAAGGAATCTATGAATCAAGAAGAACATTCAACTATGTCTACTCATGGCAGAAGGCAACTTATTACTGCCATTATTAGCCTTATTTTTACCGCCGCTTTCATTGGCCTACTTGTCATTCTTACGCGAGGTTTTCAAGCGCAAAAGCTGAGTTGTCAATCTTCATCTGGTGATATTATCATCGAGTTTAATGGCCAAACTATCACCGGCTACACTGCTAGCGAGACGCTCGAATTCAATTTTCAAGGGCAGAAGGAATATGCTGAACGCGTCGGTCTTGAACCGTACCTCGCCGAGTTTCAAGAATGGTTTACTGAGCATACTGATGGAGCTTGTCATCGTTGATCGGTAGTTTTTCGCCATTCATAACTCTAATTTACCGAAACCTATACATAATTCTCAGCGTATTCAAAATTGCAAGTAGAGTTACTCCCGTATCCGCGAACACCGCCCACCACATATTCGCCAACCCAAACACACTTAACGCAAGTATTATGATTTTTACACCAATTGCGAAGATTAAATTCTGATAAATTATCCGTTTCGTGTAATGCGAAATCTCCATCACTTGTGGAATTTTCAATAAGTCGTCATTCATAATAACGATGTCCGCCGCTTCAATCGCCGATTCCGACCCCACACCGCCCATTGCAATCCCGATATCTGCTCGTTTCAAAACCGGCGCATCGTTAATCCCGTCCCCTACGAAGACCGTTATCCCGTTTTTTGCCACAACTTTTTCGTATGCCTGAAACTTATCTGTCGGCAACATCTCCGCTTGTACGTGATCAATTCCAAGTTTCTTCGCTACGACTCGCGCTACTGAATTCTTATCCCCCGTGAACATATAACTTGTCAGCCCAAGCTTCGTGAGCTTCGCCACTGCTTCTTCAGCGTTCGTCTTCACTCCGTCATTAATCGTAATTGACGCGACATGTTTACCGTTAATGTTTAGATGTAATACCGCATCTTCTTGACACGGGCATAGTAGTTTATTTCCGACGCTAACTTTATCTTTTCCAAGCGTATAGGAAATTCCTTCACCCGCGATTTCCTTAAAATCTCGCACCTTGCTCGTATCGACCTTATCGTCATATAGCTTCAAAATCGACTGCGCAATCGGATGATTCGATAACGCTTCGCCTTGCGCTAAAATCTCAATAACTTCTGCCTTAGAATACTTTGGATCAGAAATTTTAATTTCCGACACTGCGAAGCTACCATCGGTCAATGTACCAGTTTTATCAAAGATAATGTTTTTCGCATCGCTCAAGACATCTAAGTAGTTGCTACCCTTTATTAAAATCCCATGCTTACTTCCTGTACCAATTCCTGTGAAGTATGACAACGGCACGGAAATCGCGATTGCGCACGGGCAGGAAATTACCAGAAAGGTTAGCCCCCGATAAATACTCTCCACGACCGACACTTGGAATATTACCGGTAAGACTATACTTGCTAGGATTGCCAACCCCAAAATCACTGGCGTATAAACTTTACTAATTTTTGCTACTACGGTTTCAGTTTTTGCCTTGCGGTCCGTTGCATCTTCTAGCAACTCTAGAATTTTCGCTACCGTCGAATCCGCATAATCCGTCGTCGCTCGCATTTCGATCGCATTCCCTAAGTTGATTGCTCCCGACAATATTCGCTCACCTACGCCGACTTTAACTTTTTCGCTCTCGCCAGTTAATGCTGACAGATCCAGTTCAGTCTCGCCTTTTAAGATTTCTCCGTCTACTGGCGCTCGCTCGCCTTTCTTCACGACCAGAATATCTCCTGGCTCAATTTCCTCCACGTTAATTCGCACCAGTCTCCGCCCTTCTTTTCGCTCCGCAAATGGCTGCTTAATATCAAGCAGACTTTCAATGGAGCGCCGCGAATTATTCAGTGCCTTTGCTTCCAATATCTTACCAATCGTATATAGCGCAATTACCATCACCCCCTCTAGCACTTCGCCAATCACTAGTGCGCCGACACACGAAATTGTAATTAAGGTGTTTTCATTTAACGCATGACTTTTAATCAAGGTTTTCGCGGCAGTTAGCGCCGTATGCCACAATAGGAGGCCATAACCTATCACGTAAAAAATAACTTTTACTAGCTCTGGCAACGGCGCAAAATATGCCGAAACTCCAACTACTAACCCAATAATCAAAAACCAAACCCGCTCGCGTAAACCACCTTTAACTTCTGTCTTATTATTCTTGGCGCCGTTGCAAGTTTCGCACGATTGAGCGTTTTTTGCAGTATTCAATCGTACTGCTTCAATCTCGCTAACAGTTGCTTCCGGCTCGACACTCTGCACTAGTCTATTCAGTTCGTTGATCGGTATTTCCGTTTTTGCTTCAAAAGATAACTTCGCCGTGTTAAAATTTACCACGACGTTTTTAAAACGTTTATCTTTAACTAAAAATTCTTCGACTTCACGCGCGCAATTCGCACAATCTAAGCCATTTATTTTATACTTATATTTCATTTTACGCAATTATCTCACTTTTACCGTTTTGTATTTGGTGAATAATATGTCTCAACCCCATCTCATAAAGCTGAGTTACATGGTCATCATCCAACATATAATATACTTCTTTCCCTTCGCGTCGATATTTCACGATTCCCGCCGCTCGTAGCACTGCTAATTGATGGGAGATCGACGATTTTGTCATATCTAGCACATTCGCGATATCGCAAACGCACATCTCATTTTGGTCCAGCGCCCAGAGAATTTTAATTCGTGTCGGGTCACCTAAGATCTTAAATAATTCTGATAGCTTTTCTAGCTGCACATCGTGTGGCTTACGCTTCAAGGCTCTTTGCACTGCATCGCGATGAATTACATTACAATCGCAAACGGGCTCCTTTTTCTTAAACATATGAATATTCCTTCAACTATTACAATACCAGTATAATTGAACAAGCATTCAACTGTCAAGCAGAATTTTATCGTTCAGATGTCTCCTCTCGATTTGTCATTTAGCTTGAGATATGATAATATATATGTAGAGATTATTTTACTAAATTGTAAACAGGGAAGATGAACTATGTCAGGACACAGTAAGTGGGCCACCACAAAACGCCAAAAGGCCGTCGTCGACGCAAAGCGTGGCGCTTTATTCACTAAGATTGCTAATCAGATCGCTATCGCCGCCCGTGCTGGTACTGATCCGAATATGAACCCATCGCTTGCAATGATGCTCGAAAAAGCCCGCCAAGCGAATATGCCGAAGGTTAACATCGAGCGCGCTATCGCTCGTGTTTCGGATAAAAATGCTGCCGCTTTAAATGAAGAAACTTACGAAGGTTACGGCCCTGGCGGCGTCGGTATTATCATTGAAGTTGCAACTGACAACAAAAACCGCACCATGCCTGAGGTTCGCAACACTCTGTCAAAAAATGGCGGGCGCATGGCTGACCCGGGTTCGGTCATGTTTCAATTTGCGCGCAAGGGTTGCATTGAGCTAAGCGATAAGGGTGAAGAAGCTATGATGAAGGTGCTCGATGCTGGCGCTGAGGATGTCGAAGAAGGCGACGAAGGTCTCGAAATTATCACTGCTGCGAGCGACCTTATGAAAGTCCGCCAGGCTTTGATTGATGCCAGTCTGACCGTCACGAACGCCGAGCTCCGCTATGTACCGACTAGCACAATTGCTGTTGCCGGTGATGACGAAGCGAAGCTTGAGAAACTTCTTGATGCGCTTGATGACCTTGATGACGTTACGGCTGTGCATACAAACGCCGAATAGAGTAATCAGCTAGTTGTATAGCGCAAGATTGCCTAATATCCGAACTCGTGCTATAATTATACTTGGAAGGGTGGCCGAGTGGTTGATGGCACTGGTCTTGAAAACCAGCAGGTTAATAGCCTCGCAGGTTCGAATCCTGTCCCTTCCGCCAGATTGGACTTAGGTCATTTTTTAAGCATTTTCTCCCCCGTTCAGAGTTAGTTATAACCTGATTGTGGGGAGATTTTGTTTTTTCTAAAAAATCCCGAATCGGTTTCAACCATGTATAAGGGGTGATATTTATTCTCTTATCAATAATTTTCGGGTTATAACCTATGGCATGAACCATGCTACGTTTGATTCCTTGAGATTTGAATATAAACTCATCTTGTTGTTTTAATTGGTTCAAGGTCGAACCGATGATTTCATAACGATTTTTCAATCTGTGTTGTAGTTCTTCGTTTAACGTTTTCATGTTTTCGATGTTGGTTTTAAGCTGTTTTGATTTTCTTTCAAAATCCTCATCGCTAATAAGACCACGAGTTGCCATATCAATTAAGCGGTCATATTCAGCCTGCATTGTTTTGATTTTTATGTTTTGCGAATCATCGATATTTAATCGCTCGGCAATTTCTTTAGCGCTGATATCTTTCATGGTTTCTAATGCTAAATCGTACAAGGCTTGGTCAATTCTGTATTGTCCAAATAAAGATTGAATTTAGTTATACAATTTTTCTTCACGAACACAACCTTTCTGGCTACATTTGCGTTTGTGCGTACAATGATAGTAAGTATAATAATTTACACTGCCATCTTTAAGTTTCTTTGATTTAATTTCAGCCGTAATAGAACAACCACATTCCCCACAGGTAAAAATGCCTTTAAGTTCAAAACGGTTTAGACAATAATTTGATTGTGGACCGAAACCAGATTTCTTCAGAAGCATTTGAATTCTGTAAAATTCATCTTCCGAAAGTAATGCTGACCAATCGCCTTTATGCAATTTCGTTTTATCGTCCAAATCTCGGACATACCCCATATAAACTGGATTTTCTAAAATAGCATAAAACGTAGAACGATTAAGTGGCTTTCCTCCAGTTTTGTAATGTTTTCGAGTTAAGAATCCCCAATCATTATTTAGGGTAGACAGGACTTCTGGCACCGTATAATTTCCAGTCAAGTACATGTCAAATGCTTTACGCATGAGTGGGGCTCGTTCTTGGTCCAAATCTAAAGTTCCATGATTATTACGCCTAACGTTAATATACCCTTGTGGTGCTGGAAAATGCACTCCACCTAGTTTATTGTTTGCTCTTTGTCCTCGCTTGACGTTTCGACTTAAATCTCTAGTATATTGAGCACTCATACCAGCTTCAACTGCCAATCCAAGAGCATTGTCATCTGTAGTATGACTTCTGTATGGTGTCATTATGCGTTGGATTTTTCCATCAACAAGAAGTTGTTGGATTAAGCCACTTTCGGCCGGGTTCCGAAATAACCGATCTTCCTTCCAACATAAAATGGCATTAACTTTTCCAGTAGAAATCAGTTTGACCATTTTATCAAACTCTGGTCGATTATTCGGTTTTGAAGCTGATTTAGCTTCCCGAAATTCCGTAACAATTTTTAGTTTATTGCGTTTGGCGACCTCTACGAGAGTATCACGTTGAGCATCTAGTGAAAGAGCCTGTCGGTCATCAGATTCGCTAGACTTACGCATATACATAACAAATTTTAAGTTTTTGAGTTCATTATCCATCATTCACTCCTCAAGTTATAACTTTTCCATTTCCTTATAGATTCTATCTGGCAAATTGGCAAAAATACATACTGATTTTAGGGTATCAAGTTTGTACTTTTACCGTATTGCCGTAATGCCGTAATTAGCAAGGGTCAAAATGCTTTTTCGGTTTTTTAGCGAGTTCAGTCTGATAAAAAGGGATGATTCCTGGGTGCTCTTTTAGATAGTTTAAGTTTTTGATTTTGATAATACGCTGGTTCTTTTTGCAATAAGTCTCAATGTGGATACCTTGACTCTCAAGATCTGGTAAAACATAATTTAATCTTCGCATAAACCATGACGGATCTTTCGGCCATAGGTTACCATTTGTTAGAGTTCTTAAATCTTTGGCTAAGTTAGTTTCTGGGTCATTAAAATGATAATTTTCTAGCTTGTCCATAAGTTGCGTTGCTGTGCCTTTCCAGCCGTTCTTAGCCTCATCATCACGCGTCATAAACAGATAAACTGCGGTTCCGACCGGACTCGATTCGATTGCTTGTTCATGCTGTTTAGCGATATTGGCAGAATATGCCAACAAAAAATCTTCTCCAGTATATCCGTCAATAGAATCGGCGATTGCGTACCCCCATTTTGCGAAATCCGCCATACGTGGAAGTTCTTTCAGGTGGATTTCAGGAAATTTCGCCATCGCTTTTGAAATCGTGTCAAAAATCGCACCTAAAATCAGTGGTTTCTGCTCATCGAAATCTGCCCAAAAATCCTTTTCGGTACGCATTTTAGCCTTATCAATGCGATGCATTTCTAAAAGTATGCTTCTATCAAGTAAATCACTTTGAGTAATTACTTGGTTAATACCGTTTAGCATTACTGGTCGCTGTAAGCGGTAAACAATATCGTCATCATCGGTATATAACGCTCGTTTCGAGAATGTATCCCCAGTGGCAATCCGAGCTAATGCGTCCGAGATATTGGGCTTGATACTACTTAAATTGTCAAACACCAACAATGCGTGGTGGTTGGCTGTTCTTACAAAATCTTCATGGCTCGTCGGTAACGCTGTTCCTTCTACACTTGTCGGGTCAATCAGTCGTTTAAGTAAACGACCCGGAGTAGATTTACCAGCCCCTTGACTTCCGTAAAGCAAACATAATGGACGAGGATATCCGGGGATAAAGGCCGATACGGCAAACACTAAAAACAGCAAAATATCATTTCTATCGCTCAAGTTAACATATTTTGCGAGCTCAAGAATGTTTCCGCCATCTCCTGGAATGACTTGTGGTAACTGTTGACTGAAACGTCTGAACATAATTTCAGGTCGAGCGGTGAGAAAACGACCTTTTGGGGTGATACGAACTGCACTTTCGCCCAAATCATAGTATAGTTCTGGATCTGCATCGTCGTTCTTATCTCGCCATACCGTGCGTAACTCCAATGGATATTGGTTGGAACATTCCGTGTCGAGTGCGATGCTTTCAAGTGCTTGAGCAACACTATCGATTCCTCCCGTTGAGAACACAACGTGGAATTTATTACGAATGAAACTACCTAACCAAGCTCGAAAATCCCGATTTCTCCCTCCGATACGATAGATTTTTGTTCCGTCTCCATTGGGAGCAATAAACGGATCATTATTCTGGTCACGGAATAAAATCGCAAATTCTGTGACAGCTTCAACGACATCGCTAACATGTAGCTTTGGCTTGCCTTGCTCATCTTGTGCGTCTTGATTTTGTGATTTTTTAGTTTGCTTTTTAGCCTTTGTTGTTTTGGGCATTTTTACCTCCTTCAGAGTTAGTATTTTCGATGTGGAGTCGTTCTGTTTCGGCCACAAATCGGATTATCGCAATAACCGAGTCATACAGCGATTCTTCTGCGACATCATAACCGAGCTTCGCCAGCGTTTGGCGGAATTCAGTTAATCGACTTGGGCTAATGAATTCGTCCATGCCCACAGCTTAACAACAAAAAGAAGGTCTGACCCTAGCGTATAAAAATGATTTTATATTCTAGCTAGTTTTCAGCGTGAGGCTTGATTTCAAATCTTACAAACTCGTCATCAAAGGCCAAGTCGAATTCTTGAGAACCTGAACTATTGGCATATTCTCGATAGTCGGCCATTGCTTTATGAAACCAGTCATGTTCAGAGCGTTTATTAACCCTATACCGATAAGTAGCACAGTCATCGGCGGTGATTGTCTCTCTGTTGGCTGGAAAGATTGCATTGTCCGAGTAAAAAATCTCTTTAGATATGCTCTCAATATCTGTATTGGAAAAATCATTAGCGATTAAGAACCTGAGAACGACATTTTGTAATACGTTAGAATCAAGGGTCTTTTTACGCTTTGTCTCGACATCTTTTACTCCACCATATATCTGCTCCCCAATATAATCCCAGTCATTTTTAATTAGAAAAAGTAATTCGTCTTGCGATGTGTAGGGATTAACATGGATGGCAATGCTCGATACTTGATTATTTTCAAAATCACGAGTAATTGCAAAAGCTGGAATCGCCTTTGGATTATTTATGATGTTATAGTAAGCCATTAACGCAACATTTAGGCTATATTGTGTTTTCGATTGATTATTGGCATTATCAGTATTGACGGATGTATCAAAACAGCGAAAGTAGCTAACCAAATTATCTTTATTGGCTTCAACGCTTTCTTCGGTACAATGCTGAATTATTGCTCTAGCGTTCCGCAATCGAGGGTCAAATAACATTAAAATCTTAAAATAGGCTATATCGCGTTCAAAGTCTAATTTTGCGTACGTTTTACTTCTATTATTGCCGTTGCTGTCTTTGTTCAAGGCTTGTTCGTAATAGTCGTTCAGTATCTTACTATCTCGATACAGCTCTCGCAGAGCTTCTTTTTGCTTTTCATTTTTAGCATAAGCAAGCACAGAATCTGGTGCTTTTGTGATGAATCTGTTAAATGTCCAATCTTGGTTTGGCTTTTTCATAGAATCAACTAGCATATTATCCTAAATGATAGCATAAAAAATAATATTTAGCAACAGCATATTCTCGTCATCTCTCGTGAATTCCAGTGTTCAAAGTAATAGTTTTATCGTCTTTTAGCCTAGAGATAGGCGAGAGATGAACCTCGAACGTCTGGGAGGCTTAACATTAGCTCTTGACAGTTCAGCTTTGACGTGCTACAATAAGAATGCTAAACATTTATAACTAGGCGATTGTGGTTTTCGGCCACAATTAGCTCTAGAACAGGAATGCGACCATATGCGGAGCAGATTGAGTTCTAGAGCTTAGTTTGTAAATGTTTAGCGACTAGCATGTGGTCGCTTTTTTGCGACTAAAAATGTATTAAGCAAAAATAGGAGATGTGATATGAAATCACAAAATAAGTCGCAAAAACAATCTACCAAGAACAGTAAGCTCACTAAGGGTAAGAAGCTAATCAAGAATAAGAAGTTTATCGTGGGGCTTATTGTTGGTGTTGTCTTAGTAGTATCGGGGATTATGGCATTAGCATACAATTCATATCAAAATTCCGTAGTTAAGGAAGGAACTTTAACGAAAAGCTACATGGGATTTTTTGGAGGTGGTGAAGCTACGATAGAATATAAAGTCTATGGTAATAAAAAAATTGAATGGGAATGCTCGGTTAGTAAAAGTGGGTATGTCGAGAGTAATAGCTGGTGCAATGTGTCTGAAGATGATATTAAAGAAGCTATTAGAACATCGGATTCTAAGATGAAAGAGTTCTTCAAATAGGATTTAATTTTGTAATTCGGTAATGAAAATGTCAAAGTTTATTCAAACAATTCTAACAGCAATTAAAGGAGCAAGTCTGACTGCGAAAATTATCGGAGTTACGACTGCTGTTGTCATAGTTGGTGGAACAACTGCTGTGATTATCGTTCAAACAAACTCATCCACTCAAGAATCTCAAGATGTCGAAACAAACGATAATTCGGACGATGATCCAGAACAAGACGAAACAAAAAATAACGAAGAGGAAGAAGATAAAACTCAAGACGAGAGTTCAGACGATTCTGATAATCAAGAAAATGAAACCAACGAACCATCAAAGAATGACACACAAACATCAAATTCTGGAGCTCCTAAGCCAAGTAATTCTAATCAGAATAATTCCAATCAAAACAGTTCATCCCCTCAACAAGTATCAAAGCCAGCACCACAACCCCAGCCAACAACCCCGAAAGCAGAGTTTAATCTGAATGATTCGATTGAGATAATGCAATTTGGCTATACATGCACTAAGTTTTTAGGTGGAGATAATTCAGATCCATCTAATTATGTTTCTGCCCCAGGTGGAGGCTGGATTGAAATTTCTGCTACTGGACGGCGTTTTTCTAAGGGTTCTGGTTCTTGTCCAGAAGGCTATAATTTGGACGGTGGTGCTATACCTCGTATCTTAGATGAGTACTGGTGCGAGGTATTCGGCCTTAGCTGTGCTAGATGGTAGATAAAACGACGTGAACTTAAACGTAAAGGAGTATAGAAAATGAGCATTAAACTTAACGACTTACTAAAAATTCGAGATTTATCGAATGTCAAGATTCGGCTCAATCTTTCTAACGGCAACTACAATGCGATTGATAATTATTACAACGACAAAAAAGGCTTGCTGATTGGCAATTTTTATAATACTGGCAATAAAAAGTGGTTTCGTGAGGGAGAAATCGTAATCGGTCTAGCTCGGATTTCCGGCGACAAGTGGCTATTGTTTGATATTAGCAGAATAACCAAAGACCATAATAGGCAAGGTTTTCCGAACGCTGGGCTTTATGATTTCTACGACCATGAGCCACTAAAAGAGTATGAGAATCTGTTTGGTAGAACTATTGTCAAGTTCCATAAAAACGGTCAATATGTCATTATAAAAGCAGAAAATGCTATGGATAGGTTTGAGGTAGCCGAGATTTTGCCGGAAAATCTGGACCAAATCGACAGTTTTCCGGGTTACAAAAATGTTTCTGTCTCCTATTCCGAGTTAAAGAATAAGCTAGGCAAATCCAAAGAGTGGCAAACCGCTCTCAAGTGTCGCAAAGGTGTTTATGTAATTTCCGATCATCAAACTGGGAAACTGTACGTTGGTTCGGCATATGGCAAAAACGGCATTTATGGACGTTGGGAAACTTATATTAAAAGCGGTTTTGATAAAAATGAGCAAGAAAACGGCAAATACCCAAATAAAGGGTTACAAGAACTAGTCAAAGATAAAGGCATAAGCTATATTCAGAAGAACTTCCATTATGCGATTTTGGAAACTTTTACTGATGATGTAGCAGACGAGTATATCATCCAGCGTGAAAGCTACTGGAAAAAGGTTCTGCTTTCTCGTGAGTTTGGATATAATGCTAACTAAAACGTTTTATTAGCAGCTAGGCTAGTTGTCGGCAATTTGACATTTCCTTAATCCAGAGAATTTTACAACCATCTGCTTGATATCCCGTAATAATATCGTCCATATCATCGGTGAAATCTTCGATTTTACTGTAATCAGATTCATCCAAGCAAGTAAAATCATATAATCCATCGGGCGTTTGATATTTGATGAGAATTACGTTCTCTTTAAGCTTATCTATCATAGGGCAGACTGTACCATATTTTTATGAAAAAGTACAACATAAGAACTTTCGCAGATATCCCACAGCAGATTAGCTAGAAATATCTGTTTTGTTAGGTTCTGGGTTAACAACAGTAATCTGGATTTCTCCCCCATTAAAGAGACCAAGTTGGTCGATATTTTCGGCAACATCCAGATAAGAGAATAACCATTGTGTAGTTCGGATATCCCCATTAAGGGATTTGATGATAGCGACTGATAAAATAGCTTCTTTTACGGATCTTGCGTTTTGCTTTTTGACGAGAGATTTAATTTTATTGTTGGTGATTTCCGATGCTTCTAAATCAAGTAATTCTTTGACGACTGTGGATACATTTTTGGAACCAGTTTTTCTTCCGTTTTGTCGTCTGGAATCATATCCTTTATGAAAGGGGATTAAGTTGTTCGTATTAGACATAATTTGATAATATCAAGAAAATATGTAGTATTTCGTTGTAGAAATTACTAGAGAAACATGCTACAATAAGTGTAGGGACGATTCAAAGTCCATTATTATCTTCATAGATAGTTATAACTTTGGATATTACGCCCCGCCAAAATAAAAACAAGAGAGATTGCTCTCTTGTTTTTATTTTAAAGGGAGGGTAACAGGGAAAACTTTCCTGTCCCTTCCGCCAGATAATAAGATGGACAAAATGTCCACCTTATTATCTGGATTCAGTAGACAGGAATACTGCTATTAGTCTTATGCTTGCTAAAATTTTTATTTTTATTTTTATTTTTATGCTAGTCTGAATCCTAGAGGCGACATGTAGCTTAACTTGGTCATAGGTGGGAGAAAGGAGTTGCGTATGGTAAGAGTACGGATTCGAGTCTGGCGAGTATGCATCCAGGCTAATCTGAAAATTAAAATTACCCTCACTCATAAAAAGCGAAGGTAACTCATACAACGCTTCTATTTTATCAAAGTTTTATACAGAAAGCAAGATTGTCGCCCCTAGTCAGAGGCAGCGGAGGGGGAAACCGATCCAACGATTGAAGTAACTAGACGGATTAGTATCGTTAGGAGCAACACTAAAATAATATGCATCATCTACCGACAAGGATGTACGGGACCAACTATATCCATAATCGCCAAAATAGCTAATACTACCATTAGTAAGAGTTACATAGCCACTACGGACAAAAGCCAATCCGAATAGCCTCAAGCCTTACCGTGTTATAATTATCGCATGCAAGAAACTTTTGATATTCTCGACACCAAGGGCCGCTATACGGGTAAGGTCGCCACTCGTAATGAGTGCCACCAATTCGGCCACTGGCACAAGGCTGTCGCAATTTTCATCATTAACTCTAAAAATCAGGTTCTCCTACAGAAACGTAGCGATTCCAAAAAACTTTGGCCGGGTATGTGGGATGTCAGCGCCGGCGGCCACGTGTTGGCTGGCGAATTCGGTTTTCAGGCTGTAATGCGCGAATGCGAAGAAGAACTTGGTATTAAACTCGACAAAAACGATATTACTTTCATTGGCGCAACCACCTCGACCAATCTAAAAGGCGACGTAATTAATAATCATTTTAATGAATACTATATCGTCCACAAGGATCTCGACCCTTCAACTCTCAAGCTCCAGACCGAGGAAGTTTCAGAGGTGAAGTGGATCGACCGCGACGAAATTATCCGTCGCATCCAAAATCGCTACGAGGGAATCACCGACAAAGAGGGCTGCTGGGAATATCTTATCGAATACTATAAATGGCAGCAAAATCAATAATCTCTCTCAATTTCAAAAAAGTATGTTATAATAACAACGTGTGGTACCATAGCTCAGCTGGTTAGAGCGCAGGACTCATAAGCCTGAGGTCGGTGGTTCGATCCCACCTGGTACTACCATCCAAGTTTATCGTGCCGCGAGGCACTTTTTTCGTGGCATTGTGTTATAATCAATACTATGAACGACAAAAAAGGTTTTACCCTTACCGAACTTATGATCGTTGGTGCATTTGCAGCACTTCTCGTGATTATTTTTTTCCTTCAGAAGTCCAACGTTGAGGCTATGGATCGCGACGACGCGCGCAAGACTGCTATCAACGCTATGTATTATGCCCTAGAGGAATATTATTATCCGAAATACGGTTATTATCCAGATACGATTTCCGAGGAAAATCTTCCCGTGATTGATCCAGAGCTTTTCACCGACCCATTCGGTACGAATCTTGGTATTGAGGGCAGCAATTATACCTACGAAGTCGCGAATTGCAATTCCAAGAACGAATGTCAAGAATATACTCTCCGTGCTCAACTCGAAAAAGAAGACACGTATATCAAAAAGGGTAAAAAGTAGCAAGGACGGTTATGGTTAAATTCCATCCAGACATCGACGTCACAGTCGATACATCACGCATTCGCGAAATTATCAACGACATTCAGTCCGACCCCATGGGCGGGTGGTATGATTTACCAGAAACTTATGACCACGCAGAATTTGATAAAATTAAGACTACAGCTAAGCAGATTCAAGGCAACTCCGACTATCTCGTCTGTATCGGAATTGGCGGCTCGTATCTTGGTCATCGCGCGTTGATCGAAGCCTTGCGCCCTGCAAGCCCGACCAAGATTCTCTACGCTGGTAATTCACTCAGCACGCGCGAGCTAAAACGTCTCATGGACACACTTGGTGATTCTGATTTTTCAATTAATGTCATCTCAAAATCTGGCACTACGACCGAACCGGCCGTCGCTTTCCGCCTATTGAAAGCCAAACTCCAAGAAAAATATGGCGACAAAACTAGCGAACGTATTTTTGCTACTACTGATGCTCGAAAAGGTGCGCTTTATGAAGAGGCTATCGCTGAGGGTTATGCTCGTTTTGTTGTTCCCGATAATATCGGTGGGCGCTACTCTGTCTTGACTGCTGTCGGCCTCCTCCCGCTTGCCGTTGCCGGAGTAAATATCGATCAGCTAATGTCTGGCGCCGCTACGGAACGTGCCGCGAATCTCGCTAATTCTGAATCTGCAGCTATCCGGTATGCGACCATGCGTGCTGATTTGCTGAAAAAGAACTACGATGTCGAAATTCTGGCGTCAATCCCTTTGATCAGCCCGGCGTAGAAGCCTATAAACGCAACATGTTCCATCTCCTCGGTAAGTCTGGGTTCTGACACGGAGTCAGCCCCTACTGCCAGCCCTCAAAAACACTTGTCAAGCATTAGAGATTTGCCTAAAATTAATTTTTAGCGTATACTTTTTACATGAGTAAACCACGTGTGGTCATTGCTTTGGGTGGCAACGCACTTCAAAAAGACGGCGAAGTCACCGCCGAAGCCCAAAAGTCCGTCGCCGAGAAAATCGGCCAAATTATTGCTAAACTTTCTGCGAAATATGAGATTATTGTCGCTCATGGCAATGGTCCGCAGGTTGGTAACATCTTGATTCATGAGGAGACCGCTAGCACAGCGACTGCCCCCGCCATGCCTCTTGAGACCGCTGTTGCTATGAGCCAGGGTCAGATTGGCTACTGGCTTTCGCAGGCGATTGGCAACGCTTTTGCTCGTGAGCATAAACGTAAACAAGTTGCCAGTATTGTCACTCAAGTCGTCGTCGACCGTAATGATCCAGCCTTCAAGCATCCATCGAAGCCAATCGGGGAATTCTATACTGCCAAGGAGGCAGTCAAGTTAGCTAAAACTCGCGGCTGGGAAATGCGCGAAGATTCCGGTCGTGGATATCGCCGCATTGTTCCTTCGCCGAAACCGATTGATATCGTTGAGCGTCGCGAGATTATGTCTTTGATTCAATCTGGTGCTATTGTGATTGCAGTTGGCGGTGGCGGTATTCCAGTCGTTCGCTCCAAAGTTCTTAAAACCCTGCGTGGCGTTGATGCTGTTATTGACAAAGACCTCGCCGCCGAGAAGCTCGCCGAACTCATCAAAGCCGATATTTTCGTCTCAGTTACCGCCGTACCTAATGCCTATATTAACTACGGCCAACCTGACCAAATTGCGCTCGGTATACTGACGCCGACTGAAGCAATGAATTATATCCGCGATGGCCACTTCGGAGCCGGATCGATGCTTCCAAAAATTCAAGCGATTACGCAATTTGCTAGCAAAAAACGTCTTGGAATTATCACTTCGCCCGAAAATCTAGAACTCGCCCTCAAGCGCCGTTCCGGCACAATCGTCCAGGGTTAACACTACAGATACAGCCGACCAGAGCGGCTTACGCTCCTATTCTAACATACCGTAAGCTTTTTGTCAACTACTACGCAGCTAAGTCTCGCGCCGCAAGCCTTACCGCTTCGCTCCAGCTCGTTGCTACATGTGGCGTTCCAGCGAGCTCATTCGCCTTCAAGCCATTCCGAATTGCCATCGCAATTTCTTGTATAATAATGTCCGCTTCCGGTGCTACTACTGTTGCACCAATAATCTGTCCTTTTAGATTTGCCGTAATCTTCACAAACCCAGCTCGAAAATCACTCGTATTTGATGCGCTCACCGCATCTAACGGCACTAATGCCGTCTTCTGCTTCTGTTTCAACTGCGCGCATTCCATCTCATTCAATCCAACTTTCGCTACGCGTGGCAAAGTATTCGTCATCCGAGTAAAACCAGTATAATTAATCACATTCCCGGCACCTTTAATCGCGTTCAATGTCGCCAACTTACCCTCGTAAGTTGCTTTTTCCGTCGAGCTCTCTCCGCCAATCACATCGCCCGCCGCCCAAATATGGCGACAAGTCGTCTTGAGATTTTGGTCGGTCTGAATGCCGCGATATGAAAACTTTACTCCCGCATTTTCCAATCCCAAATCCGTCGTCGGTTCTGGCGTAGTTGCGAGTACAATCGCCTCTACCCGCACAGCTTTTTCTTGACCACCTCGAATAAACACTGCTCGCTGGCTATTTTGTTCTTGCTCCAAGGCAACTACGCGCGAGTTCTCCAAAATCTTCACGCCGAACCGATCGCGCAAATGTTTACTGATTACCTCACTCGCTTCCGGATCTTCGCGCGGCAGAATCCGGTCTTGCGCCTCAATCATCAAAACTTTCACTCCGAGCGCCCCGAAATACTCCGCTAATTCACACCCCGTCGAACCACCTCCAACAACCAACAAAACTTTTGGCAACTTCGCCATTCTTAGTGCCGTATCTGGAGACCAACAATTTACTGTATCAATTCCCGAAATTCCATTCACTGCAATATTCGTGCCGGTCGCAATCAAAAACTTTTCCGCACTAATTTGCCGATTCCCGAGTGCAATCACATGCGGACTAATAAACTGCGCGAAACCATGATGGCAATCAATTCCGGCATTCTCAAAAACCTTCCGACTTCCTCCCCCTGATCGCCGCACCGCCGCCGCTTGCCAATTTAACACGGTTGGATAATTATATCTCAGCGTCGAACTTGACATCCCAAAGCGCGAACCTGCTACCGCCTCCGCATATAGCTGTGAAAATTCCAAAGCCGCACCGTAGGGAATATCACGATAATTCAGAGTCGTGCCACCCCAACGATCCGATTCAACGATCGCTGTATGCGCTCCCAGTCCAGCCGCCATCAAAGCCGCTGCGCTTCCAGCTGCGCCGCTACCAATCACTACATATTGATAGTCAAACTTACTCATTACTATTACCCACCATCTTCATCTTATATTATTTTACCACGATTTTGATAGACATAAGCCAAATCAGCACTATATTTTTCCGCTTCCACTGCTATCCGTCGATAGATATCGTCTACGGTTACCGCCGGCCGTTTGGCTGCCCACTTGCTAACTTGCTCCGCCACCTTAGATGCAATGACTTCCGCTGCTCCTGCTGGCATTCTGAGGGCTTTCGCCTCGCGCAATAGCTCTTCTCTCAACTCATTTTCGCTAAAGGTTACGGGTTGACTTTTATTGCGTCGTTTTATGCCGCTTGCGGCTACGGGTTGACAAGCACCCCGCTTACGCTTAATTCTAAGACGTTTTTGCTTTTCCTTACTAGACTTTTCTGTCATACTAGAACCTCAAAAGTAAACAAGAAGAATCCCAGCGCCAAAAACCCTACACACGTCAACAACCGAAAGAATAATTTATGTTTCACCCTCCATCTCTGAATGTCCACTACGGTTTGCCCTTTACGTATTGCAAATCGTAGCACAATCGGCGGCACAATAGTGATAATCGTGTACATTGCTACCGCAAGAATCTGATATAAGTGTGGCAGGACCAAAATGCTATTCGCCGCGACCACGAATAAGACTATCGTAAATGGCATTTCTGCTAGGCTCGTCAAAACCCCCAACGAGAATGCCTCGGTATTGCTATTGGTCGTCTTCGCGCGCTTATCAATAAAACGTGCCACGCTCCGAGGTAACCACAGCTCTGTACTCTTTCCGCGTCGATAATAGAAGAACCACGTCGCAATCGCCAGCGCCACTAACATTCCTACTACGATTACAAGCTCCTCAATGTATAGGGGCTTCTCAAAATAACGGTCAAGAACAAAAATCGTCGCCGCAAGCCCCAAAAACACCAACATCCCCATTCCAGAAATATAACTATCTACTAGAAAGCGCGTCTTTTTCCGCACATGCTTACCAAGGCTTGCATGATAAAGCAACAGTAACGCTCCCAAACTAAGCTGCAAAGTCGCGTGAATCACCGCGGCCAAAAACACCTCACTAAAGGGAACTATCATCTCCATACCAAAATTATATCACACTTATGCTTGCTAAATTTTTTCATTTTGTGCTATGCTCCGTTCATGAAGAAATTTTTACATCATTTTCGGTTCAGCCTACTGTTTGGTACTGCGATTTTAAGTTGCTGTGGCTGTCAAATTAGTCCCATTATTGCTTCCTCTTCTCGGCTATTGCAAGAGCCTCAGGCGGACAATTCAACAATCGACGAACCTAACTCTGACAATCCTGCCCCTGACTTGCCAAAAGAACCAGATGATAGTTTCAAATTCACAACCGATCTTATAATTCAAGCTGTTAATCCTGGCTATACCATTGATGGAGCTCAAAATGTCGGCGAGCTCATCGAGTTGCAGAAAAATGTCGACAATCCTGATTTTTCGCTCGCTGGTTATGGACTTCGTTATACGAACTCCAGCGGTAAAACCACCCTCCTCCTTGACTTTGCGGAGGGAAGCCTTATGACTGGCGAGACTCTCCTCATGCGTTACGCTCGGTCGCCAGCTAGCGATCGGGCGGACGCAACCTATATGACGACGCTCGCTATGGCGAATGGCCGGGTTGAATTGACTTATCATAATGAAACCATCGACCAAGTTTGCTGGGGAAGCGGCGAGGGTTGTTTATCGAGCTTCAAGAGCGCCAAACCCACTACGCTCGTGCGTAATTCTGATACTGGGAACTTTGAGCATATTATTGACTATGAACCCGATTTCGACCCGTCTCAACCCTCGCTCGTCCTCCCGCCGATGCCGGACAACCCTGACGGATCTAACGACAATTCTACCGAAACCACCTCGCGCTGCTACGATTTAGAATTTTCTGAAATTCTTGCTTATTATGCAAACGACAAGTCCGAACAATTTATTGAACTTTATAATCCTTCTGGTCAGACAGTTGTCATGGACCGATGCGCGCTTCGCTATAAGAACAAAACCTATTACCTCTCTGGAGAAATTACCGCCGATAGCTATTATGCCTACTATCCGTCAGCCCAGACTACTAGCTTTAGCCTGACAAAAAATCCTAATTCCTCTAATACAATAGAACTCATAGACACCAACGGGGCAACCGTCGACACCCTAGTCTATAATCATGGTCAGAAAAAGTCTACTAGCTATGCTCGTTTCTATACTACTGGTAGTGAAGAAATTTGGGATCTGACCTACGCACCTACTCCGGGCAGCGCAAATGCCTATCAAGAATTTCGCACTTGTCCTGCGGGCAAAACTATCAATCCCGACACTGGTAACTGCGTCAACATAACTTCCAGCTCAGGTACCACGGTTTGTCCCGAAGGGAAATATCTCAATCCTCTGACTGGACGTTGTAAGAAAATCGCCGAGTCCAGCGGGGCAAAAGAGTGCAAGGCTGGTTACGAGCGTAATCCTGAAACTAATCGCTGCCGTAAGATTACCTCTAACAATGATGGCGCAACCTACGCTCTCGTCCCCAATACGTCCTCCAGCAAATCGGTCTTCATTGCCGCCGGCATCGTAGCACTTATCATTTCGGCTGGAACAGTCTATATTATTTTACAATTCCGTCGTGAAATTGCCCGAACGGCGCGCAAAACTATCCAACGCCTCAATCACGTTCGCAAATACCTGATCGCGCGGCGCATCAGCCTTCACTGGAAGAAGAAGCCCTAATTCCTGATAATGTTTTAGAACAGGTACGGTTTTCTCGCGATATTCATTAATCCGCGTCTGAAATACTGCCGGGTCGGCATCATCCGCCCTCAGCCCGCGATCGTTCAAGAGCTTCGCTGCCTCCCAACGCTCAATTGCATCTTGTTCCGAAAGCTGTAGCATAACTACTGCGCGAATCGGATGCCCACTCTCCCGTGCCACGCTCATTACTTGATTCTCTTCGCCTTCCCAGCGCCCAATTGATGACAAAACTAAAGGGTAGTTTAATAGCTCATTTTTTTCAAAATATGGCAAGACCCATTCATAAAACACATTTGACGGCATCAATTTACCTTCGCCCGTATGATTCTGCTGTGTTGATTTTTCTAACGCCCGCACAATAATGCCTGAAGACAAAAATTTCCCCCCAATCGTCTCCGCGAGTCGCACCCCCACCGTATCTTTACCGCTCATTGGTAAGCCGAAGATATTTATGCTTCCGCGCCCGAGCCAAGTCTTAATATTCTGTATCTGTTCTTCCATATATTGATTATAGCATAAAAGTCCAATCTGTCTCCCATCTAGCACTATTGCGAAAAGAGTGCTAATTTGCTATAATGAAAGTATGAGTTTGACAAAACGCCAAGAGGGAATCCTCTTTGCAATTATCGAAGAATACGCTGAGTTAGCTACTCCAGTCGGTAGCGTTACTCTGGCAAAACTTTTTGACGTATCTTCGGCTACAATCCGCGCCGAGATGGCTCGCCTCGAAGAATACGGCTATATTGCTCAACCGCATACTTCCGCTGGTCGCGTCCCGACTGACGCAGGGTATCGCTATTATGTGAATACTCTGTCGGAAAATCCTGAAGAAGTCGAATCTGCGATTCCGCTACGTCGCGAAACGCCCGATGATAAACCGCTTGAACGGGGGAACCGTGTACTTGAAGTTCGCATTAGCTCGCAGACTCGTGCCGATTTTGCAATTCGTGGCGCCGTCGATTCGCTAGTTGAGCTGACTGGCAATCTTGGCCTCGCTACGATCGGCGACCAGCTATACATGTCTGGTATCGCTCGACTTTTTACTCAGCCTGAGTTTCTTGACAATCAGCGCGTCCAGGCCGTCGCGAAGTTGCTCGACAATCTTGAACCTTGGCTTCGCGAAGCTGCACCTGGCCAGCCGCTCAATATCTTTATTGGCCAAGAAAATCCTATCGGCAAAACTTCTCAAGTTTCTTTAATCGTTAGCCGTTTCCGTTCGCCATATTCCGATCGGAGCTATATTGGCGTGCTTGGCCCGACTCGTCAAAATTACGCCCGTGTCATGTCGCTCGTGCGTCAAGCTGGTGTCATGCTGGAAAATGCATTATCTCTAAAATAAGGAAGGAATTATATGAAAAAAGTCAAAATCGAAGAAAACTCCCCGGAAGACATTGCTGCGCAGCCTGACGAAATTATAGACTCCACTCAGGCACCCGATTCTGCTGCTCAGCCCGAGGTAGAAACTGTCACTGCGCAAACTGACGCGACGGCCGAATTACTTGGCGATCTCCAGCGTACTCGTGCTGATTTTGAGAACTATCGCAAGCAAGTCGAAAGCCAGAAAACTCTCGCCATGTCTGCCGCGAAATATGCCACCGTCGAGAAATTTCTTCCGCTTGTTGACGATTTTGAACGCGCGCTGAGTGCTTACCCCGAGCAGCTTTCTCCTCTACGCAAGAATTTTGACAAAACTTTAGCCAACCTCGGTCTAGCGCAGATTGATTCTACTCCTGGCACTGAATTCAACCCCGATCTCCACGAAGCGGTCTCCGTCGAAGATGACGAGGGTGATACAGAAGTTATCGCTGAAACTCTGCGCCCCGGATATCTTTATGACGGTTCAGTTATCCGCGCGGCGATGGTCAAAGTCAAGCACAAGTAATTACCTTGTCTCTTTACGGCGCAAAAATCAACCTTAAACTGCTTCGCAAAAACCATAAACATTCTCCAAAAAATTACCAAAACTGTTATAATAAGAATATATGGAAACACATGGGAGCAATCTTGAGACGATTCGTCGTCGCGTCCGCGCCAGCGATTATTTGGTAGTGGCACAGCTTTTCCTCCAAGACAATTATCTACTTCTGCGCAAGCTAACTTTTGACGATATTAAGCCTCGTCTTCTTGGCCACTGGGGAACTTGCCATGGCATTGATGTCGCCTATACTAATCTTAAGTACTATTTTAGCAAAAGCGCTAATACCGATCATTCCGCTTCTGCTAGTAGTAAGCAAAAGCTAGAAGATTTCGACCCGTTTGCCGTGAAGCAGAAATCCCAGGACAATGACGATAGCTATCATTCCGAGCCTCGTGTTCCTGATCCGAACTTTTATTTCGTTCTTGGCCCTGGTCACGGTTTTCCTGCGCTCCAGGCTAACTTATTCCTCGACGGCGAACTTGCCAAAGTCGACTCGAAGGCTACGCTTGACGAAAAAGGTATTGCTTATATCTGTCGCAATTTCTCCTGGCCTGGCGGGTTCCCGTCTCACGCCAGCCCTTTTACTCCCGGCGTGATTTGTGAAGGTGGAGAATTAGGCTATGCTCTTGGCGCAGCTTATGGTTATGTGCTGGGGCATCCTGAGCGCACTGTCGCAGTTATGCTTGGCGATGGGGAATTAGAGACCGCCTCCGCTCTAGCTTCGCTAAATCTCGTCAAAACTTCCGGTAGCCACCTTTATCATGGAAAAGTTTTGCCGATTTTACATCTCAACGGCTACAAAATTTCTGGCCCGACTCTATACGGTCGCAAGTCAGAGCGCGAGCTGAACGAAATGATTCGCGGTTTTGGCTATACGCCGATCGAAATCAACGGCGATAAACCCGAAACTTTCCAAGACGCTCTAGCTCAAGCCGAAAAATATGAATATCCATTCTTTATTTTGCGTACCGAAAAAGGCGCGACCGGCCCGACCGAAGTTCATGGCAAAAAGGTCGCCGGCAACTATCTTGCTCACCAGATTCCTTTGCCGAATGCGAAAGAAGACTCCGACGAGCTTAAAATCCTCGAAGATTGGCTCACGAGCTATCATTTCAATGAACTATTTGATACGAAGAAAGGATTTCGGTTATGATTGACGTTGTTGATAACCCCGGCAAGGACAAATTCTCTCCAGCTCGTAGTATCGGTGCTATCATGGCTGATTACATGTCGAAACACGAAGACTTTTATCTCTTTTCCCCTGACGAAACCACTAGTAACAAGCTCGACGCGGTCTACGAAGTCTCTGAGCGTGCTTGGAATCTCCCACGCCAAGGATTCGATTTGCCCGAATCCACGAATGGTCGGATCGTCGAGATGCTTTCCGAGAATGCCTTGTTTGCTTGTATGGTCGGTCACCTCGTCGCTGGCGAACCTGCCGTCATGACGAGTTACGAAGCTTTTTTTGCGATCATCACCGCGCAGATTCTCCAACACCTGAAATTCCTCGACCAATCTGCCGGCGTGAAATGGCGCCCAGATTATCCCGCTGCAAATCTCCTCTCGACCAGTACCTGTTGGCGTCAAGATCACAATGGCTTCACCCATCAATCCCCGGCCCTGATTTCTACGCTGCTCAGTATCCCGAGCAATCATGCGAACTGTCTCTTCCCGGTTGATGATGTTGCGGCCGAAGCTAGCTTTATCTATATGATGCGTTCGACAAATGTTGTAAATCTTACAACATTTAACAAAACCGACCAGCCTCGCTGGCTCGATTCGCATCAGGCTGACGACCAATTTAGTCAAGGTGGTGCTAGTATCTTCGATTTTGCTTCGGACGATAATCCCGATTACATTTTTACTGCCGCCGGCGATATTGTCTCCTGTGAAGCCCTAAAAGCCATAGAGATTCTCCGCAAAGACCTTCCGGAGAAGAAATTCCGCTTCGTCAATATCTCAGCTCTGTCTTACGAAGCGATTGGCGCGACCGAGTGTAAGCTTAGCCCGAGCAAGTTCCAGGAGCTCTTTACGTCCGACAAGCCGATTATAGCTAATTTCCATGGCTATCCGGCGACTCTGAGGCAAATTCTTAGTAATTACACTGATACGAAACGCCTCAAGGTTCACGGCTTTCTCGAAAAGGGCAGCACGACGACCCCGTTTGAAATGCTGAGTATGAACCGCGCCTCCAGGTATCACCTCGCGATTGATGTCGCCAAGCTCGAAAAACGCGACGATTTGGTCGAAAAATACGAAAAAGTCCTCGCCGAGAATACTAGGTACACTCGTGAATACGGTGTCGACCAGATTGATGTTTAGTTTGACATTTTTAAACATGTGTGCTATAATGAGAGTATAACCTCCTAGAGGTCTAGATTTTGACGTACTGTTTTGTCTTTTGCTCGTACATCTGCGCTTGTTATACAATATAAATATAAGGAAAACATGGATTTTATAATTTTAATTATTACGATTTTACTTTTAGCCGAGACTAGCATTCTATTGTTAAAATCTCGTCAAAAGCCGCTTCTCAGCAGTCAGAAACGCAAGGTTTACGTCGACACTTCCGCCTTGATGGATCCGCGGTTGGTCGCGGTCGCGCAGACTGGATTCTTGAGCGATGAAATGATCGTCCCGCGCAGCGTGATTGCCGAACTGCAGCTTCTCGCCGACGGAAAAGATCATGATAAGCGTGTGCGCGCCCGCGCTGGGCTTGATGCCATCCGCGAGCTGGAGCGGGTCGTCTATTTTAATCTAACGATTTTGGACGACCCGCTCGACCGCACCCCGGTCGACAATCGTCTCCTTGAGCTAGCAAAAGCCGGGCGTGGCGCGATTTTGACCAACGACTTCAATCTTCAAAAAGTCGCCGCCACTGGCCATATAGACGTACTCAATCTCAACGCTCTTGCGCTTGTCTTGCGTAATGAATATTTGCCCGGCGAACGCGCTACGGTCAAACTCGTTTCGACTGGTAGCGGCCCAAATCAGGGCGTCGGCTATCTAAAAGATGGTACCATGGTGGTCGTCGACAAGGCTAAGAGTCACATCGGTAAGGAAGTCGAAGTCGAGTTTGAGCGTCTGAACCAAACTGCCGCTGGCACAATGATGTTTGCCAAACTCACTCCAAACGCCAAGCCCTCCAAGACTCCTCGCCAGACTAAGACCAAAACTCGCAAAACTAGCCAAAAATAACCACAAGCTAAAGACCCACGAACAACTATAGGAGCTCAACTGAACTCCTATAGCCATCTTAGACTATTTTTACCTAGTCGTCCTCCCCGCCGCCCAGTTCATACGTCTTGCGCGTCGTGTTCCCCTTGGTATCAGTCACCTCTACCACTACCAATTTCTCGCCACCAGTCAACGCTTGATGTATCGTTCCAACCGTTGCACTACCGCTATCGACTACTTCGCCATCAACCGTAATTTTATAGCTCTTCAGATCATACGTCCCCTTGGCGAGCGTAATGTTTAGGTACGACGCATCTCCCGACGCCACCTTACTAATACTCACCGACGGATGCACGTCTGCCGTCGTATTCTCACAAGGGTCAAACTCATCATAGTTATACCCATCCGGCACATTCAGAATCTCTACGCCTGACACCGGGTCTTTTGATCTTGTTACTTCCACCGAAATCCGCTTGCTTTCGGGGGTACAATCCGCGGCACGCAGACCATTTTCTTTATTAAAGGCTACACTTTCAGATTGCACCCCAGATTTTTTTGAGTTATACCAACTCGGCCAGATGTCAGTTACGCCGTTAATCGTCAGCGTCTGGATGCCCGCCGGCTTCACAGGCTGGTCACCCGATTTCCATTTGCCTTCGCTCGCATACAGCTCTTTATGTACTGGCTCCATATAATCTGCCATCACTCGCCGCACGACGTTATTCAGGCTACTAGACAGCCCCGACCCATCATGTCGACCATTCCAGATCACTGTTGCAATCGCCGTCGAGAAGCTCGCCATCCAGTTATCCTTCGCCACCGCGCTATTTGTTGTTGTCGTTGTACCGGTTTTGCTGCCCGTCCAGACCCCCGGAATATTAAATCCGAACATGCTTGAAGTGTCACCAAACATAATTCTGCGCGCACTGTGGTCACCCATGATATCTGCAATCTCATATGCTACCTGCTCGTCGACAACTCGTTCGCCGTCCTCATCCTCCCATTTTTCGAGGGTCTTACCACTTGAGTCCTTAACCTCTAGCACATACGCCAATTCGCGATATACGCCACCGCGCGCAATCGAAGCATACGCATTTGCGTGTTCAATCGGCTTCACCATACAACCGCTACCGATTGCCATCGACAAACCAGCCGTTGTATTTCCAGCGCAGTAACTCTTATCACCTAATCCATGCAAGATCTCTAGCGCGTTATCAATCCCTGCGAGTGCCAATGCTTTCACCGCGCCAATATTCAGTGAGTTACCTAGCGACTGTCTCGCGGTCAAATTCCCGTAAAATCTACCACTAAAGTTCCTCAACGCACAGTCTCCGCCCGTATAACCCGCACAGTATATACTATCAATATTTTCATCTTTCAGAATCGACCCTGGTCCATACACCTGATCGCCTGTCAGCGAGAACAGTGGCGTGTAATCCAGTAGCGGCTTAATCGACGAGCCTGGCTCAAGGTCTGATACTGCCGCATTCACCTCTCCATACACTGGCGTGTTCCAGTCAATTGACCCTACCATCGCCAACACTTGCCCAGTTTCTACGTCCACCGATGCCAGGGCAATATTATCGCTATTATTTAGGTAAGTCAACTGCGCGCCATTCGCTACAGCTCGTTCTGCCATCTCTTGCGCGCGGTAGTCCAGTGACGTTGTGATCGTATAACCTCCAGTTCGCATGAACTGAATCCCATATTTTTCCTCTAGTTGATCTCGCACCTCAAGCACAAAATGTGGCGCCTTGATGTTGTCATACTGATTCGACTCTGGCTGAATCTGGTCTAGAATTGCCACTTCCTTCGCCGCTTTCGCTTCGTCACTGTTAATATAGCCCATCTCAACCATATCATCCAGGACTTTGTGCTGCCTCTGGATCAACGCCTCATTTCCCGCTTCGTTATACGGGTTCAAAATCGCCGGGTTGTTCGGAATCGCCGCCAGCAGCGCCGACTCAGCCAAATTCAACTCCTTCGCACTCTTCCCGAAATACGTCTGTGCCGCACTCTCAATCCCATTCCTGCGCCCACCATACGGCGACTCATTCAGATACATCGTGATGATCTGTTCTTTGCTGTACATCTTCTCTAGCTCAATCGACAGAATCAACTCTTTTACCTTACGCGCAATACCGCCACGGTTCGCACTCGCCGCTTCATCCGAGAAATAAATCTGTTTAATTAACTGTTGCGTCAGAGTCGAACCACCCTGCACCCCGCGCCCAGTCAGCGTTGACAGTGTCGCCCGCATCAAAGCCCCGATATCCACACCTGGGTGATTATAGAAATTCCGATCCTCAATTGCCACCGTCGCTTGCCGCGCGTACGTCGCAATATCACCTTCCTCTACGACCAAACGATAATCCGCATCACCTTTATCTTCCCAGAGTACGATTCCATTTCGGTCAAGATAAGTATTCACCGTCTCCGAAATCGTCAAATCGTTCAGCTGAATCTCTTTTAACTGATTTTTATAATAGACAAACAAAGCTCCAACTGCGATAATCCCAATCAAACAACACGCCGCGAAGATCTTTCCAATCCTCTTCGCCCCCGCCTTCGAGAACCAATACGCCTTAATTCGCTCCCAGCGAAAATGCGCAAAAAAGCGTGCTGGCTGTTCCTTTGGCAACGGCTTCAACTTCGGATTTTCTGTCGCTTTTTTCTTGCCGCCGTTCTTAACTTTATTACTTGCCGATTTGACCAATTTCTTCGTCCGGTCGGCCACTAAACTAGAATAAACCCCCATGTTTCCTCGCTTTGAGGACTTATCTTTCGATTTTTTCGCAGCTTTGTCCATACTTTCAATTATAGCACAAATAGCATAAAAACTACTTTTCCGCACCCAAAGTTCCTAAAAATCACTTTCCTGTCATAATTGAAGAGCGCCCGCCATAAAAGCCGGACGCTCATATTATTGTTTTGGATATCAAAGTTGCCCACTCAGTTTGAGTGGAATATAACCCACGATTTCCCGGAAATACCAGAGGTATTTCTTACGGCACCACCATTGTGCTGCCGTTGGATAGAGATTAGTCGGTAAATTCTTACTTGGTCTTACCTTTAGGTTAAAAAGCTCAGCTTGCTTCATTACGCGCGGCAGATGTAACTTATGCGCCACTATTTCTACCTCTGTTTCTGCGTAGCTATCGCCTCTTTCCGCAATCATTTCACTCGCCCTTTTTAGGACATGATATGAACCACCCTCTTCCAGGCCATTCGTGTTTGATTGTCCGACGTTAATCCTTAATAACTTTCCTTTCGGGAACAAGTCACCTTTCATCAGATGCTCATAAGTGCAAGATTGCGCCAAAACCACAGCGTCATCATCCTTCCAGTAATTTCTCTGTGCACATTGCGCCAAATCTGTAATACTGGAAATCTCCTCCGGGTCATTAGGATATCCAAAATCCAAAACTATTGCATACTTCAAAGAACTCACCTCTTTCTCGAGACCCCCAACATGTGACTATTCTATTATACATCACCAGCCCAAAAATGTCAACTACGCACCTCCATCCATTGACAAAAATCAAAATCTGTGCTACAATAGAAGTATGGGCGGTCTACATTACGACCGCAAACTTATTTTTACCACGTTTCAGCAACGCTACCTGGTCAACGACCGTATCTTCCGTCACTTTCACTCCGTTTACGTTAATCGCTCCTGCGCTCGCCAACTTCCGCGCCTCTCCCTTACTGGCGCATAGCCCGGTCTCAACTAGCAAATCAAACAGCTTCCGGCCCATCTGCCCCTGTGCTAGATATTGTCCCATCTCCGCAATCTCATCCTCCGCCAGCTCATTCAATCCACCTGTGAACAACCTCTCGCTGAGCGCAATTACCGCTTCCGCTGCCGCATGACCATGCACGACTTCCGTTACGCCCTTCGCCAGCGCTTTCTGCGCCATTCTCTTTTCCGGCGCCAAAGCCTGCTCCCGCATAATCTCCTCGACTTCTTCTCGAGAAAGCAACGTATAAATCTTCATCAAATACTCTACCGAACTATCCGGCTGATTCATCCAAAACTGATAGAAGTCGAACACCGATGTCTTTTTGCTGTCCAGCCACACCGCATTACCTTCCGATTTTCCGAACTTCCTCCCTGTCGCCGGGTCGATTATCAGCGGCGTACTCCAAGCATCCGCCGTCGCCCCCTCTAGCCGCTTAATCAAATGGATCCCGCTCGAACAGTTTCCAAACTGGTCCGCCCCGCAGAGTTGCAAATCAATCCCATATGTTCGGTACAGGTGTAAGAAATCATACCCCTGGATCAGCGTATACGAGAACTCTGCATACGAAATCCCACTTCCACCCTCGCCAATCCGATTCTGGACGAACTGCCGGTCGAGGAGTTGTGTCATTGAAAACACCTTCCCAACTTCGCGCAGGAACGTCAAGTAATTCATCTCCTTAAACCAGTCGTAATTATCGACCATTACCAGATTATCGCTCTTGACTACATTCTTCATCTGCGCCGCGATGCAGGCCTTATTGTGCTCGACTTCTTCTAGTGACTTCAAATCCCGCTCCCCGTTATCTTTCGGGTCACCAATCTGCCCTGTCGCTCCTCCGACCAGCAGATACGGCTCATACCCGTATCGCACAAAACATGCGCACATCATCGCTGCCGCCAGGTTCCCAATCGTCAGGGAATCAGCTGACGGATCCGCCCCCCAATAAAACTTCTTTGACGCCCTCGTATCAAGTTCTGCTGGGTCTTTGATTGTAGTTTCGGCTGCAAATCCGCGCCAAATAAGTTCTTCTGATAATTTCATACCTATAATTATAGCATAAAAAACGGCCGCTCATGACAAGCAGCCGGCTGGTTTTATTCTTCTGGAAGTTCCAGCAACTTCTCTACTCCACGCAGATACTCGAACGCCATCCCGACGGTATCACCGTGGTGTGTCGGCACTCTTGCAATCTTCTGGTCCGCAAATACCTGCTCCAGATAATCATTATCCAGCAGCTCATCCGCTGCACTCAAGACTACTCCCTGCGTATGAGGAGCATAAATTATCGGAGGTTCATCAAAAGCAATCGTCATATACTGATCTGCCAACAGTACCAGCGAATATTTACCGCCAGTCGCCGGGATGAACGGTATGACGCTCAGCCAGCCTATCATATGGCATAATACCCAGAAAATCGGCGCCGCTACGGTTAGCAATATTCTCAGCTCTTTTCGCACGGCTCTCCGGCATGGACACGGATTAATCGTGTAGATCTGCAGCTGCGTCAGAGCTGGCGACTCATCAAGATATCTCGCCACGTGATCTCCGACCGAAATCGCATACATTGTCACCCGGTTGCCCGGCCAAACTGCCTTCGCGATTGCTTTCGCCGTCTCTCGCGCGCTCCAGCCGATCATTTTGAATTCCAGAAACGCATACTGCTTGCGCCTCAGCTTTGAGTACAAAAACTCAAAGGCTCTGCGCGGCTGCGCCAGATTTCCCGCCGACAAGAATATCACTTCATCCTCATCCTCCGTGCGGAATTTCTGCCGCGGGAATACAATCTCCGCACTCAGCTTCCCAGTTAATCGCCAATAAATCCGCATCACCATAAAACTCAATGCGTTAATCATTAAAGCAACAATAAAAATTCTCATCCATTTTACCCCCTTCTACGGATTGTCCGATTCTTCACTCTCGTTTTGAACCAGATTGCATAAAAACTAACAATAGTTACAATAAAGCCGATTGGCCAGTATGGACCGCCATCATGACGCCAGACCAGAACCACTGTTATTACCATCATGACAAACCAGTAATACGTCAGTCCAGTCATTAATACAGTGTACAATTTGCCAGTTGTTCGCCCGCCGACTACACTCCAAAGTAGCATCACGATTGCCATTCCGATAAAACAAACTAAGCCCCTGGGCTTATCATCCATAACATGGATGATCCCTCCTCCTACAAGGAAGAAATCCGCAATCGGATCCATTGTGATTGGTAGTCGATTAAACCAGTGCTGGTATGGTCGCTCTTTCGCAAATTTCCGATAACACCAACCATCCAGAGCGTCACTAATGAACGCCAACGCGAACAACACTGCAAACGCCACGCTCGCCCGAGAAATCAGAGCTAATACTACGCTTACAATAATCCGAAACCAGCAGAGAATATTTGCTGATTCGTATAATAACTTCGATTGTCTTCTCAAGACAATCACCTCCTTTTAATATGTACCAGGGGAATCCCCCAGCCCTCGACCTTCCATTATAGCACACTTTATCAAAAATGTCAACTATAACCCTGGAAAAACCATACAAAAACATATTTTTGCAACTTATCAACCCTAGGGGTTTACTTTTATTTTTTGTTCTGCTAGCATGAACGCATGGGCAAGACGAACTAAGGTCGATAAAACTTTAGTAAATTAAAATGTGGAAAGGGTGAGTATGAGTAGAGTCAAACTGACTTTCGAGCTCCAATCTGGAGTCTCCGAAATAAAAGTTGTTCTCAGCCGCAAGACTAAGAACAACAAATAAAAACTTATAGTCCCATTTTAACAGTACACAAAACATTCGTCAAGCCCATACCAAATTAATTTCGGAGGAAAATATGTATCAAACCCCAACCAATCACAAGCGAATTTTAGCATTTGACATCGACCAAACGCTCAATATCGCGAAAACCCCAATCCCGCCCGAAATTGCCGAAGTTCTGAAAAATTGTCTTAATTATTTTGAAATTTGCCCAATCTCTGGTCAAAAATTTGAGCAATTTCTCATCCAGATTGTCGATGAACTGAAAAAAGTCGACGTCACCGAAGAGCAATTAACTCATCTCCACCTTTTTGTCGCTCAAGGTACACAGTATTATCGTTACAACCTTGAGCAGCATGATTGGGGACAAGTCTATAATTATCCGCTCAAGGAGGAAGACGTTGTAAAAATTACAACAACTCTCCAAGCTGCCGCCGAGAAATTGGGCTACTGGGAAGCCGACAAGCTCAAGCCTGGCGATGAAATCATCGAAAACCGCCTCTCCCAGGTCACTTTCTCCGCCCTTGGTCAAACCGCCGGCACCGAAGAAAAATACGCTTGGGACCCAGATTGCAAAAAACGCGAACAGATTGTCGCTGAATGTCAAAAAGCCTTACCTGATTTCCTCTACGAAATTGGTGGCACAACTTCCATCAATGTCGCTGCGCCCGGTATGAACAAGGAATTTGGTATGACGCACTTGCTTGAAGAGTTAAAAGCTGAGAAGTCCAACGTTCTCTACTTTGGTGATATGACCCAACCCGGAGGGAACGATTATCCAGTCGTCCAGATGGGTATTGACACTATTACTGTCCGCTCGCACGAAGACACCCTCTACGCTTTGCGTGGAATTCTCGGCCTTGTTTCTACGCACTAAACATTTCGCGAAACAATGTCAACCCTAGCCAGATTCTTGTGCTATAATAAAATTATGAAATCATATATCGTGGGCAACTGGAAGATGAATTTCTCTGTTGGGGAATCATCCGTCTATCTTCATAAACTTTCGCAAAAACTCCGCGCTTCGCGAGGCCTCACCGTGGTCGTTTCACCGTCATTTGTCGCCTTGCAACCTCTATCGCTCCAGATCGACCGCAAGAAACTTCGCCTTGCTGCTCAAGCTGGCAATCCACACGATTTTGGTGCATATACTGGCGCCGTCTCGTATACTCAACTCCGTGGCATTGTTGATTACGGTATTATTGGTCATTCCGAACGTCGTCAACTCTTCCATGAGAGCGACAAGGATATTCGGGCTTCTGTTGCTGCCGCTTTACGCAACCAGATTACCCCGATTCTCTGTGTTGGCGAGACTGAGACCGAGCATACTTTTGGTGAGACCGAAGATGTAATTCGCGATCAACTCCTTGGTGGGCTTTCCGAAGTTTCGACCGAAGACATTTCAAAGGTTATTATTGCTTATGAACCAATCTGGGCGATTAGTACGACGACCGACGCTCATCTTGCCTCTCCTGACGAAATTGGCGATGTGGCTGGGTTTATCCGTCGCACTCTGAAAGACACCTACGGCGCAGCGACTGCGAAGGAAATTCCGCTACTATATGGGGGTAGCGTGAACCCGTCGAACGCCGGCGGCTATCTGACGATTCCCGAGATTAACGGCCTGCTTGTCGGCGGTGCTAGCTTAATCGCCGATCAGTTTATCGACATTATCGAAATCGCAAAGAAGGTACAAGACTAACATGGATCCCCTGAGCCAAAACCAATCTGGAGCCGCTATGCCGAACAAGCAACAGATTGATTTTGGTGCCATGCATTCAGCACCGCAGTCATCACCCACGAATCAAACCACTCAGTCGTCGACTCCTCAACAATCTGCCTCTCAACCTCAACCTACTCCTGTCACCTCAGCCAAAGCTGCGATTAATGCTATGTATGCCGAACAGGCAAAGCATCCTCAGCCACCGATAGTCATGTCCGCGCGTGAAGCCGTTAATGCTGCCGCCGGACAGGCTGGCGCCCAGCAAACTAAATCTGCTGCCAATCTTCATCATGGCTCAATCCAACGCAGCATGGAATCGACTCGCACTTCAGCCTCTGCGCTTCTACGCCGCGCCGAAGATGAGACGAAAATTGACACGCGTACTAGTTCGCTTGACCCGCTTGCGAAATCGCAACCAGCTAGCGCTCAGAAACGTCCTGAGCGTGAAATCCCGGTCGTCCGTACCTCGCTTAAACTTGGTGCCGCAGCCCGTCCGAAGCCCGCACCGGTTGTTTTGCCGCCCAATGCACGCATGGCTCGGGTTGCCCGTCTAGTTAATACTGCCGCGCAGTCGACTCCAGCGCCCAGCAAACTTGCAAAATTCTTGCGCCGGAACGCCATAGACGCTCAAATTGTTCAGCCACAGGGTGTTACCCAGGGGACGAAGACTAAAACTCTGGCTAGCGGCCAGACAAATTTACCCGCCAAGGATGACAATGCTCTGACCGTGAAAATTATCCCATCCGCAGCTTCCGAAGCATCCGTCGCTACATCTGCCCCGTCCCCTCAGGCGAAACGCAAGGTTAGCGCTGCGCGTGACCCGCAAATGCTCGCCGGCGCTCGTCGTAGCGCCAGTGTGCGTGCGGGGCAGCAGGGTGTTCAGGCCGCGACCAAAGCTCGCACGCTTTCTCGCAAGGCTCAGACTGCCGAAGTCCTTGGCATGGCGAACGTTCGCACCTCGCGTTTTCGTACGAAACCTAAAGATTTTTCCGCCAACCAACCATCCGCGTTGCCGACTGACAGTTCTTATGTTATGGCCGAGCCCCCGAAGCTCAATGTTAAGAAAAAAACTACAACTCCTGACGACCTTGGCGTGATCGAAAGCTATCACCCCGAAAACCCACCTCAGCCCATCGGCGACAAAGCTCCGACCGGCAGTATTAAGGCGCAAAAAGTCGCCGCTGGTCATGTCAGTACCACCCCCGAACTCCCGACAATTAAGGCTGACAATACCTCAAATTATAGTTTTAGTAAGAAGAAAACAGAACCTGATAATAATCGCTACGCCCTCGGCGGGGAATCGCCGTTTTTGAGGTCGGTCAACGTCGAAAAACGCCCGCTTTCCAGCAGTCCAGGAAAGTTCAACCCGAAGGTTGAGCGTAGTATTGCTGCTCGGGCTGCCGAGACATCAAAGCCTGCCGCGAAGCCTGGTCGCAAGAATCGCTACGAGAAAAAGCCTGCCCCTGCCCCGCACCAAGAATTGCCAGTCCGCCCAACTGTCATCGTGCCATCCAATCGCCGCTCGAAAGCTCCTCTCGTCTTTCTTATCCTTATTACGATTATCCTCGGCGCCGCCGTCGGCGCTGCGGTGTATTTGTGTTTCTTCCAGTAAAGTTATATTTATATGTATACCCGGCTCAAGGACCGCACGCATTACGAGGGGCGTTATGACTGTTTCACGGTCGAATTAGGTCGACGGGGGCGTTATCATTACCAGCAATTTCTCCAACAGTTTACCCAAGACCTAAAACAGCTTAACCCATCCGAAGATATCTCCCGTCCTGGTAATGCAATACTGGTAAATCTGTTTTATATGCAAGTGCTAGGCTATGATTTGCTCGAGCGCTACGAAAATCGCGACCAATCAATTTCCGAACTTATGGAGCGTGACCGTCAACTCGATCAGCGTATTGCTGATGCCAAGCTCAAACACGATCCGCCTTGCCAGCATTGCGGCCAACTCAAGCTCCAATGTTACGACAAAATATTCATGACACGTGATGACGAGAATAATGAGCTCGTCCTTTTTACTCTCAGATGTGCTAAGTGCAAAGGATATAGTCTCTACTGGGAAGATGGTGCCCCGTATCAACACATGTCTCATGATGCTAATAACAATGTTTCCATTACTGAAGACGCTCCGGAGGATGTTACCGCCGACTCCAGCCAATCATCCGACCCATACTATTGGAATATCGACCCCGACAACGACCCAGATTATGCCAAAGATCGCTATGATTTCTGCCTTTATGACGAATCTGAGCTTAAGCGCCTCCGGTCCATGCGTGAGGGGATCGAAAAATTTGCCGAACTCGGCCGCCTCCTCGCTAAAGAAGAGCAACAAAAAGCCATTGAATTTGTTTTAGGACAAATCAAGCAGCTCCAAATTGCCGAACTTATGCAGCTCCTCGCCCCAATAGTTGAAGCGCAAGGATATTCTCATTTTAATTTTTCTACCCCGCAAACTAATCGTCATCTGACGGTTGGATTTAACTGTCTTAACGCTAATCCCAATCGTAAAGCGCACCAGAGCGTGCGCGACCTTAAGCGCCTAATCAATGACCAGCTGCTATTTACAAATTGGCGCTTGATGAATGACGGAATCCATTGTCGTTTAGGTCTCCTCTCCGGTCGACTAAAAGCTATCGAAACGCCAGAGGAGCTTCGCATCATTGCCGAAAAACTATACAAAGACGGCAAAGTCAAGCTACCACCTAGGAAATCGACCGGCTACCCTGATAATCTCGACCCTGCTAACACGGAAATTTCTTCCGACGGGACAATCATCCATTTGTAACTACCTCACAAAAACAGCCTCTCCGGCTGAAGCTGTGTGGTGCGAGTGGAGAGAATCGAACTCTCATCTCAAGTTTGGAAAACTTGCATACTAGCCGCTGTACTACACTCGCGCATTGTATGCTCTGGGGTGGGATACTGGAATTGAACCAGCGACCTTCTGGACCACAATCAGACGCTCTAACCAACTGAGCTAATCCCACCATACCGGCGCATACACCTACATTATAGCATATTTCCCGCCAAAGTGAACCCCAAAACTCCAGTCGACTGTACGTTAGAACCCCCGACCTAAAACACCTAGCTCGACTGTCAAAATCAACCTTTATCGCCAAAAAATCTTTTTTCGAGTCTGTCTAGTTTAAGCACGGCATTATTTATGGTAAAACTATTGACTTTTTAGCTAATCTGTGCTACAATGAAATCACGCAAGCGGTTTGTAGGATTACCGTATTGACGATCGCAACTTTTACAATTAGGAGGTAATGAATTATGAAGATTTTTGATCGTTTTAAAAAGACCCCGAAAACCCCGTTGACAAAGGTCTATTTAAAGTACGCCGAGACGAAGGAGGAAGTTCACGTAGAACTTTGCCACCTCGCTTGGCAGTGGACCATAGGCAATGCGACCTACGACGACACTGTCGATGTCATTCAGGAAGGCAAGCCTTTCATCATCCCCAAGGACGATTACTCGCAGTTGGATGTACGCGATTATCGCGTCTACGACGGCGAGAAGGGCCGGAGCTATTATTGGCCTGATGATGAGGAAGGAACTCCGGCTGTTGCTCTGCGCAAGGGTAATTTTCTTGGCTGTATTTGTGAAGGCAAGAACAGCGTGGAGGATCTGGCTGACCGTGACGATGCTCACATTTTCATTGAGCGCCTTGAGCAGCTCCATAAGATGTACGCAGAAGTCGAGTCCGGCAAGAAGCTCCCTAAGGAGGAACCGAAAAACAAAGAAGAAGGTTCCGACAAAAAGGAGAAACCCGAGACCAAGGCTGAAGAAAAGCAGCAGGAAACCACCGAGGCAGCAGAGCAGAAAACGTCGGTTGCGGCCCATAGACCGCTGTATAACCTCTGGAGCAAGCTTAAGGATGATGAGGTCGCTGCGAAATTGCAGGATATGACCCGCGCCGACCGTGAGGAATTTTTTAATAAATTACTTGCGGAATATGAGGCGGCTATAGGTGAGATGCAGCAGTACGCCGCGGACTATCAGGGCGGTATGGCGTTTTACGCTACCGCGGTCAGAAGTTTTAACCTGGAGAAATCCTCGGCTGCCAAGTTCCTTAAAGAACTGGAGGATGAGCAGAAGAAAAAAGAGAAGCCTCAGGAAGAAAAACCCGATGACAAGTCTGGCGGCAAGAAGGAAGATCCGAACAAGGATACGAAGCAGAAAAACTTTATCAACCGCCAGAAAAAGAAGGTTAACTCCTGGATTAGGCAGGCCGAAGCAGCAGATGATGACTTCCTCTTAGATGTCCTCGACGATATGAAGATTGCTCTGGATAAGAGCGACGTCGATGAATACAGGAAGCTCAAGAAGCGTTACGACCGCCTCACGGCGTCTGCTGACCAGCAGACGAATCATCATCATGATTCGTCCACGAACAGTACCGGCAGCGACGACCAGGACGGCACGCAGACCGCTGAAGAGTCCGAGTCTGAAGAGGAAGATTCCGAGGATAACACGTCCGAAGAGGAAACTACGGAAGAAACGGAAGCCGACGATGGTACTTCGTCCGATGGCGCATCTCAGGAAGATTCCGACAAGAAATACCCGATTAAAGACGTGGTTGCTTGGATGCAGATGGTCGGAGTAACGGATATCCCGGTTATGCTCACGATGTCCTCTGACCAGACTAAGGGCATTTCCGCAACGTGGGTTAACAGTCATATGGAATCCATCGGTAATGATAACCGTTTGGCTGTATAGCTTTCTCTGATTTCCAGTTTTTGACACTTACCAACTTTTTTTCGAGGGAGCTACCGCTTAGCGGAGTTCCTGATATAAAATCCTACAGCCCCGCGACGATTTGTTGCGGGGCACTTCTTTTTGACAAAATTCATAGAAAATGAGACAAAAATTACACAAATTCAACCTGTAAAATACTAAAACTTACGTATTTTTACAAGCATAAGAATAATAATCGGAAATCGTCAAGCTTATGCTTGTATCTATACATAAGAATTTTTCTCAATTGATGTTTTTGAGAAGCTACCAAAAATAACAGAGGTAAAATCGAATTCATTCCGCCAGTGCTATTTTGTGATAAAACACTTGACTTTTTCTATGATGTGTGCTACAATGGAATCAGTCGGTACAAACCGAGCAAAAGCGGTTTGGGCTGAGGTCCATTAGCAGTCGAATCATCTCAGATACAACCTTAATAGGGATGCGTCTGAAATTTTGAAAAAGGAGGGCGATGGTATGATAAATACTATCTTATCCGCAGCCGGCCTCATCGTTATGGCATGTTTCTACAGGGACCTAAAGATCAACAAGTGGGAGTGGAAGGACGACCAACGCAAGAAGTTTATTGTTGCTGGCGCCGTCGTTGCAGTGCTTTTTGTCTGGCAGGCAACATGGCACCCGATTCTCATTCGTTCGTGCGTGGCCTTTGGCGCCGCATTCACCTTGGGTGTCATAACGCTCAACTGGTATCAGCGCTGTGTAAAATGGCACGCCATTATGGGCAAGTCGGAAAAACGCCAGAAGCAGGTCGTTTGCATTATTGCTGTCTTTGTCTTAATTTCCATGATCAGGCAAATCATGCGTTACAAAGGAATGTTTTAAAAGTATGCCCTCCGGAGGGGAAGAATGTGTACATTATCTTCTGGGTGGCGCCTACTAATTTCGCCACCCACATACCTTGAATTGTGTTTGAGATGATTCGATTGCGGACTATGGAGTTTAACAAAATGGACCAGAGAGTAGAAAACAAACTGATATTAACTTTAGCTAAAACAAATAATCTTAACTTTTATCAAGTATCATAATCTACAGAAGGAGATTATTATGAAATCAGCAATTAAATCTACAATTGCGATTGCGGCTACTACGGCTGCGATTGCGGGTGTAGCGGCGTTGCCTAGCCTTGTTTCGGCTTGGGGTGACAATTATGTTGACCCAACGACCGGCGCAAAAGGCCGTCCAAGCTACACTATCGACCAAATTAATAATGGTGCTATCGGCGCTACTAAGTTGTCTGATGGTGAAGACTACAAAAACAGCTCTAATTACCCAGGTCAGATCATCTTCAACACGATTTCTAACAGTACAATCGGTGATGAGAAGAACTTCGTCGGTGCGCGCGAATGTGCGCTAGACGGTACTCGTTGTCTCGATATTGAGACCAACGCCAACCCAACCCCGACTACAAAATGGCAGGGTAATAACATCACGGTTGAAGACGGTAAGACTTATGTCATTCGTCTTTATGTTCACAACAACAACCCGAATGGTGAAGATGCTGTTGCCGAGAATACTCGCGTTAAGTTTAGTATTCCAAACGGTACTAGCAAACAAATTCAAGTTAATGGCTTCATTAACTCATCCAACGCTACTCCAAGTGAGTATTGGGACTACGTGAATTTCAATAGCGAAATTCCGTTCCACTTAGACTATGTCTACGGTTCGGCGCTTGTTAACAATAACAAGACTCAAGCAGAAGCTGCCGCTGGTGGTTACCTTGATAACGCTGGCTGGAAGCTTAGCGATGACATCGTTAAGGCTGCAAGCACCGATGGTGTCTTGATTGGTTCCGACGCTCTTGATGGTCGTGTTCCAGGTTGTTATGACTATGCGAACTACGTTACCATCCAAGTGAAAGCTGTATTCGACTATGAGTACACGGTAGACAAGAAAGTCCGTCTCGCTGATAGCGAAGATCGTACTTGGAAAGAGTCTGTCGACGCTAAGGTTGGTGATAAGGTAGAATTCCGTATCGCTTACGAAAACACTAGCGACAAGAGCCAGACTGGCGTTGCTATTAAAGACATTCTTCCGTCGAACTTGAAATACGTTGCTGGTTCGAGTGTCATTAAGAACTCTAACCATCCAAACGGCGCAAAGATCGTCCAAGATTCTATCGTCGAGAACGGTATTCGTATCGGTAGCTACGGCGCAGGCGCGAATGCTTACATTTACTTCACGGCTGAAGTCGTAGACGAGAATCTTGCTTGTGGTGATAATACTTTGATCAACTGGGCGCAAGCTGGTGTTGGTCAGAAGACTATCCAAGACAGCGCTAGCGTCAAGCTAAACAAGTACTGTGAAGAGACGCCAACCCCAACTCCAACTCCAGAACCGACTCCGGAAACTCCAAGCGAGTTGCCGACCACTGGTCCAGAAGCTATCGTTGGCGGCGTTGTCGCTACAGGCTCAATCGTAACTGCTGCAGGCTACTACATTGCTAGCCGCCGCCAGTTGCGCTAAGCGCGAGCATCATTATTAACTAATTGATCGCTCAACCTAGTCAAAATCCCCTCCGTATGGAGGGGATTTTGGGTTGGTAGAAAAGATGATTTTAGTAATCCAAAATCATTGATTGCAATCTTTTTCCGATTATGCTAACATAATAAATATGGATGAAGGTAAGGATTCTTTGGGCACGACCAGAGCGCAAAACGCTGATGGGTTTGATGCTTCGGCTCAGTCATCTGCTCAATCCGTAGATTCTACAACCTCCTCAGATCCTCCTGCCGACAATAAAATCATCTCCTCCGCCAACCTCACCCCTCCGACGCCACTCAGTGCGCCCCTGCCAACTGACCCCCTGCACCCAATACAGACTGTGGGGACGGGTAGTGGGGATGTGATATTAGGAAAACAAGGAGTTGACAAGAAAAACATTCTTGTCATCGGTATTATCGTAGCAATAGTTTTATTCGTTATACTGATTATGTTGCTGCCTGTATTATTAAAAGATAATAATGGCGATGCGAGTCAACTTCTACGGCAAAATTTTGATACGATTAGTTCTACAGAAGATTTTTTTGAAAAAGTTTATTTTCGTGAAATAACAACGGACGACATTATGACCCCGGAAGATTACGAACAGATAAACCAAAACATCTCCCAATTTCTTAGCTTTCAGAAAGATTTCGCCAAAATTAATCCAGACAAATTAGATGACGAAATCAAAATAATATACGAAAACTTGCAGTCTAGGGCAGAGACATATCAAAAGTCACTAGAACTATATAACATTGTATATTCCGCATATACAGAAGAGAAGCCAGAGTTGTTGAACGATTATCTGGTGAGTGAAGAATATACAGTAGCGGCAATCGCTGAGAGGTTCGTTGAGTATTTTAATGATCGCGATCGCCTGCTTGAGCAGATTTCGGCAAATGATTGCGCTATAGACGGCAATAACTCTTCGGAGATTTGTATTGAGCTAGTGAATAATTATCGCGACACTATTGAGTCGATGAGGCAAAGCTATTCTGTACCGCAGTCGATATTCTTTGCTTACGACGCTGAGCCAGATTACCAAGATGAGAGCTCGCTGATATCGCGCGTAGAACAGGTAATTAAGGAGACGGAAGAGTGATAAAAACTGGTTGGAAAAAACTGGCTATTTGGGCGCTTGTAATCTCGACGCTCTCGGGAGTAGTAGTCGGTTCACAGGTAATGGCGATTAAGACTTCTGAGGCTTTAGAGAAAATGAAAGAAGCCGGAAAGATTCAATTAATGACGAACGTCTTCAGCAAATGCGTTCAGGGCAGGATTGACCAGCCATATAAAGATACGCAAGAGATGCACGTCCAAGGTACTACGTCCACGATCCCCAAAACTCCTCTGGCGGATAATCCCTTCAATGAATTAAGGAAGCATATTCCGGTTGGTGCATGGCTAGAAAAGCAGGTGCAAGGAAAAATTAATAACGGTACGATTTATTGCGAAGATAAGGATTCAAATATCGTCAATGTCTTCGCTAATACCCTAGGCATCGATAAGGCGGCGATTTATTGTGACGGCAAAAAGCCCGGCATCTTTAAGTTGCAAAATCAAAACAGCAAAGGTGAGTGGGTTGATGTCGATGGTGAATGTGCTGCCGGATTGAGTAACGGCGATCTTAAATTTGTATTTAATGATGAGGGGGCTTTGGCGCATGTGAAGAAGCTCTATAACAAGAAAAAGCAAGACAATAGTTACTTGGTGGCATGGGGTGACCGGGGAACTTTCAAAGACGACTTAATCAACTACTTCTTATATTTTAATGATTTCACGGCGGCTTGTAGTAATGATCAATATAGTGGTGACGAGAGTCTGCTAAATAAAACGAAATACTTTGGCCCGATTAAAGTCCCAAATCCGAGCACTGGGAATATGGACGAACGCTATTATTCAAAGGGACACATTACATCAAATAGCTGGGGTAGTAACTGGATTAATAGCGACGGTGCGCACACTTGTGACGCGGTGATTAAACGCATAAATGATACCGCACCGGCCGTCAAAAAAGCTCTCGATAAAACTGAAAAAGATGACGATGGAACAAAACCAGATGATATCGTTGGCGATATTACTGAAGACGCAGATAAAGATAATGCAGAGGAGGCGTCGCCATGCGCTACGGCAGGACAATCTCTTGGCTGGATAATCTGTCCAGTCGTGCAAATGGTGAGCTCAGCAGTTAGCGGTATTTATGGCTATATAGAAAATAACTTTCTCCAGATGAATAGCAGTTTTGTTAGTAGAGAAAGTGATACTCATGAGGCCTGGGATAAATTTAGAGATTTTGCTAATATTGCGTTTACTATTATTAGTAATTATCCTGTCCCAGATTACTGGATTCGGTGTTAATAATTACGGGATTAAGAAGATTCTGCCAAGCATGATTGTTGTGGCAGTGCTAGTAAATCTGTCTTTCTTTCTGTGCGAAATCGCTGTAGATCTATCTAATATCGTAGGTTATGGCGCCAAAGAGGTCTTTGATAATATAATCAGTAGCACAAATGATGATTATAGCCTTGGTGTACTCGCCAACGGATTAGCTGAAACTTTTATCTCAGGAGCTGCGGTAGGTCTAGGAATCGTGATTGCTGCCAGCACTGTTGAGTTTTGGATCATACCCCTTCTGCTTCTGTTGCTTACGGCTTTAATTTCCGTAATTTTCTTCTTTATATTGCTAGGCGTACGTCAAGCAGGAATTATTATTCTAATAGCTCTATCCCCTATCGCAATAATTTGCTATGCCCTACCAAATACAAAGAAGATATTTGAGAGATGGTGGAAGCTGTTTTCTGCATTATTGTTAGTTTATCCGATTTGCGGCGTACTAATGGGCGGAGGGCGATTTGCGTCGAGACTGCTGCTTAATGCGGGGAGTAGCGTTGGCGCCAGTAATGAGCTTGGTTTTGCATACGCATTTGTCGCCATCATGCTCCAAGCAGTCCCCTTCTTCTTTATCCCGAGTATTCTCAAGAGTTCACTTTCGGCTATGGGAAATCTTGGCATGAAATTATCAAACTTTGGCAGAAACCTTGGACGTGGAGCGACGGGTGCCATCCGTCATTCAGAGGGGTATAGAGATATGCAGGCGCGGTTGGGCGGCCATAACGCGCAACGCACGCTAAGGCGCATGAATAAAACGACCGGGGTACGGGGGCTCACGAATCGGATGGGAGCAAAGTATCGCAATAGCAATCTTCTCGGAGCGAAAACGGCAAGAAATTCTTATGAACGTAAACAAGACCGTCTTCAGCAAAGGAATACTGAAGAACAATTACGTAATGCAAGGGCGGGATATGCTGCTGATGGTAACTATGGTCAGCGATTGAATAGTCGTCTAGACGCGGAGCACGAACGATATATTAATGGCATGGCCGACGATATTGAATTGGCAAATGCCAATATTGCAACCGATGATGCCGAAATGGGGCGACGTCATGCCGCTGCCCTCGAAGCATTGAATGCCGATCCGACGTCAGACCAAAACCGCGCCGCCGTACGCGCTTATCAAAACATGTTAAATGCGAGCGGAGACGGTGGTCGTCGAACACTCTTTGATAACTATGCGCAAAATATTCAGAATCACGGCGGAGAGGTACAGGCTGGTACGCAAATGGCGGCTCAGCATTTGATACGCGAACATGCACGAGATATTAAGCCGAAGAGCCGTGATTTCTTTGGCATGCTTGGAGATGTTAGCCGTGGCGAAAGAAATGGGACATTCCAGCAATTTGCGGATAGTGACGGTAAACAACACTGGATGTCATCGGAATATGGCGCAAAGAGCGTGGGCGGATATGATGCATCAAGTTTTGCGCAGGCTGATGAAGGATCAATTGATCGTTTAATTGCGCAAGCACGCAACGGTCAGCTTGATAATAATCAAAAAACTCAGCTCGAAGAGTATACTCGTAAAGCATTGGATGGTCAGCATAATATTCATGCTCAAGGTAAGGTTGCTAACAAGATGAATGAACTACGTGATGTCATGGGATTCTCTCGAGTTTCTCAAGATTCTGGCAGCACTGTTTCAGGAGCAGCAGGGCAAAATGATTCTGGATCCATCATTGTTCCTCGTAATGGCAGCTCTTCTACTGGGCCATCATCTGCCCCAGATTCGCAGAACAATGGAACAATTGACTTAGGCACTATTCAGAACATCGTGCGCAATCCGAACGGTACAATTCAAGGTGATATTCATACAGATGGACTGGGAACGGTGAGAATTCAAAACGGTAGTACTGTAACCGATTCCGGTATTATACTTCCTCCACGAGACACGTCGCGACGCCAAAACAACGGACCGCGCCAAAATAATAACAGTAATCAGTAAGGGTGTCCCGACAAATAAAAAGTGGCCCGTTCTTTATGAACGGGCCACAAGTTTTGGTGAATAGGCGAAGCAACTGTACTTCGACTCTATTCAAAAATGCGGATACAGGACAGTTGGGATACATTGCTATTTCGTGAGCAACCGTTCAGAGATTTTTATCATCTCCTGTTGCTCTCGTTCATGTAGAAGTTGCAGCTCTTTTTGCTGTTTTCTTTGGCTATCCATGTCTATTTTTCTTTGTTTAATAACCTCGATGGCTTCTTGTAGTTCCTCTGCTGCGTCAGTTTCGTTTAATACGCCGTCTAGCACATCAATCATGATAGCCTGTTGCAAATTCCAGAGTGCTCTCCGATAATCTTCGCTGATACCCTCCGGAAGCAGCACTTTCGGACTGTTTATATAACGCTTACTGCAGCTCGGACATTCATCATAAGAGTTAAGCCCATCGCCACAAACAAAGCAATAGCTGATTCGCTCGCCACCACGATCAAAAAAACCGTGTCTTTTGGGGTTTCGTTTTTTTAGCCGTTCTACAAGAGGCAGTGAAGATAGTGGTGGTGTATGACTCTCGTCCCATTTTGCCTGAGCAACTTTAAATTGAGAATAACTACCATTATAATTCGAGTAGACCGGACGCGCTTTCATACGCCTCTTCCTGCTTCTATGCCGGCCGATCATACAACCGATCATAGATGCTATTAACCCTATAGTCGAGATTATTTTTGCCCAATCCTCCCAGGGCTGAGGCAGGCCACTATACGTTGCGAATATAACCCCAAACCCAAAAAATATAATCAACCACATGTACTCACCTTCTTCCATAAAAGACTGAAAACGCTAAATTTATCTATCTCCAATCAAGCAGAAAACAATACACGTCGCCGAGCCCAGGAGTAATCGCTAAATCGCTATTTGGCAATGCCGTAATATCTACGAACACGTCCTCATTCGCAATGACCGATACCTTTGTCGGCTCTCCGCCCTCTAACGGCACCGTGTATAGTTCCACATTCCCACCTCCGTTACTTGGAATAGAGAGAAAAGCAACAGTACTCCCGTCAGAATTTAGCACGCCACTCCAGTTGTAGCGCTCAGATTCAGGTATATACTGTTTTGTTTTGCCAGTTTCGAGATTTGCGATAAAACTACTTGGACACATTAAACCTGAATTGTACTCATCCATGATATAAGTATTCTCATCTACCTGAGCCGTCGGATAACCTAATGGAGAAAACCCGCCATTATTATATAAGTCATCTTCGCTCGCTTCATGTAAGCTGTCGGCCGAGATATTACTTAATGGTACGCAATATTTCCGAGTATTATCAATTTTTCCGCTCTTGGTCTCATCGATTTCGGTAAAGACGAAACGCCCATTGTCGAAACCTCTTGCCCTCTGCGCCACTGGACCAGGATTAGAAAAACTGCCTTCTTCTACCGCTCCAATCGCCTCAGTTACGTCGAAGAATGTGCCGTCGCTATTAACCCATCCCGCGTGAAACTCATTATTGTTATTTGCGTAAGTTCTGTCGGCTTTCATCTTCGTGAAATCGTCGGAAAACCAATCACGATTATTCCCGTAGACGCTAAACGTTTCTGGTTGCGCATAATAAAACTCGGTGTCACTATCAATTTCCTCTGCTCGCTGTAATTCCGCGTAGGTGATGTGATCCAAATGAAACTCGGAAATAACATTTTGAGCTCCGGTTTCCGGGTTGATACTGATAATTTGAACGTCCGTATATCCGCCAGAAGCTGATACTGTCGTCCGTCTAATCATCGCAATTATCCCCTCCGCCTCGGTTCCTACTTCCGTTTCATTCTCCTCGGATTCAACGCCCTCGTCGGACGCGTAATCCTCGCCAGCAAGCCCATCACTTGCATCCAGTACATCATCTTCGGCATCATACTCTGCCTCATAGTTATCGTCCGCCGTCGCAGTGCTATCGTCGCTACCTCCGCATCCTCCGAGTATCATGCATCCTATTATCATTGCTACAAAAAATTTTTTCCTCATTTTCTTTTCTCCTTTTTTATTTTATTTTTGTAGATCAATGAGAACTCACGAGCTTAATAAAACTGTCTTTTATCCTGTTAAAGTTCGTGATTTTTCATCAATCAATAGTTACCTAATTCTACTACAAAATCCTATATTAAGCAATCTTAAGCGATTTATCGCAAACTATTATCAAACTTATGCTTGCTAAAAATTTTAATTTTATGCTAATCTGGCTGCAGGGCGGCACAACTTTGGCAAAAAGCATCGTAAATTAACAAATGGGGAAAGGAGGGAGAGGCCTATGATGATTAAGTTCCGAATTTGGCGCTTTGCGTTCGAATTCACTCTACTGAAAATCAAAGTTACCGTCGTTCGCGAACGCAAGCGGCGGTAACTAAAAGCATCGTAACTCCATTCTCTCAAACTAAAAGGGTATTGTCAAGACCTTGCCGCCTCCGGTATAATATAGATATCCTTGGGGGCGTAGCTCAGGGGTTAGAGCAGGCGGCTCATAACCGCTTGGTCGTTGGTTCGAGCCCAACCGCCCCCACCAATGCATTAATAGAACCTTCGGGTTCTATTTGTTTTTAAAGATCGGCACCGCACTGGCTACAGCCCAGCGGAGGGGGAGACCGACCCAACGATTCGTGCTATTTGACGGATTGACGTCCGTAGGGTTCAGGTTCAAGTTGCGCGCATTGGTAGTCGATACGGCCGTACGCGACCAGCCATCGCCCTCGTAGCCGACGTTATTCACGCTGCCGTTGTTCAGATGAACATACCCACTACGGACAAAAGCCAGGAACCATACATGACACAAATACGAGCACTAGAAGTTCACTTTTCTTACGGCCAGCCATAACTCGCCGCGAGTCTTTATCCTCAGTTCACTTCCTTAAGTTATTAGAGGGGAACTTCACGATCTTTTTTCGAGAGCCTTTGGCGACTGGAGCTTGACCTCATTATATCGCCAGTAGTTCCCATGGAACCTACCGTCCACTCCCTAATTTTAACATTATCATCGTGCTATAATATAAACATGAGTGAGTTAAAAACGAAGTTACGCAAGACTCAGTATTGGCTGAAGCATGATCTCTTTGTTTTTGATAACGTCGTTTTGATGATTGCGTTAGTTTTTTGTCTCGTCTGGACCTGGGGGTCAATTTCCTCAATGACTCGTAACTGGAGTCTCGCCCAAGAACTTATAAATCGTCAGCGCGAAAAAGCTCTCCTTGAGCTTGAAGTCGAGACTCTCGAACTCGAAAATGAATACTATCTCTCCGACGAGTATCAGGAGCTCGCCGCCCGCAAATACCAAGGCAAGATGTTGTCTGGAGAGACTATGGTCTATTTGCCAGAAAATTCTAGTACGACTGAATCGTCTGAACTTGAGGCATCCACTGAGAATATCGCGACAGATTCCATGAGTAATTTTGAACAGTGGCTTGCTTTTCTCTTTGGCATTCGCTTGTAAAAAACATTCGACTTATGCTAAAATAAGAATATGAATGAGTCGTGGGAGTACCAATCAGAATCTTCTAGTGAAGAAGTGGAGCAAGGTTTCACCATTATCGAAGTCATGCTCGTGCTCGCGATTACGGGCCTGATGCTCGTTGGCGTGATTGCCGGCACTTATTCTTCGATTGCTACTCAGCGTTACAATGATTCCGTACGCTCTTTTTCTGAATTTTTGCGCGAAATCTATGCGGAGGTCATTAGCCCTCAATCACTTGGTGAAGGGAATTCTGATACTGAAGCGGTTTATGGAAAGATTGCAGTTTTTGGTATTGACGATGGCGGAGATGAAGATATTGTATATACTGCTACGCTAGTTGGCGGAGTGAAACCGCCGCGCAATACAACTAATTTTATTGCTGAGCTCGGCAGCGGTGACGTTAAGGCGCATTTATTCTGCGGGAAAGAAGCCTCACCTGGTGTCGAGGCTCAATCTTCGACACTTGATGAATATATCCCGATGTGGGAGGCTAAAATCAACGACACCTCTAGCCATACTTTAGAAGGTACGCTGATTATTGCTCGCTCCCCAGCTTCCGGTACTGTTCATACCGCTTTCACGACGACGGTTTACGACATCAAAGAGGACTGTCAAGGCGCCAGCAATCGACTACAGCAAGATTTGCAAACTAGTCAATCGAGCTTCAATACAGTATCTGATGTTGATTTTTGTATAGTTTCCGATAATAGTCGAGTTGTTCGCGACATTCGTCTCGCTGCTGACGGCCATAACTCATCGGCGATTAGTTTAATTCCGACGGACGGAGAGGATAATAAATGTCCACAAAAATAACTTTCCAAAAATTCAAGGAACGTAGTCTTACGGCAAAACGCGGCGACACAATTATTGAAGTTATGTTTGCGATTGCAGTTTTTAGCTTAGTTGCCGTCATTACGATCTCTATGATGAATCTCGGCACCGCAAATGCTGAGGGCTCACTTGAGCTGACGACCGCTCGTCACGAGCTGAATGCGCAGGCCGAAGCCCTACGTTTCGTTCATAGTGCCTATACGGCTGAGTTGGCGTTGCCGACTTGTAGTGCGCCAATTCTCCAAAAAGGCGAAAAATGTCAACAATATAAGGATTTGTGGGAGGGCATAATTGGTCACGCTCGTAGTTCAACGCCGGATGACCGTGCGCAGCAAGACATTATTGATATCACAAATACATTAAACAACAGTGATCCATCGGCCGGTGATTTTCACGGAGCTATTGGCTGCCAGCGCGCCTATGAACCAGGCGTCTTTAGTGGCAATAGTTTACTTACGGCGAATGAAGCTTTCATCTTAAATATCCGTGATCTTAGCGTCGCTCCGCGCGCAGACAATAGCGGCCTAGAAAATCCAACTAGAGCAATCATCTCCGCATCAAATGGTAGCGATAATAAGTTCGTCTCCGCTCCGCTTAGTGCGCGCATCATCTATGCCCGCGACGGGAATCCTGATGAAACCACCGAGGACGGATATGCTGCTCGTAATATGTATAATCAAGTCTCTCAGGTTGAGGGTATTTGGGTGGTCGCCATTGCCGGTGATGCGAGCGGTGCTGCCGTTCCGCCATTCTACGACTTTTATATTCAGACTTGTTGGAATGCGCCGAATTCATTGGCGCCTACGATTCTCGATACTGTGATTCGTCTATATAATCCAGGAGCCAAATAATGAATACAAAGCATAAAGTCAGTCTTAAAGATTCAAAACAGGGTTTTACGATTATTGAGCTCATGCTCGCCATGACTTTTGTTGCGACATTACTGATTTCGATTGCCGTCGTAACAATCAATGTCGTTTCAATTTATCAGCGCGGGCTTGCGCTCAAAGCCGTCAATAATGTCGGACGCAGCTTAATTGAAGAACTGACGACTGCAATTAATGAAGCTCCAGCCGTCGATACAACTAGCCTATGTAATCATCTTGCCAGCGGCGGCAGTAATGCTATCGGCTACGCTAGCACCGAAGCCTGCTTGTCGGACCACGCTTATCGCTATGTTTATAATGATCGCTTTAATACTAAAGAGAATCGCGAAGGCCAAGACGGCGAGTATCAGTATAGTGGTGTCTTTTGTACTGGTAATCACTCATATCTCTGGAACACGGAATATGGTCTTGATGAAGGGCAACGGACTTTATCGCTCTTATATCTTGACGAAAATGGCCAGCCGCAAACTATCCAAGCGTCAGATGCGCGATTGATTAGCATTCCAGACCGCACTTATCGTGTTTGCTCGGCCTTCCTCCAGAAGCAATCTGAAGACCCAGGAAGTACGGGGAACTGGGAGCTAGATATTCGACAGGAAGCAAAGAATGGTACTGAAAATCGCATCGCTATGCCGACCAATGGTTATCTTAGTGCGTTCGACTTAGACTTATTCTTGTATGAATTTACAGTCCAGCCAATTAGCCAGGACGCCATTACGCTGCGCACCTATATGACAGGGAATTTCATTCTCGCGACCGAACGCGGCGGCATTGATATAACTACGACCGGAGATTACTGTCAGAATAGTGAAACCAGCCAGCTCGATAATCTTGGCGCCGAGTTTAATTACTGTGCAATTAACAAATTTAATTTCGCCGCTCGCACGGCAGGAGTATAGTAGAAAATGATGAAACTGCAAAATTTCCGTGGATCCAAGAAAGGCGTCGCCTCGCTCTATGCGGTTGTCTTCGCGACAATCTTGTTCGGGGTGATTACACTAAGTTTCGTGCGTATTATTCTGTCTGAGGCTCGCCAGAGCGATGACGACGAACTCTCACAGTCAGCCTATGACTCCGCTCTCGCTGGAGTTGAGGACGCCAAGCGTGCGGTGAACAAGTATTATCAATGTTTGAATGGCGGCGGGAGTGCAGATAGTTGCAAAAACTTCTATCCTTTTGATTCTAGCTGTGCCGATTTTTCAAAAAATACATCAAACTTAAAAACTGCTCTCGGATACCAAGCCGAAGGCGAGATCAAGATTCAGGAAACGAGTACCGCTGTCGACAAACACGGTGAAACAACGACCGACCAAGCCTATACCTGCATCACAATGTCAGCTAGCGTCGAAGATTACCGTTCCACGCTAACGAATGATACCCGCATTCGCGTTGTACCACTTGGTATCGAAAGTAATGAGTTGAGTAAGGTCGCAAAGGTCGAGTTCAAGTGGTTTTCTGAGAACAATAGCACGACCCTTACTAAGTTGTATGGCGACAAAGCTCTCAAAAGTAAAAATGAGACTTCAAATGTTCCCGTAATTTCGCTTACATTGTTATACACAGATGCAAGTTTCAAGATTAGTGATTTTAATAATAGCACGGCGGAGAACTACAGCACGATGATTTTATTGCCGAGTGATGCCGATGATTCAGGGAATTCAATCAGCTGGTCGGCGATTAGGAGTGCAGCCAATTCTGATACTCGTAACGAACCTTTCCTGATTAAATGTCAAAAAGGTGAGTTTGCTTGTGGCGTAGATCTTCAAACTGAAGGTCATCTTCCAGCTGGTGGTAACGCCTTGCTGATTGTCTCAATGCCGTATGGCGAGACTGTATCAGATTTTGCGGTGGCAATGTATGATGCCTCTGGCAATGTGATTAACTTTGAAGGCGCACAAATCAGCGTCGATTCGACCGGTCGTGCTAACCAATTGTATCGGCGCGTCGAAACCCGCCTTGATCCGGCAGATAGTTATTTCCCATATCCGCAATTTGCCGCTGAGCTTGATGGCGATGGCGACTCAAAACTTTTGAAAAACTTTTGGATTACTTATAATTGCTGGACCGAAAGCGGGACCTGCCCAAATAACGGTAATCTTTCCGAGTAGTGTGCTATAATCTATAAAAGATAAAGGAGTTAATATATGGCAAAATTAGACCAAAATAGTAAAACCTGGAAGAATCTTGAGTCTGCTTTCGCTGGTGAGTCTCAGGCCGCGATTAAATATCAATATTTCGCGTCACAAGCCAAGAAAGATGGTTACGAACAGATTAGCAGTATTTTTGATGAGACCTCGCACAATGAGAAAGAACATGCTAAGATCTGGTACAAACTAATGCACGACGGTACGGTTGGTACTACGGCCGAGAATCTCGAAGCCGCTGCCAAAGGCGAGAATTACGAATGGACGACGATGTATGAAGACTTCGCTCGTGATGCTCGTGAAGAAGGCTATGATGATATTGCCGTCAAATTCGAACAAGTTGCTGCGATTGAAAAGTTACACGAAGAGCGCTATTTGAAGCTTCACAATGAAGTCGAACATGATGTCGTCTTTAAGGGCAATGATGTTACGGTTTGGAAATGCCGCAACTGTGGTTACGTCTTCACCGGCGAAGAGGCTCCAGAAATCTGCCCAGTTTGTGCTCACCCACGTGCTTTCTTCGAAATTCGCGCTGAGAATTACTAAAGTGTAGATCATATAAAACCAGCGACTTTACTTTTCGAAAGGATCCGGACTCACGAGGAGGAAGAGTGCGTCAGCCCTGCGACGGCAGGCGCTGGCGACGCGCCTTGAGAAAAGTTAAAGTCGTTGGTTTTTGCTTTGTGCTATAATAATACTCAATGGGAATTGAGAGAAGTATTGATTTGAATGATCCGAAAGGTCAGTCTCAGACGTCGCCAAAGAAAGCGCCTAAAGAACTACATCGTCTAGTTGACTCAAATTTAGGTGACGATCTTGCTGAACAGAATGAAGAGGCGACTCTCCGTCCCTTGACTTTTGCTGACTATATTGGTCAAGAGAGGTTAAAAACTAACCTTAAACTTGCGATCGACGCTGTTAAGAAACGCGATGATGGTACTACCCTTGACCATGTTTTGCTCTACGGCCCACCGGGGCTAGGGAAGACCACGATGGCCAACGTCATTGCCCGTGAAATGGGCGCTAATCTCCGGGTGACAAGCGGACCGGCGATCGAACGCGCCGGCGACCTCGCTTCGATTCTGACCAATCTACAAGATGGTGATGTACTGTTTATTGATGAAATTCATCGCCTGCGCCGCGCCGTGGAAGAAATTTTGTATTCCGCAATGGAAGATTATAAACTTGATATCGTGATTGGCAAAGGCCCAGCGGCGCGGTCGGTGCGCTTAGATCTGCCAAAGTTCACCGTCATTGGCGCGACGACGCGCACCGGTTCTCTCGCCGGTCCGTTGCGCGACCGCTTCGGTTTGATTCATCGCCTCGAATACTACAAGATTCCTGAAATCGAGCGCATTATTAGTCGTACGGCGAACTTACTTGGTACCGGTATTGCGCCCGAGGCGACGAATCTACTCGCGACGCGGTCGCGCCTTACGCCGCGGATTGCGAATCGCCTTACGAAACGGGTTCGTGATTATGCCGATGTGAATGGCGATGGTTTTATTGACGTTAAGCTCGCATCCGCGGCGCTCGAAATGATGGAGATTGATGATCTCGGTTTAGACCCGGCCGACCGGAACATGCTCGAACTTATGCTCGAAAATTATGGCAATCGTCCGGTCGGGCTAAACACTATCGCTGCTTTGACTGGTGACGAGGCTGCTACGATTGAAGATTATTATGAGCCGTATATGCTCCAACTCGGTCTCATTGAACGTACTCCGCGCGGTCGCGCCGTCACCGCAAAAGCCAAAGAACACCTCGCCAAGATAAAATAGACACAGGCGCAAAGTTACGCACCGCGACGATATTCATGTTATAATCATCTCATGGATAACCCTTATGTTTTAACTCACAAGACCCCGACACACAAGGATTATATCGATACCTCCGATTTTGACCAATCGGAGATTCTTGATATGGTTAAAGTGTCAACGGTCGTGCGTGATTATATTAAATCTGGCGGCACGCTTGATACTTTGTATCATAAAAACCTTGCCATGCTCTTTGAACAAAAGTCTACTCGTACGCGTGTTTCTTTTGAAGTTGGCATGGAGCAACTTGGTGGACATGCGCTTAATCTCGCTCCTGGTGCGATTCAGCTTGGTGCGCACGAAACTATTGGTGATACCGCCGAGGTTCTTAGCCGCATGTGCGATATTATCATGGCACGCGTTGATCGGCATGAGAGTATCCTCGAACTTGCTGCTCGGTCAACCGTACCAGTTATTAATGGTATGTCTGATTATAATCACCCCACTCAGGAGCTTGGTGATATTATTACAATTTTTGACCACCTGCCAAAAGATAAACCTTGGAACCAAGTTAAAGTCGTTTTTGCCGGCGACTGCACGCAAGTTTGCGCCTCACTCATGATGATTACGACGAAGATGGGTATGAATTTTATTCAATATGGTCCACCTGCGAAATGGCTCAGCGATGACTTTCTGAAAATCGGTCGTGCCAACAATCAGATGTATGGTGGCAGCGTCCATGTCACTGACAACCCCGCTTATCTTGAGGGAGCTGATTTTATCTATACCGATGTTTGGTATGGTCTGTATGACAAGGAAACGCCAAAAGAAGTCTACATGCGCGAGTTTTATCCGAAGTATCAAGTGAATGATGAGATGCTTGCCCTGACTGGTAATCCGAATGTGAAATTCATGCACTGTTTGCCGGCGAATCGTAATGAGGAAGTTACTGACAGCGTGCTTGACGGCCCACATTCGGTCACCTGGGACGAAGCTGAAAATCGTCTCACCGCGCAGCGTGGCTTGTTGTTGTATTTCAGTGGCAAGGCTCAAGAAGCACTTGATTTAATTAAGGCAAAAGAGGAGAAATAATATGCCGAAAGATAATAAAAAACCTAAATTCAGGCTGCTCAGTGCCGTTTTTGCAACGGTCTGTATCATCCTGGTCGGAGATGCTGTTGCGCCGACTGCGTCAATCGGCAATTCGCAATATTTCTGGTGGGCAATCATGCTCCTTGGATTCTTCGTACCTTACGGCTTAATTTCCGCCGAACTTGGTACTCAATATCCATCTGAAGGCGGCATGTATACTTGGGTGAAAAAAGCCTTCGGCAAGAAGTGGGCTGGACGTGTTGCCTGGTATTATTGGGTGAACTTCCCACTCTGGGTAGCGTCACTAGCTAGTCTAGTGACGACGATTTTGACCCAAATCGTCGTTCAACTTTCCGGCAATCCCGATTTCGTCATGAATTGGGGTATTGTGCTGGCAATCCAAGTATTCTATATTTTACTTGTATCGATTCTGGGCGTATTGCGTATTTCGCAAAGCGCCTGGCTTTCTAATCTTGGCGCAATTGCTAAGTTTGTCTTCATGGCGGGTCTCGGTGTTCTAGGTATCTATGTTTTGATTAGTACTGGTCAAAGTGCTAATCCGATTGAATCTTGGACCGACCTAATGCCGCTAATGGAGAATGGTCATTTTAGTCTCGCCGGACTTGGCTTCGTTTCATTGATTATCTTCAATATGCTCGGTTTCGAAGTTGTTTCGACTTTCAGCGATGATATGGAGAATCCGAAGAAAGAAATCCCGAAAGCGATTATTTTGGGCGGTATCTTAATCGCAGTCTTCTACCTCCTGCCAAGTTTTGGTATTGGCGTCGCTATCCCGGTCTCTGAGCTTAGCACTGACTCCGGACTGCTTGATAGCTATGGGCAGTTAATGTCGATTGCCGGCTTCGGCGCTGGTCTCGTGAATGCTATCACGGTTGTCGTAGGCGGTCTATTTATCTATACGTTAGTGGCAAACATTGCTTCTTGGAACTTTGGTGTCAACTCAGTTATTGCCTATGCTGCCGAGGACGGTACTTTCCCGAAATCTTGGGCGAAACGCAATAAGGCCGGCGTGCCGTATGTCCCGTCGATTTGGACTGGCGTAGTGGCGTTAGTGATTGCGATTGCTGGTATCATCGTTCAACAATTTATTCCGAGCTTTGAGAATCTATTCTGGACCTTCTTCTCGCTCAGCCTTGTGACTCTACTTCTATCATATTTGCCGATGTTCATGGCATTCCTTAAACTTCATAAGCAGGGTAAAGCTTCTGAAAAAGGTTATTGGATCAACGGCGGTAAGTTTAAGATTGGCGTCTTTGGTATTGTACCATTCGTCCTACTCTTGGTCGCACTCTTCTTTACTCTATTTCCGGAGTTTAACGTCGAAATGTTTGAATACAACTGGCCACTAATCGTTGGCGCCTGTATTGCTGTACTTGCCGGAGAGGTATTAGTTTGGAACATGGGTCGTAAGGACCAGAAAGCAGTCACTACAAAAAGGGAGGTAACAAATGAGAATTAACCAAGGCACACCAAAAACAGATGGGTTCTATATGCCCTGCGAACTTGCCGAACACCGCTGTATTTATATCCTTTGGCCTGAGCGCCCTGACAACTGGCGCAATGGCGCAAAACCAGCACAAAAAGTTTTCAAAAATCTGATCGAGGTGATGTCGAAGTACGAACCAGTCGTTGTCGGAGTTAATCAAGATCAATATGCTCACGTCCTAGGTATGAATCTACCTAACGTTAGTGTAGTTGAGATTTCCAATAACGATTCTTGGATTCGTGATACGGGTGCGACGTTTCTGATTGACGGCAAAGGTGGCTTGCGCGCAGTCGATTGGACTTTTAATGGCTATGGCGGACTTTATAATGGGATTTATTTCCCCTGGGATTACGACGACTTGATTGCCGCTAAGATGTGCAATATTGAATACGCTGATCGCTATCGCACTGAGGGCTTTGTCATGGAAGGTGGCTCAATTGCCTCCGATGGCGAGGGTACGGTTATTGTTACCGAAGAAACCTGCCTTGATCCCGGACGTAACCCTGACATGACCAAGGAACAGATTGAAGAGAAGTTAAAGGAATATCTCGGTGCCGAAAAAGTTTTATGGATTCCTCGCGGTATCTATGGGGATGAAGATACTAACGGACACGTCGATAACGTTGTTCAATTCGTCGCACCAGGAAAATTGCTCCTGTCTTGGGAAGATAATGAAGACGATCCGCAGTATGAGCGCAGCAAAGAAGCTCTTGAATATTTGCAGAGTGAGACCGATGCAAAAGGTCGCAAATTTGAGATCGTCAAACTACATGTTCCTGCGCCTATGTATATCACAAAAGAAGAATCCGAAGGCGTCGACTCGGTTGACGGTACTTTACCCCGCAATGAAGGTGATCGCATGGCCGGATCGTATATCAACTTTGGTATCGTGAATGGTGCGATTCTTTGCCCGCAATTTGACAATGAATATGACGCTGAAGCTATTAAAGTTCTTCAGGAATGCTATCCCGATCGCGTGATTGAGCCAATCGCTGGCGCCCGCGAAATCCTACTTGGTGGCGGTAATATTCACTGCATTACTCAGCAAGTACCAAAACCATAAAGTTCACACTAGTTTGAACCCGCTTAGTAGAAACTCTAGGCGGGTTTGGCTTGTGCTATAATAATATATATGAAGAAGTTACATTATGATGGCCCAATTATCTTAGCAATCTTAGACGGCGTCGGTTTACGTACTGCGCGTAGCGGTAATGCTGTCCGTCAAGCGCATACTGAATTCCTAGATTACGCGATGGCAAATTATCTTAACATCCCGCTTGCAGCTTCTGGTGAAGCTGTCGGCATCATGCCCGGTCAAATGGGCAATTCTGAAGTTGGACATAATGCCATCGGCGCCGGACAAATCATCAAACAGGGAATTGCTGGTATCGAAGCTGCTTTTGCTTCTGGTGATATTTGGGAAAGCAAGGCTTGGCAAGGTGCGATTAAATTCCTCTCTGAGAGGAAAGGCAAAAATCCAACGTTGCATTTTTGCGGTATTTTTTCCGATGGTGGCGTCCATAGCGATATTAAGCATCTTGAACAGATGATTCAGCGCGCTTATGATGATGGCGTGCGCAGTATTCGTATTCACTGTGTCTTTGATGGTCGTGATGTCGCGCCACAGTCTGAGCCGAAATATATCGAGCGCCTCGAAAAGTTCTGCGCTAAGTTCAAGGACGCCGATTTTCGCATTGCTTCCGGCGCCGGACGCATGGTCGCTACGGCCGACCGTTACGAGAACGATTGGGGTATGGTAAAACTCGGTTGGGATATGATGGTTCATGGTAAGGCTCCGCGTGAGTTTAAGTCTGCCAGCGAAGCAATTAAGGCATTCCGGCGCGAGGACCCGGGCGTGCAAGACCAATATCTTCCGGCTTTTGTTGTAGTAGAAAACGCTGCTGCCGGCTCCGCTCTTGCCACACGCGCCGAAGTTGCCAAAAGTTCGAGTGCCGAATCGAAGCGTGGTGCGCATCCCGTTGGTGTTGTCCATGACGGCGACGCATTTATTTACTATGATTTCCGCGCTGACCGTGCCGTTGAGATCGCAACCGCCTTTACTCAAGAGAACTTCGACGCTTTCGATCGCGGGAAAATGCCCGATATTTTCTTTGCTGGTTTGACCGAGTATGATTCTGATCGCCATATTCCGAAAAACATTCTCGTTCCACCGATTACGATTGATTCTCCGCTCAATACTTTTCTTGGTCAGAACAAGATTTCTCAGCTTGCAATTTCCGAAACCGTTAAGTTTGGACACGTTACATATTATTTTAATGGCAATAGCTATAAGAAGGCGCCATGCGAAAAACAGATCGAAATTGAATCTGACACGCGACCGTTTAATATCTGTCCGTGGATGAAATCTGCCGAGATTACTGATACAATTCTTGAGAATATCGATAAATATCAGTTCATCCGCCTGAACTATCCTGGAGGTGACATGGTTGGGCACTTTGCCGAACTCGAACCAACGATTGTTGCGCTTGAAGCAATTGATTTACAACTCGCTCGCCTCGCTAAAAAAGTTGATGAACTTGGCGGCATGATGATTATCACTGCTGACCACGGTAACGCCGAAGAACTACTCGACAAGGATGGTGTTCCTAAAACCTCCCATACAAATAACCCTGTACCGTGCATCTTTTACGACAATACTCGCAATGCTCGGCACTATGAGGCTGCGAAAGACGTTTCTGATCCGGGATTGACGAATCTCGCTGCGACGATTGCATTGTTGCTTGGTTTGCCGAATTATCCGGCCAGCTGGCGCAAACCGCTGATCGGTTAGAAAGTATGCTATACTATAACTAATATGCTTATCAATACGTCTCGTCTGATCAACTATCCGATTCTTAGTCTCCATATTGGCGGTCGCGTTGCTACTGTTACTGAGGTTATTATCGACCCCGACAGTCTAAAGGTAATCGCTTGCCGTGTTGAAGGTCCGCTAGTCGGAAAAGAAGTGGGTGATATTTTGCCGATGACGAGCGTGCGCGAGTTTTCGCGCCTCGGTATGATTATCGATTCGACGGATGAGCTGGTCGAAGCGGATGAAATTGTTCGCATTCGCGACGTTTTAGCGCTCAATTTTAATCTTGTCGGTCTCAAGGTCGAAACTAAAAAGGGAACTAAACTTGGTAAAGTTACCGATTCGACGATTAGCCCAGATAATTGGCAGATCCAACAGCTCATCGTCCAACGCCCGCTCATCAAATCTTTTATCGACCCAGAACTTACGATTTCTCGTAGTCAAATTATCGAAGTTGACGATTATAAAATAACTGTCAAGGACGGCGAAGAGAAGATAAAGGAAGAAGTCCGACCTGATTTTTCGCCTAATTTCATCAATCCTTTCCGTGAGCCTGACTTCGCGTCCGAGTCGAATTCTAAAGAAAGTAATTAGCTTTCCTCGTTGCCGTATTTCTCGACTGCCTCTTTTGCCATCTGAAAGCCAAATCCTTGTCGCACAAGATAATTCACCAACTTATAATCGTCGTACTTCTTCCGCTTTTTTGCAATCATCTTCATGATTTCTTCGCCTTCATCTCGCGCCTCCTGACTAAGCAGCTGATTCACTATATCGGTGTCTACGCCTTTTTTTTGCAACTCCATGCGGAGACGCTTATGACTGATCCCGCGTCGCACGTAGCGATTCTCGATATAATACACAGCAAATTTCTCGTCATTTAAGTAGCCTTTCGCAATCAACCGCTTGACCACTAGTTCCATCATATCGTCCCGTAACTCCGCCAGCGGCTTCTTTTCCTCGCGTTCGCGTTGACGGTTGAGTTGTCTGCGCTTAATCTGCCGTCGTTTTAGATAATCACGCGTTTCACGTACCGAATGCGGCCTGGTCAATACCCATTCTAGCGTTCTCTGATACAATTTCCCGAATTCCGACGCATCTCGTAACTCCTTTAAACGTTCGGGGCTTAGTTCTTGGCCAACTTTCACGCCAAACTCCACGACTTGCGCCACATCTAGAGAAAAGGCAAAACGCCCATCCAGGAATACGTTTACTCGGTTCGGGTCACGCACGCCCGGAGTCATTTTTGTCACTCGTGGCAATGTCGTCTGCGCCGCAGTAAACTGGTCAAGCCAGTTTCCCCCATTCTCTCCATCATCTCTATCTTCTACTTCACTGTCAGCTCCCTCGGCGCCGCTCTCAACCCCCCATATCACCCCGAGCGCCGATGGCTCGTCGCCTAACTCTTCAGCATCCCCATCTCGTAGCCCTTCGACTTTTAGCCCCATCCGCCTACGCCTCTAGCTATTCTTCTTCGCTGATCACTTCTTCTGGTGCTTCGATAGCTTCAGTTTCACCATCAACCAATCCAGCCGCTACGCGCACCTTTTGGTCAATCTCTTCCATCAACTCCGGACTTTCCTTGAACAGCTTCTTCGCCGCTTCACGTCCTTGCGCGATCGTCTCGCCGTTATATTTCAAGAACGCCCCGGCTTTATCGATAATCCCCTTCTGCACTGCCAGATCCAAGACGTCGCCACATTTGCTAATCCCCTCATTATACATAATGTCGAACTCCGCCGTCCGGAATGGTGCTGCGATCTTGTTCTTCACAATTTTCACCTTCGTGCGGTTGCCAGCGATATTATCACCATCTTTAATCTGTCCAATTCGTCGAATATCCATCCGTACTGACGCATAAAACTTTAGCGCATTCCCGCCGGTCGTCGTTTCCGGGTTTCCGAACATCACGCCAATCTTCATGCGAATCTGGTTGATAAAAATCACGGTCGCTTTCGACTTCGAGATAATACCAGTTAACTTCCGCATCGCCTGCGACATCAACCGTGCCTGCAGCCCCATCTGCGCATCACCCATATCACCATCAATCTCCGCTTGCGGCACCAATGCCGCTACTGAGTCCACGACAATCAAATCTACCGCTCCGCTCCGCACCAACGTCTCCGTAATCTCCAGCGCCTGCTCACCGTTGTCTGGCTGAGAAATAAACAAATTATCCGTATCAACGCCAATTTTCTTCGCATATGCTGGATCCAAGGCATGCTCAGCATCAATAAACGCCGCCTGCCCACCCTGCTTCTGAATCTCGGCAATCGCATGTAACGCCAGTGTTGTCTTACCAGAAGATTCTGGACCATAAATCTCAATAATTCGCCCCTTCGGGTAACCTCCGCCCAGCGCCATGTCCAGTGATAATGATCCTGAAGGCAGCAATTCCACATCAATTTTCTGGCTTTCGCCCAGTTTCATAATCGACCCATCACCAAATTGCTTCGTAATCTGCGCAATCGCGAGGTCAAGCGCCTGTTTTTTACCGGATTCGTCCGTCGAACTTGAACTTTCTGATTTTGTAGTCTTCTTTGCCATATTACCTTCCTTTGTTACTCTTATTATAGCATTATTATCTTCAGGTCTGGCAAGAATACGCGTCTTTCTTGCGCCTGCGTACTGGCAGTATATAACAAATTTTTCGTCAGATACAAGCATAAGTTCGATATTTTTCGTAAAAAGTCCGCAAAACCCCGAAAATCGCCCACGAACAGCCCAAAAATGTTGTAAAAATTACAACATTTTCGTCGTATACTTAGCATAAACATGTTATAATAAAACTGTTTACATAATCCATTTAATTAAAAAGCGCCGCTTTTTAGTATTTTATCCTACCCGAATATAAACGACACCGTGAACGGGATAGTCGTTCGGGTAACTACTAAGGTGCTTGGATGGATTATGTAAACACCCTTCGCGGTGTCATTTTTATATGAGTACTATACGTATCCGCTTAGCGTGACCAGGATAATTTTGTCCGTAACAAAAGTGACCCGCGAAACCTAAATAAAAATACCGAAGGCCTAATGCCACAAAGAGAAACGCGCTAGTGGCAAGGTTTTTGATTGTCTAAAAAAGGAGGCATATGTGGAAACTTAAACATCAAACTGAAGAAGTTCGACACTCTATCGACTTGGAGCATAAGATGCGTTCAGTAGTCTATGGTGGTATAGGGTTGCTAGTTCTCTTGGGTATCATGGCGCTTTCCCCGGCTACTTCTAACTCCGTCGATGCCGCCGAACCCGCACTACAATCCGATGACTCCACCCCCAGCCTCACCGTCTCCCTCCAGCAAGCTATTGATTTTAATATAACACCAACCTCTGCTGGCGAGTTTGGTGCTGGTGTTGCCAAGATTTATGTCTCGACCAATAATTCTAGTGGCTATTCGATTTCTATTGCAACTAATAACGGTAAAAATACTTTAGAAAACTCTAATAATGGTATCGTGCAGCCCGTTAATGACTCAGTGACTCCAACAAACTTTGCAAATAATACCTGGGGTTATGCGTTTGGTCAAGGAGAAATTAATGCAAGTACTGCCATCTATAAAGCTCTCCCAATCAGCATGACTGAAGTAGCTAATTCTACGTCTGCTAGCGCCAATGACCAATACACTCTTGCTCTTGGCGCCAAGGTTAATACCGCTATACCGTCTGGACAATATAGTAACAGTGTGACGGTTAGGGTGATTGCTAGCCCGAGGGAAGTAACACTAGCAGATATCTCTACAATGCAAGAAATGACTGCGGCAATCTGCGAATCAACAAGTACAGGAGCATCAAGGTCGTTGACTGATACGCGGAATGGTAAGGCGTATACAGTATTTAAAGCCAAAGACGGGAACTGTTGGATGCGGGATAATCTTGCCGTCAGTGGGACAGTACCGAAAGCAAATGTTGCAGGCGGTACCGGCGGGAATTATACGTTGATAGAGGATACGAACTATTGGAATGAGAATGCTACCTATGGATTATACTATAACTTTGACGCAACGACAGCCGGAACGGGGACGGAGAGTGGTTATACTAACGCTACAGCAAGTATCTGCCCGACGGGGGCAGAAGTGGACACGAACTGGGTATTACCGAAGACTGGAGAGAACAGGAGTGCATATGCGCAGGCTGGAAGCTTTAGATATCTGCTGCAGCAATATGGCATTACGAAGTTTTATAGCAGTATATCAAGTAATGCAACGATTATGACCGGAGTAAATCTTAGCTTTCAGTATGGCGGTTGCGTCGGTGACAACACGCCATGTAACGCCGGGTCGTACGGCTACTATTGGTCTCGTACAGCAAGCCCACGCTCAACCATGTTCGCGGAATACCTATACTTCAACACCGACGGCTACGTCAATCCCAACTACAACTCCTTCAATCGTAACTATGGCTTGTCTATCCGTTGCCTCTATCCTAGCACTTCGACCAAAGCTGACGTGCAGGCGCAATAACTAGGCGCCACATTCAATTCCTCCACCAATCTTTCGGTGGAGGAATTTCTATCCCCATAAATCCGGCTCTAGCTCCTCCCGTACCCTAAATCCCGCTCAGCGGTTGTATATCCGCCCCCAGCTTATTCAGCCTTGCCGCGAAGTCCTGATATCCGCGATTGATCGAATAAATATTCCGAAGAATCGACGTTCCCGGCGCCGCAAGCATTGCAATTAGCACTACCACTGCTGGTCGCAGCGCCGGCGGCGCAACCAGCTCCGCTGCTCGCCAATTCGTTGGCCCCTCGATATACACCCGGTGCGCGTCCAAAAGCTCTACCTTCGCATTCAAATTCTCCAAATAATTCAAATACACCGCTCGGTTTTCAAATACCCAGTCATGAATCAGCGTCCGCCCTTCCGCTGTCGCTGCAATCACCCCGAAAAACGGCAAGTTGTCAATATTTAGGCCGGGAAATGGCATCGGTGCGATTTTATCCGTCGGCGCCACTAATTTCGATTTTCGAATCTTTAGGTCTACCAACCTCGTCCGTCCGTTTGCGCTATAATATTCCGGCGACCGTTCAATTTTCGCCCCCATACTTCGCAGAATCTCCAGCTCAATTTCCAAGAACTCAATCGGCGCCCGTCGAATCGTTAGATTCGACTGCGTGACCAGTGCTACTGCAATGAATGACATTGCTTCGATCGGATCCTCCGCTGGCGCATACTCTACGTCCATATTGATTTCTGGTTTGCCATGCACGCGTAACGTCGTCGACCCCACTCCCTGCACTTTTACCCCTAATCTTTCCAAGAAGAAACATAAATCTTGCACCATATAATTCGACGACGCCCCCACAATTGTCGTCTCGCCCGGATATAACGCCGCCGCCATTAAGACGTTCTCTGTCACTGTATCTCCGCGTTCGATCAAAACAATTCGCTTCGGCGGGAACTTTGGTCCGACCTGGTCAATACTGCGCGGCAATTCCTCCTCTTTTGGCTTCATCGTCGGTTTTGCCGGCGCCACTGTTGCCTCATAGAATCCGCTGCAATTCGTCGCATCAACTTTTAACCCAAATGCACTTAATGCCCGAAGATGAGGCTCAATCGTCCGCGTTCCTAGCGTACAACCGCCCGCATACGGTAACCGGAATTTCTTGAATTTATGTAATAACGGCCCCATAAACATTAAGACCGACCGCGTTCGCCGCGCTGCCTCCACGTTGATCTTCTCAATATCTAGCTTCCGTGGCGGCGTTATCTCTAGGTCGCACATATCATTAATCCAGCGGCACCTTACATCCAACGATTCCAGAACCTCAATAATCCGAAACACTTCCTCAATCCGTGCCACGTGCTTCAACGTTGTTACGCCATTATTCAGCAAACTTGCACACAGTAGAGCCACCGCCGCATTTTTGCTCGTATTGATCGTTGCCTCGCCATGCAGTTCTTTCCCGCCATGGATACAGTAGCTCTGCGACACACTATCATTAATTGACAAAATCTGCCCACCTAGTGCTTGCGATAATTTCCTGATTAACTCTAGCGAAATATTTTGTCCGCCCTTTTCAATTCGATGCACCGCCGATTGGCTGCTGCCAATTGCTTCTGCTAGCTGCGTTTGCGTCCAACCCTTTTCCGTCCGTAGCCGCTCGACTACGTGTCCAATTTCTTCCTGATAAGTAATTTCCGCTCTCTTTTTCATAGGACTATTGTAACATAAATATATCACCACATGAATATTGACTTTTTATATTATCCATGCAGTGATATAAAACTTATCTACCTATTTCGCCGCACAAACCACATTATTCGCGTGCAACCACCCCTCTACGCTTCCCCCATCCAAGTATTCTCCTGTCGTCGGTGCGACGCGCATCACGCCACCCTTCGCGATATAATTATCAATCGGGTCGGTCACAAGATATTCTTGATCCTTCGGCCCAAAATCATTATCATGCACATAATTCACGATTTCGGTCAACAGCTCAGGTGACATAATATATTTACTGACATTGATCAAGTTCGACGGCGACTCTTCGACGCTAGGTTTCTCAACAATTGCTGTCAATTTCTCGTCTTCTACCGACAGTACGCCATACTTGTCTACCTGATTCTTATCAACTTCTACTCCCAAGATTGCTGACTCATCCTCTCCTTGTAAGGCTTTTAGCAGGGAATCACTCGCTGATTCTCCGCCTGGGTTCCAGATAAAATCATCGCCCATGAAAACCAAGACTGGCTCATCAATTTTATATTCTTCTACGACCATCGCAATCGGCACCGCCGTCCCGTATTTACCGGCCGGATCTTGCTGCACATAATGAATCTTTACGTCGTCCGGTAATGTATGCGCTAACTTCAGCCGGTCTTCCTTACCTCTGTCAATCAAATATTGGTCAAGGGCAACGTTCTTCTGGTAAAACGCTTTCACTTGGCATGGCTCGACGTTAGAAATCACCATATAGATATCTTTTACCCCAGCCTTAATCAGCTCTTGCACCGAATAATCCACTAACGGTCGATTTCCGACTGGCAACATCGATTTTTCAATAATTTTCGTAATCGGTAACCTACGCGTACCCCAACCTGCTACCGGAATAATCGCTTTTGTGATCATACAAACTCCACTTTAATCTGCCGCTATTATAGCACAAAAAACCATCTGTCACGGATTTTCCCAATTTTACATTTCGAAATCAATTTTATTCAGCCTCACCAGCCTATCTCCCGGTAGATTAAAATACTTGCCTGGAGCATAATTCAGAACTGCTTGGCGGAAATCCTCCAGCTGCGGACGTGTCGCCTGGATTCCTGCGCGTAGTGTCCCGGCGCGCAAGAGTTCCAGCGCAACTTTCGGGTCGAGCTCCCGGAACCACGCTCGCTGCCACTTGTTACCTGCGCTAGGAACGAGCGTATTCACTGCTTTATCAATTTCTCCCCTGAGCTCTTTTTGCTCTAGCCATAAACGATAAATCTCCATCTTCCGCTCAAAATCAAGCCCGGAATCTGCGTCATCATTATTCATCTGGTGACGTATCCTATTTCGCAAATATTCATCCCATGAGTTACTCGGGTCCTCGCGGAACTCCAGTCCTCGCTTCGCCGCATACTCAAAAATCGCCATTTTGTCCAGCGGTTCATATATAATTTCTGTTTCCAGAAATGGTCTACGCATCCCAGGGGTATCTAGCGCTGCTAATCCGCGCCAGCCCGTTCCGCGTAGAAAATTAATGACGACCGATTCCACTAGGTCATCTAAATGATGCGCCGTCCAAATCTCCGCTCCTCCTTGCTCTTTTGCCACGTTCCTCAAAAAATCATATCGTGCCGCGCGCGCTTCCGCCTCTGACGTCTTCGCGCCTAAATTGCCCCGTCCAACTTGGCACTCCAGCCCATATTCTTTGGCCTTGCGCTGTACAAACTTCGCATCCTCCGCCGAATTCTCCCGAATTCCGTGGTCAAAATGTGCCACAATGAGTTCATCTGGCGCAAAATGTTGTCGGCAAATATCCAGCATCACCATCGAATCCACCCCGCCAGAAATTGCCAGAATCTTGCGCATATGATATAATTTTACCATATGACTGATCAAATTCGCAACTTCTGCATCATTGCTCACATTGACCATGGTAAGTCGACCATCGCCGACCGCATGATGGAGCTTACTGGTACGGTCTCGCAGCGTGAGATGAAATCGCAGCTACTTGATTCAATGGAGCTTGAGCGTGAAAAGGGGATTACGATTAAGCTCGCGCCGGTTCAGATGAAATGGAAGGGCTATACCCTCAATCTGATTGACACCCCCGGTCACGTCGATTTTTCTTACGAAGTCTCACGCTCTCTTCAGGCCGTCGAAACCGCTGTACTTGTTGTCGATGCGACGCAGGGTATCCAGGCGCAAACTCTCGCCAATGTCTATCTCGCCCTTGAACAGGATCTATATATTATCCCGGTGATTAACAAGGTTGACCTTCCAGCTGCCGACGTCGAAAAAGTCAGCGCCCAAATCATCAACCTTCTCGGTTGTAAATCCGAGGATATTATTCCGGTTTCCGGAAAGACGGGCTACAATGTCGACGAAATACTTAATCGTATTATTACGAACGCTCCAGTGCCGCGGACCGCGTTGATTGATGTTTCTGGGGATCTCCGCGACCGACGAGAATCAAGCGAAAATAGGAGCGCGAGTGAAGAGGCTGCGGGCGTTGAGAGGAATCTCCGGCGACAACGGGAGCCGGACGAAGTGAGCAAGCTCCCCGTAACGACGGGCGAGCGTGAACGTGTCCTATTAACGTCCGCAGGCTCTTCGCGCACTCGAGCTTTGATTTTTGATTCCTATTTTGACGACTATCGCGGCGTCATCCTTTATGTCCGCGTCTTTGAAGGCTCGATTCCAAAAAACTCCGAAATCCGCATGATGGCCGCCGAGACGAATGGCCTTGCGCTTGAAGTTGGCGTTCTAACGCCAAAGATGACTCCAATGGAGAGTCTTGATGAGGGGAATATCGGCTATATCGTGACCAATCTGAAAACCACTCGCGAAGCTAAAGTCGGCGATACGGTTACGCTCGCAAAAACTCCGGCTGCGACCCCGCTTCCGGGATATAAAGAAGTTTTACCGTTTGTCTATGCCGGATTTTTTCCCGTTTCGAATGACCAATATCAGGATCTGAAAGATGCCGTCGAGAAACTTGCACTTTCCGACTCTGCTCTCCATTTCGAGCCAGAAAACTCTCCGGTACTGGGCTTTGGTCTCCGGATTGGCTTCCTTGGCCTGCTCCATATGGATATTATCCGTGAACGTCTCGAACGCGAATTTGGCCTCGACCTTGTCGTGACGAATCCCAGCACAAATTACGAAGTCACGACTACTGATGGAGAAGACCTGAATATTCGTTCTGCCTCCGACCTACCCGACCAGTCTACGGTTGTCGAAGTCCGCGAGCCGTGGGTGAAGGGCGAAATTATTTTGCCACAGAATATGATCGGTGGCGTCCTCAATCTTATTAACGAAAAACGCGGTCAGCAGACTAATCTTAGCTACATTGAAGATCGCGCTGTGATTGATTTTGAGGCGCCGATGGCGAATCTTCTGACCGATTTTTATGACCAGTTGAAAAGTATCACTTCCGGCTACGCTAGCTTTAATTACGAACTTTCCGATTATCGCGCCGAAGATCTCGTTCGTCTTGACTTTCTCGTGGCGGGGAATCGCATGGACGCGCTAAGTATTATGTGCCACCGTTCTGAAGCTGACGCTCTCGGTCGCGAAATTACGAAAAAATTAAAGCAAGTCATCCCGCGCCAGAATTTCGAAGTTGCCCTCCAGGCGGCGATTGGCGCGAAGATTATCGCCCGCGAGACGATTGGTGCTTACCGCAAGGATGTTACGGTAAAGATCCACACCGGCGACCGCGACCGCAAGGCGAAACTTCTTGAGAAACAGAAAAAAGGCAAAGCTCGCATGAAACGCTTCGGCAAAATCGACATCCCGAGTGAAGCCTTTACAGTCATGCTCAAACGCGACTAGACAGATTCCAAGTCTGCAACCGCGGGAAACTTTCGTTAGAAAACTGATAACACGACTGGTAACGTTGTAAAAATTACAACGTTACCATCCGAAAACTTTGTGCTACAATACAAAAAGTTGACCCAGCTTGAAAAGCGTATAATCGTCAAAATTTACATGTCTTTTCGATAAGCTGTCGTAGAAAAATCGAAGACTTTGAGGGCATACACAAATATCAATTCTAAAAAGGAGTACTTTTCTGATGGAAACAGAAAATCAATATCTCGGAAAGGAAAAAGTTTCAAAACTTCTGTTTAAGTTTTCCATTCCGTGCATTCTCGCACTTTTAATTACTTCACTTTACAACGTCGTCGACCAGATTTTCATCGGTCACGGCACCGCCGCCGGCCTTGGTGCTGTCGGTAACGCCGCAACATCAATCGTCTTTCCGCTTACCCTAGTTGCGGTCGCACTTTCCGGCATGTTTGGTGATGGTACGGCTGCTTTTCTCTCGATTTGCCAGGGGCGCAAAGACACGAAAAATGCTCATCGCGCCGTCGGTGGCAGCATGCTTATTACGTTCGTTTTAAGTCTCATTCTTGTCGCACTCGGGTTTACTTTTTGCGATCAGATTCTTGGTCTCTTCGGTGCGTCGGGCGAAAACTTGATGTATGCTCGGCAGTATTTCTTCATTATTCTCAGCTTCTTTCCGGTCTATATGCTTGGCTACATGCTAAATTCCGTCATTCGCGCTGATGGTGCCCCGGCTTTCGCCATGATTGCGACAGTCGCCGGTGCTGTGACAAATATCATTCTTGACCCGATTTTTATCTTCGTTTTGAACTGGGGCATTTCCGGTGCTGCTTGGGCGACTATCACCGGCCAAATTGTCACGCTAATTCTTTCGATCATCTACCTCGCCCGTACCAAGACTTTCCGTCTTAAACTCTCTAGTTTTAATCCCGAAAGCCAAGTCCTAAGCAATGTCGCCAAACTCGGCATTTCGACCCTCATTACTCAACTTTCCATCGTCGTTATCTCTATGGTTTGTAACAAAATGCTCGCAGTTTACGGTGCGCGTTCCGTCTATGGTGCGAACGACCCGCTCGCAATTATCGGCATCTGTATGAAAGTCTTCACGATTGTCCTTAGTATTGCCATGGGCATCATCATCGGCGCGCAGCCCATTCTCGGCTTTAATATTGGTGCTGGCAAATTCGACCGCGTCCGCGAGACTTTCCGCAAATGTATCACTGCGACCATTGTTGTCGGTCTCGTCGCGACCGTGATTTTCGAACTCTGCCCGCAAATCATCATCAACGCCTTCGGCTCCAATTCCGAAAACCCTGAACTTTATATGGAATTTGCTGTCCTCACTTTCCGCATTTTCCTCATGTTCATTACTTTGACTTGTACGATTAAAGTTATTTCGATCTTCTTCCAGGCCGTCGGTGAGCCACTTCGCGCCGCGATTGTTTCCCTCGCTCGCGACATCGTCCTCTTCGTTCCGCTTGTCCTGATTTTGCCGGGCGTCATGGATAATATCAACGGTGTCCTTTGGGCTGCCCCAATTGCCGATATCTTCGGTATCATGATTGCTGGCGGTCTCGCGATTGTCTACTTCCGCCATCTCGGTCGTCCTGCTGAGGCTACAACAAAGGCTAGCTTCCAGGATTCCAAACCCGGCGTCATCATCACGATTTCGCGTGAACACGGCTCCCAGGGCAAGAAAATTGGTGAATTGGTCGCGAAGCAACTCGGTATTCCATATTATTATAAGGAACTTACGGCTCTCGCTGCGAAGGAAAGCGGTCTTGAGAAGGCTTATATTGATAAAGTGAATAGCAATGATGGCGAAGAAATCATGAAGGAACTTTACCTCACGACTTCACCAGCGAAGTATGCAATCGAAGCTCAGGAGCAGGTTTTGAAAGATATTGCCGAAAAAGGTTCTTGTGTTATTGTTGGTCGCGCCGCTGACTACGTCCTGCGTGATAACCCGCATGTCTTGCGCGTCTTCATCCACGCTCCATTGGAATACCGTGTCCGCAACGTCATGAAAATGTATGATGATGACGAAAAAAGCGCTACAAAGAACATCAAGCGTTCCGATAAGAATCGCGCTGATTACTACAGTATGATTTCTGGCCAAAAGTGGGGCAACCCTGCGAACTACGACCTCTGCATCAATGCCGCTATGGGCAAGGAAAAGGCCGCCGATCTGATCGTGAACCTAGCAACTAAGAAATAAAAGCTAAGTTTGAACATACGTTGATTGCGGCAAGCATATAATAATTAATTCTGCATATGCTGGTTGCTGTGGCGAATAGCATGAGAGTGACTAGCTAAGCTCATGCGAGACTCTCCGTGACCAACGGGGAGCGGGCGAAGCGAAGGCGTACCCGTAACGACGGGTTACGCCAAGCGCGTCTCAAATGAGCTTAGTGAGTCACTTTTTGTTGTTGTGCCGCAATCAGCACATGTTCAAACAGCGCCGTCACTGTCAGTGGCCCCACGCCACCCACTTTCGGCGTCATCGCTTTGAGGTCATTTCGCTTGCGCACTGCATCATCTACGTCGCCCACCAGCACACCGCCCTCGCTCGCCGTTCCGGCATCAACCACTACTGCGCCACTTCCCACCATTTCATCCTTAATCAAATGCGCTACGCCTGTTGCGCTCACAATTACGTCATACTCCGGCAACGTCTCCAGGCTATCCTTGCTCCGAAACACCGTCACGTTATATCCCGAATCTCGCCACATCCGCTCTAGCGGCGCACCCACTAATCTACCGCGCCCGACGATCGCAATCTTTTTTCCAGTCAAATCAATATCATACCCAGCCAGTAACCAATTAATTGCCGTCGCTGTCGCCGACTCAAACCTCGGCATCGTCTCCGCCTTACTAGTATCCCCTCCACTATTTATCTCACCGGGCGCATGCCCAATAGTATAATTATTCGCTTCATGAGATAATCCATCTACATCCTTTTCCGGCATAATTTCTTGTACTATTTCGTCCGTCATCGCCTTATCGCGTAGTGGCAACTGCACAATCACACCGTGTACGCTCGGGTCATTGTTCACTTCATGCACCGCTGTTTTTGCATCTTCACGCAGCCAATCTTCAACTTCTACCCCTATATCAGCACCATACCGCTGCTTCAGCTGCACATATTTCGTAATCACTGGGTTATCGCTATCGCGGATAATTACTAGCTTCGGCTGTACTCCTTGCGCTCGTAAACTGCGCACCAGATGCGCCTGATTCTCCTTCATATATTCGGCCAACTCATGGCCATTCAACTCTTTCATTATTCATCTCCTGATATAATTTATCTACGTATTATTCATCCAGTGATATACTAAATCACGTCCTCGCTACTAGCTCAACCGGCTCTTGCTCCAGCTTAAACCCAAACTTTTCTCGCACCGTATCAACGATTTCTTGTCTCGCTTTCGCCAAATCTGCATACGTTTTTGCCTTTTCATTAATCAACACTAGTGCAGCCTTGTCGCTCACGCGAAATCCATATAGTTCTTTACCCTTTAATCCACACTGCTCAATCAGCCATCCCGAGTTCAATTTTCCGCTTCCGTCCGCATTTACCCAGAGCGGAATTCCACGTTCCTGTACGCTTACTGCATCCTCCGGTGCTACTCGAACGTTCTTAAAGAAACTTCCTGCGCTTGCTACCTTCTCCGGGTCGGGCAATTTTTCGTCCCGAATCTCACAGACCATTTTCCGAATACTCATCGGCGAAAAATCCATCACTCCGTGTTCATTAATATATCTTTGCAAGGAATTATAAAACGGCGGTGTCAGCTCTCCGCGCCGTAATTTCACTGCTACGGAAATAATAAAGAATCGCCCCGCATCTTCTCCGGTATTAAACCGTGTTGTCCGATAGCCCATGTTCATTTGGGGCGGCGCCAGCGTTATGATTTCGCTAGTTTTTGTATCGTATGCCTCGACCGATTCGACGACCTGAGCCAAGTCCTGCCCGTATGCGCCAATATTTTGTACTGGCGCCGCCCCCACTGTTCCCGGTATCATGCTCATCGCCTCAGTACCAGTATATCCTCGCTCGGCTGCGGATTTCACGAAATCATCCCAGATTTCTCCCCCCATCCCCACTAAAATGATCTCATCACTAAAATCTGCTTCACTTAGCTCCTCTACTGCGACCAACACCCCGTCTTTCCGCACGGAAATCCCTTTCAGCCGGTTCAAAATCACTACTCCAGGAAATCCATCATCGTGCCCAATTGTATTCGCTCCGCCCCCCATTACCCAAGTCGGTAACTCTCGTTCTGCAGCAAATTCATACGCGGCCTCTACGTCTTCTGGCTGCTCCACCTCCAGCACATATCGTGCCGCACCCCCTAGCCGCATCGTCGTTAGCTCAGAAATCGGTACATTCTCGCGTATCTTCATCTTACTATTCTAGCACAAAACAGCTATTTTAGGGCTTTCATTTTCGCCTCTAACGTGATATAATACTACCAGTTGTGGGTCGGTAGCTCAGCTGGTTAGAGCACCTGCCTCTTAAGCAGGGTGTCGTGGGTTCGAGCCCCACCCGACTCACCATAGAAAATACTCCACTATGACGTGGAGTATTTTCTATTAAAGATCGGCACCGCAACCGGCCAAACCCTCAGCGGAGGGGGAAACCGTTCCAACGGTTGTTGTTGTTTGACGGATTGACATCTGTAGACGTCATCCATAAGTTGTAGGCGTTGGTAGACGATTTAGCTGTACGCGACCAAGGGTAGCCCCTCTCGCCGACGTTGTACATCTTACCATCGTTCAAATTTACGTTCCCGCTACGGACAAAAGCCAAAAAACTACATCCATAGGTAGAGGAGTTTACTCATCTTCGGCGCGATCGTAATCACGCTAAATTTCAAGCCTTTCTCGTTCTCCCTGGAACTTATGAAAGAGAAACTCCACGATCTTTTTTCAGAGAGCAACGGGTAACCGGAGCCTGACCTCAAATGTCATCCGCAGATCCCATGGAATCATCCACCTCTTAATTCTAGCATAAACATATAGTATAATATAAGGTATGAAATTCAAATATCACCGCCAGATTGTTGACATGCTATATCATGAATGGGATTTAGGTAAAAGCGCCTCTGGAGCTCGTGGTAAGACTTGTGCTTGGCTATACTGGCTAGAAATTTTAAGTGAGACCGAAAATTTTGTTTTTGAAATCCAGGGCAGAGAAGTCGTCGGGATTTGCGGCTATTCTAAATGGAAGTCAAAGCGTCATCTTTTTAGAAAGAAATCTTACGGCGTCGTAAGAAAACTATTAGCTAATAGTTTTCTCGTGAAAAATAAAATGGCTATTCGTAAATATGATCGTGATTATGACTATGCACCGTCAGAACTAGAAGATTATTTTGATGGCGAAATTGTTGTTTTGATTGTCAATAAAAAGTTTCGCGGTCAAAAAATTGGTCAAAAACTTCTAAGCCAAACTTTCGAATTGGCTCGCGACGACCACATGAGAAATCTCCAAATTCTTACCGATGAGTCATGTAATTATAAATTCTACGAACACATGGGCTGCAAAAAAATTTACGAAAAGGTCATTCCGAACGGTGAACCCGACGCCAGCGGGAAGACCGATTCTGAGATCGGCTTTATTTATGAAAAAGTCTTCAGGGAGCGATAATTATTGTTTATGTTGTACTCGTGCAATGTGTGCTTGGCGGATTTCTTTATCTGGGCGCGATAACGGCGCTAGAGCCTTTAAAATATCATCAGCATTCCGTATCATTACATCTAACCTCTTATACTTATCGAGAATATCCTTCAGATGACAATTATACCCTAACAGATAATCTTCTTGGCCAAAATTTTTAATCTTCCAATTGCCGCGCGAGATAGTTGTTACGAAAGGTATTATTGGTATATTGTAGTTAGATAAGAAAGTACGTAGATGCTTTACATGCCCGCGGTTTTGCATAAAAGGATTATAAAAATAGCTTCGTTTTCCTCCCAAATATTGTATCCATTTTGGTTTTTGTGCGTCACCATAGATATTGCCTGCGTAGTTTTTACATTCAAACACCAGGATACCTTTTTCCGACACCACTAAAATATCAATTTCTGACGTGCCGCCATCCTTGGTCGGAATATAAACGTTTCTTAAAATGTATTTTTCGGGAATCTGGAACTTTCGCAATAGTGTATTGTATAACATTCTTTCACCAGAACTGCCAGCGCTGCTCCATTCTTCAGGATGGCGTAACCTGTCGATGCCGTTATTACCGAATAACCATAAAGCTCCGACCGCCACAAACATGAAAAACGTCACTATTCCCATAAAAACTATCATATTTGCCATAATATACTTACATTATACTACCTCTCCACCCGCTTATGCTCTATAATATAACCATGGATAAACCACGCTCTAAAATTAGCAAAATTATCATCGCTACTATCATTATCGTAATGATTTGCGTCACAATCGTCTTATCATTATTAACTACGCAGCGCAAAACTGAAACCGTTTCTAACAGTGGGCTTCCTGCCCCTGAACTTGCTGAGGGTATCCGCGGTAGCCAATTTGGTATTGATAAAAATATCAACGAATCGACGATTGACCACTATCTCGGACGTGACGACGCAGTTTATCGCGACCTACGCATGCTTAAGGACCCGGGAAATTATGAAGCGATCGGCGGCGATTCTTACCTTTCCGGGTTTATTGATGGCTTTGAAATCGTACCCTATCCATACATTATTAATCCTACCGGTCTTCCCAACGAAGTCGGTGAAAGTTATACTGGCGCCGCACTTTTTACGGATGACGGCGCAGGGAATTATACTCCGAACTATGCTGAATCACTCCAAATTCTCGAAGACCTTTTCCCGAAAGATAAATATATTCTCCTGATGTGCGGTGGTGGCGGTTACGCTGGTGCGATGAAGAACCTCCTCGTTTCACTTGGTTGGGATGCGGACAAAATCTATAATGTTGGTGGCCACTGGTACTACGATGGCGAGCATAATGTCGCAGTGAAAGCTGAACGTAACAGTGAGACGGTCTACGATTTTTGGAAAGTCCCATATCACGATATTGACTTTTCAACTCTTACCGAAATCGAGGCCGAATGAAAACCCGCCGCAACTTCATTATTATCGCAGCTAGTTTTGCTGTTATTCTAGTGGCTTTCGCAATTATTATGTTAACCCGTAGTTATAAATTTGCCCTTAGCTCCGAATATTACGGTTCTGCCGAGGTTCAGGATATCAATATTGATGAATTACAATCGCTTATCGACGGACAAAAATCCTTTGGACTTTTTATCTCGCAACCCGCCTGCCAGGCTTCCGCTGATCTCGAAAAGAATCTCGACGTTTTCCTTGGGGTATATCCACTTAAGTTTTATGAAATTAGTTTTTCGACTATCAAAGATAGTAATATTATCCCAGACCTGAAATTCTATCCCAGCTTCGCAATTTTTCATAACGGACGAGTTGTTGATTTTCTCGAAGCCGATAGTGACGAAGATGCCGCGGCTTATACTTCGGTTGATGGTTTTGAAGATTGGTTCTCTGGATATGTCGAACTTAGTATATAATATATAGTATGGCAACTGATTTAAGTTTTATTGAATATGTTTGCGAACAACTGCAGGGCGTTGGCGACATTCGCTATCGCAAAATGTTCGGCGAATACATGATCTATGTCAACGATAAGCCAGTGATTACGGTTTGCGATAACACTGTATTTATCAAACAGCTGGATTGTATTGCGAGGCAGATGCAAGACGCCAAAATCGGCGCTCCGTATCAAGGCGCGAAACCGCATTACATCCTCGATATCGACAACGCTGACTTCGCGCGCGAAATCATTCGTCAAGTCGAGGCCGTTACGCCTTTGCCAAAGAAGAAAAAGAAAGCCGCATAGCAAGTCTCAGGGGAGTGTGGTATAATAATATACGTCATATGCGCCCGTAGCTCAGCTGGATAGAGCGTTGGTTTCCGGAACCAAAGGTCGTAGGTTCGAATCCTGTCGGGCGTACCATAACTTAAAAATAAACTTTAGTTTATTTTTAAGTTATATTGATTAATATCAATCGATAGGAAAAGAATCGAAGCGCGTAGCGCTAGGTTCGTAGCGAGAAGGAGCGTGAGAAAAATCTAAAGTTTGCTTTAGATTTTTAGAGCCGACGACGAGCGCTGAGCGAACGAAGAGAGCGAAGTTTCCTGTCGGGCGTACTAGAGTGGCATCAACTGAAATAAGAGTATTACTAAAAATCAATCAGTTATTATTCTAAAAACGGCATCATATTAAGGATTAAAAGTTTACGAGAGTGAATGATGATAAATGCTAGAGCACAAAAGAACACCATTGAAGCTGTTGCTAATGCTATACGGCACGCTATATCGCCCATCGATGTTGCCAGCTATGAGATTGCTAGGTATTGTACTGGCGTTATAGTAAACATGGCCAATGAAATGAATATCCAAGTTGGCTATATTATATCGCGAGCCACGTTGAGTACTGATTATAAGATGTCCAGTACAGAATATATTAATGGCGATGGTAAAAAATGCGAGCTTTCCAGTTTAACTTTTGGTAAAAAATTAGAGGAACTTGACAAGATTGCTGAAAAAGTGGGGGTCATCGCGAAACCGAAAGGCAAATTATCTATACTTCGTAATCTCCCGGCGCACGGCGTGATAGCAATAACAGATGATGGCAGGGCGGTATTGTGGGATAAATACGATATTAACGCCGCCTTTGACAACGATATGGAGAAAATATTAAGCGAGTTCATCAATGAGGCTGAAATATTAGAACAATTCTGCAAGGAAATTATAGCGAAAATGGATGCATCTCTAAAATAAGAAGTCGATATGCGTTTTGGTCTTTTATAACAAAATTAAGTGTCGCCAGCCTCTTGTCTGTCGATAGTTCCCTTGAAGTTGCCCCGTCACAAGCTATCCGAACTTCTGTGTCGGGTCTTGCAATAGCTAGACCTTCTGTATACTGTTGTCGTTCTTCGCTACAGCTTTATTTCGCTATTTATTATGTTATAATCATTGAATGAACGCCTCCCACCTCCATCTTGCTTATGGTACGAAAGTCATCTATGATGACTGTAATTTTCGTCTCGATCCGCAAGATAAGGCGGGCATTGTTGGCGTTAATGGTGCCGGAAAGACGACCCTTTTCCGGATTATTCTTGGCGAGCAAGAACTTGATTCCGGCGAGATTGAACTTCCTAGTCTCCGTCTTGGCTATCTTCCACAGGAAATTATTATTCCGCCCGAACATGATGATATTACGGTCTGGGAGTATGTTGCTGCCGGCCGTCCAGTCGATGAACTCCAAGCGCAACTTAACGACGAATACGAAAAACTCGCCAAATATCCTGATAGTGCGAAGATTCTTAACCGAATTACAGAACTGCAAGACTTGATCGACTCTTATGACCTCGCGAATTTTGATTATGAGCTACTAAAAATTCTCGACAAAATGCATCTTTCTGACCTCGTTGATCAAAAAATGCGCGAACTTTCCGGTGGCCAGAAATCAAAAGTCGCTTTCGCCCGCGTGCTTTTCGAAAACGCCGGACTTTTGTTGCTCGACGAACCGACTAATCACCTCGACGTCGAGACTAAGCGTTTCGTGGCAAATTACCTGCGCAATTATCGTGGTATGGTATTGGTAATTTCACACGACATCGACTTCCTAAATACTGTTACTAACAAAACTCTTTTCGTGAATAAAACTACCCACAAAATGAAAGTCTACAAAGGGAACTATGCTGACTTTCGTCGACAATACGCCGAAGAAAAGGCTGCCGAGGATGCTCGGATTACGGAGCAGGAACGAGAAATTAAACGTCTTAGCGAATTCGTTGCTCGCGCCCGCGCTGCTAAACGCTCTAATACTGCACTCATCGGCATGGGTCATCAACGCGAAAAAGTCCTCGCGAAGAAACTTGAGCAGCTTGGTACGCGCGAACAGGAATATGCTCGTGTCGCTATGCGCATTACCCCCGCTCAAGTCGGCGGCAAAGTACCGCTCGAAGTTCAAAACTTATCTTTCGGCTACAAACCTGATCATTTACTTTACGATCATCTTAATTTTTCGCTCACGCGTGGCGAGAAGTTTCTCATCGTCGGCGAAAACGGTGTTGGTAAGTCGACCCTATTGAAGCTCATTGTTGGCGAGTTGACGCCTAGTGAGGGTTCGGTAATCCTGAATCAAAATACTACTATCGCCTACTACGCACAGGAGCTTGAAATTCTTGATGAGCGCCGCACGATTCTTGAGAACGTCCAGAGTTACGATTTTACCGATACGGAGCTCCGTGGCATGCTTAGCAATTTTCTCTTTTATGATGACGACGCGTATAAAAAAGTCGCCGTCCTATCGCCCGGCGAGAAAGCTCGGGTCGCACTTTGCAAGATCTTGCTCCAGCGCGCCAATCTTATTATCCTTGATGAGCCGACGAATCACTTTGATCCCGAAACTCAGAAAATCATCGGCGAAAACCTCAAAGATTACACCGGTACGATTATTATGGTGAGCCACAATCCAGCTTTCGTCGAGCAAATCGGCATTACGCGCATGCTGATCGTCCCGTCGCATAGCGAGATTGACGAGAAAACCAAGCACCCAGCCCTCGCCGTAGTCAAAAATTATTCACCGGAACTTCTTGAGTACTATTACTATCTCAACTCCGACTTAGTTTAAAAAATCTCCGCCACCGCTATGACGGAGATTTCCTCGACTAGTAAAATTACTCCGCCTTCTTGCCTTCGATCATCAAGATAAATTTCGTCTCGCCTTCCGCATCATCGGCGATACCAGCATAACTCTGATAATCCTCCGACAATTTCAATAGCCGCTCGACTTTGTTTGCCGTTACTTTTATCTTACCATTTACAAAATTCGCTAACGGCTGAATACCTTCTTGGTCGAACTTCGTCATCCCGGCGTTCAGCTCTCCAGCACCTTGTACGAGCCTATCTACTCCGCCCAGAATCGTATCTAAAGCTCCCGCTACTGCCGGTGCAACCTTCGCTTGAATCGTACCGGCGACTTGTGTTGCGACCTGCTCCGCTGTTGCGCTCGCAGTTTCGCGGGCGGTCTGTTTTGCAATCAACATTGAACTTTCGACCAATTGATTTTTAATTCCGGCAACTAGCTGCGCTTCAACCGCTTGTATCTGCGCGTCTGGGCATATTGCTCCGCCAATCTGTGCGCTGCACATCGCCTCGGCTTGCAAATGTAACGCATTCAGCAGCTCCGGACTTCCAGCTAATTGCGCGTTAACTCCTGCTTCGATCTCCGCGCGCTTCGCTTCGACAGCCTGTTCCGCTCCAGCTACAGCCGCACTTTTAATCTGCGCCATTGTAGCGTTATCGATATTTGTCGCGAACGCCCCCATTTGTTGCTTTGCTGCTACAATTCCGGCGCGCAGTTCGCTCAGTCCAGCATTCAAGCTCGCACTTCCGTTTACTAATTGTCTACTACTATTCGCAAGTACATTTGCACTCTCCGACAAAGTATCAAGCTCCGCAAAAACCTTCAGATCTTCGCTATCGAGTAATTTTGGTGTCACGACCGTATAGACGTCGCTCATTTCAAACTTTTCCGTCTCAAATCTTAAGACAATTTCGTCTGAACCTTTTAGCTCCTCAATTCCTAAACTTTCATATAGTCCTGGCGCCGCTACTGCCGCCACCGCAAGCGTCCGTCCATTACTTTCGACCTTGCCATTTGAAACTTCAAGTCCCGACACTGCACCTTCTTTGAAGGTCGTAGCGAGCGCCGCGACAAATGGCGTGTACATATCGCCAGCTTTCGACAAGTTTTTGAACTTATAACTAATTTCAAAACTCCCCGACTTGCCAATGATTTCATCTAGTGTTTTTGCTTCGCCATCCATTTTGTAAGTCACAGACATTTGCACGGGCAACTCTTTTTGTGATTTTCCGCTATAATAAATATCTTTCCCATCTGCGTTCCAGATTACTTTACCGTCCTCGACCATGAAACTCTCGAAGCCGTTTAGGTTCTCGATGTCGCGCAAACTTGTCCGGTCGAACAACTGGTAGTCCTTCTTGTCATTTTTTAAATGCTCAACGACTGATGTTTCGTAAGCTGCACCATCGCTGCCAAGTTTCGCGTAAACCGTTTCGTCTTGCGATAGCGCATAAGTCGCTCCAGTTGGTACTAGCGCCATCATCCCCATAATCGCTACCCCCATAATATTTTTCTGATATTTTTTCATAAATCTCTCCTATCGTTTATTAAAACCTAACGTTGTTTTCCGAATCAACCCGTCGCACGACACGAGCAGTGCCGTTACGACCGTTACAACGATCGCCATACTTATAATCGCTCCGCGCGCAATCAGTGTACATAGTGACCCGATCATATCAATCTGCGAAAACAATCCCACGCCAATCGTCGCTCCGAAGAAGCACATCGCACTGACGAAAATCGACTGAATCGAACTTCCTAGTGCCGTTTTTGCTGCTTGGATTTTTGCTTTGCCGTTTTGTCGCTCCTCGAGATACTTCGTCGTTAGCAGAATCGCATAGTCAATTGTCGCCCCAAGCTGAATCGTCCCGATTACAATTGACGCAATGAATGGAATCTCCGTGCCAGTCAAGAACGCCGCTCCGAGATTCAGGAAAATCGCAAACTCAATCGCCGCCATCAAAAGTACCGGCAGGGAAATGGACTTTAGGACTAACGCCATGATAACGAAAATCACACCAATCGACACGAAATTCACATTCGTAAAATCCCGATCCGAAGTTTCAACTAAATCTTTCATCAGCGGTCCTTCGCCTGCCACTATCGCGCCGTCATCATAGCTATCGACAATCTCATTGATTCGCGCAATCTGCTCGTTTAATTCGTCCGTCGCAATTCCATAATTCGACAGAACTAACATCATTGAATAATTTTCCGTCTCCATTACGTCTCGCAGCTCGTCGCCCAAAATTTCCGTTGAAATCCCATAGTCGGAAAGTAGACTTGAACCAACTACTGCGTCTACGCCGTCTAAGCCTTCGATTTCGTGTGTCATCGCATTGACGTTTGCATTACTCGTCTCGCTACGCGTCAAAATCATCATTTGCGATTCCATCCCATAATCTTCGCGGAGTTTAGTCATCGCCTGCGTATATTCATAACTTTCCGGAATCGACGAATCGAGTTTATAATACACTTCCGTCTTGCCCTGAATAATATATGCTGGAATTAGCAAGACTAGGAAAATTGTCAGAATGATTTTTCGCTTTTCGACGATAAACTCCGTCACCTTCTTGAACTCTGGAATCAAGACTTTATGTCGCGTCTTCTCGATCCATTTATCGCAGACTAGTAGTAGAGCCGGGAAAGTCGTAATCGCGCATACGACGCCCAACACCACGCCTTTTGCCATCACAATTCCGATATCCGTACCTAATGTCAAGCTCATCGTACAGAGCGCTAAGAATCCCGCAAAAGTCGTCAACGCCGACCCGACGACCGAACTTGCTGTCTCGCGAATTGCCATACTCATGGCTTTGAGTTTATCTTTTTCATTTTTCTTCGCCGCTTCGTATTTGTGATACAAGAAAATTGAAAAATCCATCGTCACGCCAAGCTGCAACACCGCACTAATCGCCTGCGTGATATAGGAAATCTCGCCCAGGAAAATATTTGTCCCCATGTTAAATAGTAGCGCGATACCGATACTCCCTAGCAACAAGAATGGCACGACGAATGAATCCAAACATAGTAACAATACAATGAGCGACAATACTACTGCAATTCCGACATACAGAATCGTCTCACTATTGAACAGAATCTTCGTATCCAGCACCATCGCGCTCATCCCGCCGATTAAACAACTCTCACCCGTAATCTCACGAATCTCTTCAACTGCTGCTAACGTTGCCTCGTCGCTCGTTCCGTTTGCGAACGTAATAATCATCAGTTGAGTATTGTCATGTGTTGCTTTTTCACGTATCTCGCTCGGCAAGAAGTCCATCGGAATTGCCGTTCCAGTTAAATCCGCTAGACTGAGCACCTGATTTACGCTTTCGACGCCGCGAATTTTGTCTTCCAGCTCCAGCGTTTCTTTTGCTGGCATATTTTCCAATACTGCAATCGAAAACGCCCCCGTCCCAAATTCTTCGGTCATAATCTCCTGACCTTTGATCGTCTCAATGTCGGACGGCAGATAGACTAAAAGATCATAATTTACCTTCGTCGCGATATAGCCAAACAACGCCGGAATCATCAAGAGTAACGATCCAAGCACAATCGCCCAGCGATGTCGACAAATAAAATCGCTTATTTTGCGCATTTTTTCTCCTTTTCTTAACTTTTACGCTTATTTTCTGACCAATAGTCAGTTTTCTGTGTATCATTCTACATCTATAAAACCTTTCTGTCAAGACATTTTATGACCAATAGTCATTTTTTCGTCACAAAAAATGCTTTACTTTTTTAATCCGCAAAGTTATAATATAAATATGACTTTAGTTCAACAGGTAGGGAAACGCCTCAACAAACAGATTTCTAAAAATAACCGTCTGATCGAGGCGGCCTACCAACTTTTTCTTGAGCAAGGTTTCGATGCGGTTTCGATTCAGGAAATTGTCGACCGTGCCAATGTTGCGAAAGGAACGTTCTATCTTTATTTTCGTGACAAAGACGATTTACGCCGCTGTATCATTACTCAAAAATCCAATGAACTTTTCCAGCGTGCCTTAAACGCGCTTTACCAGACCGACATCGTAGAATTTGAAGACCAAATTATTTTTGTCATTGATTACGTGACGGACGTACTTGCGCAAAATCGAGAAGCTTTAAAGCTTATCGAAAAGGATCTTTCGCTTGGAGTGTTTAATCAAAAAATCGGCGAAATTTTCACCGAGCCAAATGCAAACATCATCCAAATCTTAACCCAAGGCGCCGAGCGCAGTGGCATTCGCCTCAAAAATCCCAAAGTCCTATTATATATGGTCGTAGAATTGACCAGTGCGACCTGCTTTTCCTGTATTATGAATTCTGAGCCTTTTGAGCTTGCCGTCTACAAGCCTTATCTTTTCGATGCGATTCGTCAACTTGTCTGTTCACAGACGATTGACTAGTCGCGCCGCGTCTTTTCCTGTATAATATACTGTATATGCTCATACTTGGAATGTTTCAGTGGTGGTATACTCGCGGTTGGCGGCTCTATCTGCAGCATTTTGTCGACCAGTTGAAAAACGCCGTCGATTTCTTCTCGGTCGGACTTCTCGTGCGACACCTATTCGCGCCCTTTCGCCAAATTTCTGCCGGCCAAGTCGTCAGCTCTGATCTGAGTGTTAAGTTTTCTGCTTTTCTTGATCGACTTTTTTCTCGTGTGATCGGCACGATTGTTCGTCTGTTTCTCCTTGTTATTGGTACAGTTGTGATTATCCTGCGCGCGATTTTCGGCGCACTCGTCGCCGTACTTTGGCCACTCGCTCCGCTTTTGATTGTCATTTGTTTGTTCTGCGCATTAATCCAAGTGAGGTTTTAATGGACACTGACTTTGTAAAAACTCCTGCTGAGCACTCCGAACATAGTGCGTCTCGGGATAATACTTTTGATTATAATAGCCTGCGGGCACGTGAGGCTCGTGCCGCCAAAGTTCTGCAGCTTGGTGCCGTGAAGTTTTTGCTGGGCCTAGGTATCGTATTAAGTGTTGTCGGTGCGATATATTTATTATTCTTCCAGCACAACTTGCTTGGATGGCTACTTGCTGCGTTTGCGATTTTTCTAGTGATGATTTTTGTTTGGAATACTTGCGAAATTGCTCGCGTACCCGCCGGATCGACTGAGAATATTAATGACTTATTGTCGGCGAATGTTCTGCGCACGCTCGACCGCCAGCCCACGCCCCAAAGTATCGTAAATGGCTTGTATCAGACTCGCAGTGGCCGCTTTCTAGCACTGCGTTTCGGGATTTCTCCAGAACGCCTAGCCCATATCGCACGCGAACTCAATTCTGATATTGCTCCGATTTTTTCCAAGGCGCGAGAAATTTGGCGCAAAGTTGATGGTGAGACCGTCTCCGGTGGGATGCTGATGATTGCTTTGATTGAAAGTCACCCGCAACACGAGATGATTTTGCGCCGCATGAAACTTGAACTCGCCGATCTTTATACCGGTATTACTTGGTACAATCATCTCCACGGTCTCGTTAAGAGCGCTCGTCGTCATCGTCGCACTGGCGGCATCGCTCGCGACTTGAATTTTGGTTATATCCCGACCTTACAGCGTTTCGGCACTAATATTTCCGAGCAATGTGCCAGTGCGGCTGAATCGCAAATCCGTCTCGCTGCTCATCACGAAATCGTTGATAAAGTGATTTCGATTTTTTCGAGTCGCGGTCGTCAAAACGTAGTCCTGATCGGTCCAAATGGCTCTGGTCGTAGTACGATTGTTGACGCTGTTGCTAGCACGCTCATGGATGCTGACGCGCCTATCCCGTCGAGCTTAAAGTATCAGCAAGTTTTTATGCTGAATGCCGCCTCACTCATTTCTGCCGCCAGCGGCCCCGGCGCGATGGAAACTCTCATGATGCATATTTTGAATGAGGCTTATGCTGCGAAAAATATCATTATTTGTCTCGATAATGCGCAGCTATTCTTTGAATCTGGAATTGGCTCGGTTGACATCTCGAACCTTCTTCTGCCAATCTTAGAAGCCGGTCGTTTACGCATGATTTTAATTATGAATGAACAAAAGTTCTTGGAAATTTCCGTCAGCAACAGTACTCTAGCGAACGCCATGAACAAAATCAAAGTCCCCGCTGCTGACCGCGATGAAACTCTAAAAATCCTCCAAGACCAAGCTCCTCTGCTTGAATCAAAATATGGTGTCATCTGCACCTTTTGGTCATTAACCGAATCTTACCGTCTCGGCGAACGCTATATCCATGACATTGCGATGCCTGGTCGTGCTCTCAAACTCCTCGAGACTGCCTGCCATTATCCTGACCAAGGCTTCATCACTGCTGAGTCCGTCCAGCAGGCTATCGAAAAGACCCAGGGTGTCAAAATGCAGACTGGCGCAGCCGAGCGCACTCAATTACTACATATGGAAGAGTTAATCCATCAACGCATGATTGACCAAACCGCTGCCGTGAAGACGGTTTCCGACGCCTTGCGTCGCGCCGCCGTTGGTGTGCGGGATGATAAAAAACCAATCGGAACTTTTCTCTTTCTTGGGCCAACTGGCGTTGGTAAGACCGAACTTGCAAAAGCGATTTCGGAAGTCTATTTCAATGGCGAAAATCATATTGTTCGAGTCGATCTCAACGAATACGTGACTGCCGGCGATGTCGCGCGTCTCATCGCGGATGGCGCGGAGAATTCCGAGAGTTTGACCGCGCGCGTCCTGAAACAACCTTTTTGTGTTGTCTTGCTTGACGAAATCGAGAAGGCTCATCCCCAAGTTCTGACCACTTTGCTTCAGATGCTCGATGAGGGTATCTTGCGCGATATTAATAATAACGAAGTTTCGTTCCGTGACGCGATTATTATTGCAACTTCTAACGCTGGCGCCGATCGGATTCGCGAATATGTCGCTAGTGGTATGGACCTCGCCAGCATGAAACAGGAACTTATTAATGCACTGATTGGCTCTGGCGAATTTAAGCCGGAATTTCTTAATCGTTTCGATGAAATCTGTGTCTTCCAGCCACTCTCGAAATCCGATTTGCTCAAGGTCGTTGACCTTATGTTGGCGTCGGTCAATAAAACTCTTGCCTCGCGTAAAATTACCGTCGTTCTTGACGAAGATGCAAAGGCTTTGCTAGTCGAGCGCGGCTACGACCCGCAAATGGGTGCTCGTCCGATGCGCCGTATCGTCCAACAAACCGTCGAGAACCTGCTCGCAAAACTCATGCTTGCGGGCGCGGTCGATGATGGCGCAACTGTGCATGTGACACGTGCGATGCTTGAGGACCAGCTAGGCTAAAGGAGAAAGTATATGGAAGGAACGGCCGCACAAAACTCAGAAAAAACTAAATCAAGTCCAACTTTTGTCGACCAAGTTAAAACTACCCTCGGGCGCCGTAAATTTGCGATTGGAGTTATTTTTATCGGTGTACTACTTGTTGTTGGGCCTGCAACTTGGTTGGTACATGATATTATCGAAACTCGTCGTCTCGATGCTACGTCAGTCGTTCTGCGCGCCGATCGTGCGACGGTTGAGTTCAGTTCCGATTTTCATGTTTCTGATTTTCTCGTTAGCCTAGACGGAACATTAGTTGACGATATTGCGGTTGACACTAGCTCTCTTGGCTCTCAGGAAGTTGAATTTCAGTATTATAACACTAAAAATAAAAAACGTTCTTATAAGTTTACTTTCGACGTCGTTGATACAACGAAGCCCGTGATCTATGGCCAGAGCTCGTATACCGTGAACGTCGGTTACGATGGCGATTTGACCGATTTGATGCTGAGCGGCGATAATGCCGACGACCATCCAACGCGCGAAATTAGCGGTAAATATGATTTGAACAAGGCCGGCGACTATGCCCTGGAATATATTATTACGGACGCTAGCGGCAATAGCGCTAAGCAAAATTTCACTCTACACGTCGTGAAGCCTAGCGCGAGTTCCAGCGGCGGGTCTAGCACTATTAGTGATACTAATACGGGGACGCCAATTTCTGCAGTAATTGATTTGTACAAAAACGGCAATACTGAGATTGGTATTGACGTCTCATCTTGGCAGGGAAAGATTGACTGGGAAAGGGTGCGAGCTGCTGGAGTGGAATTTGCCATAATTCGCATTGGTTATCAAGCTGAGTATGGCGGGGAATATACGCTTGATCAGAACTTTGAGGATAATATCACAGGCGCACTCGCGGCTGGATTACCAATCGGAGTATATTACTATTCGTGCGCTGATAGTGTTGATGAGGCTCGCCGCCAAGCCGAATGGATACTCGCACAAGTCGATAATCGCCCGCTGGAACTTGGCATAACGTTTGACTGGGAAGAATGGAATGACTTTAACCGTGCTGGCATGAGTTTCCATACCTTACAAAAGGCAGCTGATACTTTTCTTAGCACGGTCGACTCCGCCGGCTATAGCGGTATGTTGTATGGAAGCAAGAACTATCTCGACAAGTTCTGGCAAAACAATACGCGTGCCGTTTGGCTTGCTCAGTACTACGACCGCCCGACTTATAGCCAGCCATTTCATATGTGGCAGCTGACCGATACCGGCACTGTATCCGGGATTAACGGCTTCGTAGATGTGGATGTGCGGTATCGCTAAAGGCGATGCAGAAGATCCTACCACCACCGAATCGGCCGAACGCTTGCCAGTCGTTCCGCGCAAAAATCTGTCAACGAAGCCTTGGTATTACCTTGAGTTATCCAATAATTGATTAGAAAAATCGAAACTCCGATGTAGGCTTCAAAATTATGATCGCTGATGTCATGGCCCACTAGAACGTCGCGATAAGATGATAAAACTTGTTTAAGTAGGTGATGATCGTTGCCTCGCGCCACAGCAGTGAAATAGCTGTAGTTGTTGCTAATCAGTTGTGTCAGAATTATATAAAAAGTTTGTTTATTGGAAATAAGTGAAGCTCTGGCTTGAAAATCTTGCGCTATTTTCTGCTCATAATTCGCCAAAGCATCTCGAGGATTATGATAATGAAGATAAAACGTCGGCGATGTCACGCCAGCCGCTTCGTATAGTTCTTTGGCTTTGATATCGATTCGTCTCTGAGAGATCTGCGAACATAATGCACGATTGATTGCCTTTTCATTTCGACGATATGTTTTATGTTGTGGGTTTTTCGGTCCTAGGCTCAGCTTGCTCCTGTGAACTCCTACATTTTTCACTGGGGAACTAATAGTGGAGTGATTCATAATCGGCTTTTCTCCTTTTAGTTACAAAATAATACCTAAATTTGCTACAACAACGATACTATCATAATTCTATAGGTTGCAACGAAAAGGACGTCGACTTAGTGCATCACAAGAGATAAAATAATAACAATATAATCATATATAACAAAATAGTGGAGTGGCAACACTCATCTGATTTGCGAATTCCATATACCACTCTTCTAATTATAGCATAAGCATTATAAAAAGTCAATAGATTTTTGTATTTTTGAATCTACCTCTGTTTCGAGTAGTTGTGCTATAATAGTTCTACGCACCGGTAGCTCAGTGGATTAGAGCATCTGTCTTCGGAACAGAGGGTCGTAGGTTCGAGTCCTATCCGGTGTACCAATCTGATTCCTGAAGCTGGAGTTTCAGAAATCAGATTTGATAATCGAAATTTTTGACATGTTTACTTTTATTCTCGTTATTATTCTTCTCGCCATCCTGCTGAAACTTTGGAATTTCTTTTCGCAATTCGGGCGCGAAGGAACTATCCTAGGTTCAATTCTTTGCGGCGCATCCCTCCTGGGTCTCATTCATGCTTTTCTCTGCGCGAATGTCTCTTGGTATGGCAGTCCAGTGGTTGCTCCTGAAATCTCACTTGAGTTAAAACCGGATTATATCAGCGCTAATGCCGATCTTGAACCGCTCCTTGGCGAAGTAATCACCGAAGAGAACGGAAACTATTACGTCACACTAACAGACCACTGCCTCCACTATGAATATAATTGCGACAATACACCAAATATCGTGATCGAGGTTACCCCGGAAGCTGCTACTTACAAAAAAGCCAAGGTCACGCTCTCAATTACCAAGCTTGCCCTCGAAAATAAACCAGACAGTGCTTCTTGGCGTAGCGTGAATAATCCCGATTTAAAAGATCAGACTACGACCCTAGATGATAAATTTACTTATACCATTGATGGCGGAGATTTGCGGTTTAATGAATCTGCTGATACTGAGCCAACTAAGTACCGCATTAAAGTTCAGAATAAACGCGGCGAAGCGACTAAGACGCTTATTATAGCACGACTGCCAGTGTATCGTGCTTGCGAACTTTATGACGCTAATCATCCAGGCCATAGTGCTCGCGACGAGGTTAATCTCTGTCGTGAACGTGCCAAATATCTCGACAAAAAAGCTGAAGAAAAACGCAAAGCTGAAGAAAATTACAATAAATACCATCAGGATAGCCCCAACAGCACGAGCACCAATACGTCGGGTAGCGCTTCACGTGCTTGTCAACATTACGAAGCTGGCCGTTGCTGGGATGATTTAGAAATGGAGGCATATAGTCAGGGTCAATATGACAAGCTTTATGGTTACTATGGCGACAGCTATTATGAGAGCGACAATTGTGATCAGACTTGCCAAGATATTCTCGAAGACGCTTACGATGAAGGCTACAGTGACTATTAATCGTTTTGCCGAAACTTCTCCTCGTATCGCTTAATATATTCCACTTCTTTCATATTTAGTCCATACAACGGCCCCACCAAATCATCCATCTCATCAATTAGCTTTTTCGATTTTGCGATTTTATACTCCTTGAACTGTCGGACATTATACCGCGATTCTCCTGCTGCGTTCTTTAGGTTTACGTTCACTTCAATCTCATTCAAATATCGCAAATACACTGCTTCAATTTTTTCTAACGTTTTCATATCGACTTCTTCAAAATTCGGCAAAGGAAATTTATCGATTTCATACCCCTTCAAATTTAGTCCGTCTGTATAAACTTGTTGGTAAAACCAAAACAGCGACGTCGATAGGCATGCTGCGATTAATGCCGCGTGCCTTGCGCGATACTCTCGCTCCGCCGAAGTCCCAACCGCTGACAAGGTGACAACATTAAAATATCGCCCTCCAGCCGCCCGGTAATAAAACGCCCTATCCGAATCCATATCAGCATAATTTTCTACGCATCGCCCGGTTTGGAAAATTTTCTCCAATATCTCGACTTCATATTGATTCCCGACTTTTGGGTATCGCCCGTATATTTTGTACTTATATGCTTCAATATATTCTAGCCGCTCAAGCACTTCTCGTATCGACATCTCACTTCCGCGCCGTATCGGTCGCGTCATATATAGCTTTTTCGTTGGTGTGTTTGTTTTTTCTAGAAACACAATTGATGTTCGCACTCCTGCATGCTCAAAAATTTGTCGTGGTCGATCCATAAATGAAGCAATTCGTATCGTCTCGCACGTTTGCTCCATCTCGTTTTGTAGTGCCGCCATCGCATCATTCGACGTAATCGCCATCGGTACGATATACATTAGTCTCCCGCCGGTTTTCAACATCCCCAGCCCTCGTTCTACGAACAAAGCAAAAGTATCTAGCGACCCTTTTAACCCTCCCTGCGACTTTGCCGCCCTATAATGTTCCGAGTAGTATCTTTGCTCACCTGCCGTGAGCGTGGCGCCATACGGTGGATTGCCGATTATAATATCGAATTCTTTAATGCCAAACATCCATTCGCTATCGAACCAATCTGTCTGTTGGTTTGCGAACGGTTTCCACTTCACTAGGCTTCGATATCGCGCCGCCGCTAGCTCTTGCTTCGTCTCCAAAATTCCACTTTGCGCTTCATCAAATTCCGCTTTCAAAAATGCGCGCCCCGCCTTATTCGCCATGAAATAATCACTACGCACTTTTTTGACTAACTCCACCTCCTCGCCTTTTTCAAACATATTGAATGGGTCGTTTGGATTTTCCGGCAAGAACTTTAACGTATTCGCTGTTACAAATTTAAAATCTAAATTTGGTAGCGGATGAATCCCGCGATTTGGTTTCGTGTCATCAACTTTCTCTTCAATCATTAAGGCCAAAAAGCATCTCAATTTTGCAATTTCCGTTGCAATCGGCTGAATATCCACACCAAAAATACTTTGTTGGATAATTCCAAGTTTACGAATATAATCATAATTTCCGTTCGCAAATTTCTCGCGCAAATTTTCTGTTACCTTCTGCTTCTCGTACCATAGCGCTCCACTTGGATCAACCCGTTGCAAGATATAAAATACTTTCTGCAAAATTCCCATCGGAAATGCGCCTGATCCGCACGCTGGATCTAAGATTTTTAATCTCGCCAACGTCTCAACAACCGACTTTCGTTCCGTAGTCGTCAGCTCCGTACTGTTTATATCATCATACTTCATTAGGCTTGTAACTTTATCAGCCGCAAGCCTCGTCTCCCGTCTCAAAAAATCACTCAGAGACTCATCCACCATATATGCAACAACTTCTCTTGGTGTATAATAACTTCCTGTTGCTTTGCGTGCCGATTCACCTGTTTCCGGATTGATTTCTGCGAGCAAATTTTCAAATATTCTTCCTAGCATTTCCGGGTCAATTGACAAATCAACGTCCAATTCCGTATTCTCATCAACTGTAAAATTATACTGACCTAAAATCTCAAATAATTCCACAAACCACTCGTCAGGAATCTCAACTCGCTCTGTCTTTCTATAAAAATCGCTCACTTGCGGGTTAAACATCCCGCCGTTCAAATAGGGAATTTGGCTAAACGGCGCCTGTCTTAAAAACTCATCGCGCTCCTCGAACTTCGTGTTCAAACAACCAAAGAATACGGGCTCCAATACGTTATGGTAATAATCCGGATGCCGTCGCACCGCGTTCACTGATACCAAATTTTCCGGTATTAAATTCAAGCCCGCAGCGCTTCGTTTTTCCTTTAGAAACCAGCAGAAGATAACTCGTCCAATTAATCGTACTGCGAATTCTACGGCGTCCTTTTCTTCACCCACCGGCATTTTTAGCTGCGCTGGATAGACTTTATGTGCTCGCCCCTCGCCACGCTCGCCGCCGATCAATTTTATAAATTGTGTCGCAATTAAACTATAAAATTGTTTGTTGACGACTTCGACCGAAAATCTTTCTTTCAGTTCTTTTAGATTTGCGACTGGTCCTTGCTTCAGCAAAAACTTTCTTGGCGTTTTAACTTTTGCCTTTGGTCCGAGCAAATACGAATATCTATGCGGGTCGCCAGTCTTACTAATTACCTTTCCGTCTCTGATTTCTAGCGTAGAGGTTAATAGCGAAAGTCGCCAGTTTTCCGAATCGGTATAAAACGCAACTAGCGCGTTTCGGATTCGATGTTGTTTTAGCATTCGAAACGCCTCTTGTGTAATCATTATTCGTTTTTTGCTTTGTGTCTCGTCCACTCGTACGACAATCACCGCCAATTTACAGGCTTCACTTGAGCCTAGTATTTTTGCATTTTTCAAAATCCCATTTGTTATAATTGGTCGCCGCTCTTTCTCGAAATCCGGCAATAACTTTACGGCGAAATCCCGAAATCTCTGCTCATCAAATTTACTATCAAACAAATCTCTTTGCGTCATTGAAAGTTCTCCACTAATACAATCTCTACCTTCGCGGACTCAACCTTTTCGGCTTTTGCTCGACTTGCATCTAAATACCATTCTGGAATTTGTATTCGTAATTTTTGTAATGCCTGATTTAGGTTGTCTAGTTCGAGTCGTGCAATTATCTGTAGTTCCGCCTCGCATAAATCATCACGTCTTCGTATCTCATCGTACAGTTTGTTCAAATATTCCTTTTCATTCGTACATGCCTCACCCAGCATTTCAATTATGTCAAGTGCATAACCATGATTGCCGAGCATTTTTGGCAGCTCATATGGCTTCTTGAGTTCACGCTCAAATTTCTGCAAGCTATCGGACTGGCTACCTTTTATCTCTTCCTCATCTTTACCGGCTCGCAAAATTTCCAACGCTTTTTCTGGCGCCAATACTTCCACATTATCATCCTTAGTTGATTCCAGAAACACGATATTCTCGCCACGTCGCACCAAGGCAATACTCGTGTCCTTCAGATCGCGACGCCGTCTTGTAATTGTCGCGCCTAGTGGTATTTTACGCGCCAAATCTCTCGTTTCTAATCCTGCATTATAAATATTTCGATATTCATTATCCCACGCCACCTCCCTATCCGCATCGAGCGTTTGATATTGTCGTTGCAAAAACTCCTCAACACCTTCATCTTCTGTCAGTACTTTTGTGTCATTCCCAATAACTTGATTCATCAATAACATTTTCAGGCTAGAAATTCCTTTGACGTTAACTATATTCTCGCCGATTGTCGTTGGAAATAGATTATATATTTTTAACTCATCAAATACCCGTTGGTCGATTCGATTAATTCGTCCAACTCTTTGCACCACTCGTGTCGGATTATAAGGTATATCATAATTAATTATCACGCCCGCACGATGCAAGTTAAAACCTTCTGACAAGGCATCTGTCGCTACTATGATATTATAATCATCTTCGCGCTCGTCCCAGTCTACCGCTGCATCAAAATTCCGTGTCACAACATCTTTCACTACTTGGCTACTATTACTCGTGTACGATAATACTTTTGTGAAGCCGCTTGCGCGCAGCTTTTGAACTATATATTGCGCCGTGTCCGCAAAACTTGTAAAAATTACGATTTTTCGCTCCGGGTTTTCGCGCAATAATTCTTCAATTATCGTTTCGACACGTTCCTGTTTTGGGTCGCTTTTTGCCCTATCTTGACCAAACCATTTTTGATGCGTCTTTTCTAGCCATTCCAAATCCGCCGTTACGTCTTCCAAGAATTCCGCCCTTAATAGTTTACTTGGTATCGTAAATCTCTCATCCTCCACACCATCTAAGTTTTTTAGAGTTTTGTTTTTAGAAATGGCTACTAATTTTCCCTGCCGCCAACGTTCAACGCTTGCGCGATGCGCCGCAATCATATTCTCCAGAGTTTTTCGAAATGCATCTTGCGAACTTTCAAAGCGCAATACAAAAAGTCGTCGCGCCAACTTCGCCATGTTAAGTTGTTGCGTACGATTGAAACGAAAAATTGGTGCATATTCTATGCTAAATTTTTCCTCATCTCGTAGATAAGTTAGCGGCTTATATTTTGCTCCGCGGAACTCTCCATTATTTAATTCTTCCAATACTTTGCAATATTTCTCCGTCAACTCGCCTAGATCATAATTAACTAACTCTGGGTCTTGCACTCTTGCGAAACTAATCTTTTGCTTCTCTAAGTCTTCCGCATATTTTTTCACCTCCGCTAGATCGACTCGTGACCGGCGAATTACGACCGGTTCGATTATCGTTCGCATCCGCTGCGACACTTCGCTAAGCTGTGCCTTGACTTCTGGAGCCATTTTGCGTTTACCTAGCTTTTCTAATTGATTATATTCTGCAATTAGCTGTCCAAATCTCAATCCGAGATTGTCTACGGTGTTCAAAGTCGCTCGACCTGGGATTTGGAATAATTTTATCAGCGCATAAATATCCTTTGGATGATTATTATACGGCGTTGCCGTCAATAATATAACCTTATTCTCCGAGTTTGCACGTACGATTTGGTGTAATATCCGATATTGCGCGGTGTTTTCGTTCCGAAATCGGTGCGCCTCATCGATAATATATAACGTCGGCTCGGCCGCCGGTGCCATATGATGCAGCTCTTCTAGCTTCCCGCAACTGACGACCTGTACGTTTTGTAACTGAAATTTCTCAACGTATCCTCCCCATTGCTTTTTAAGGTGCGGCGGTGTGACGACTACTATTCTTGGTGTCGTAAGATTATATGCAATTGTTGCTGCAATTATCGACTTTCCTAATCCGACCACGTCCGCAATAATCACTCCGTCATATTTTTCCAAACAATCTAAGCCTTGCTTAGCCGCATCGATCTGATAACCGAAATCAGCAAACCGCCCCTGACTAATTTGTTCTGGGGTTTTTATCTCTCGCTTTTCTGCGCTCGCGTACATCTCATCCAGTGCGCGCATGAAGAATTGATACGGTTTCACCTCTCTATTTTAACATAGACGATGGCGGCGATAGTATGCTATAATTATTCCATAAGTATTAAGTGGGCATATGGACGAACAGGAAGTACAGCGTAAACGACGAGATAATGAAGAGCGCGCCACTCGCGAACGGGCGAAAATTTTGGGTTTGCCATATCTCGACACGCGCGAGTTCGAACAAGTCGTTCCACTTATCAATAAATCCGACACTATTCCGATTTCCCAGATGCACAGCGACTTCATTATTCCGCTTGAGCAGGGAAATAGTGAAGAACCGTACCGCTTTATGATTACCAGCCAGACCCCAAATAGTCTGCTGAGCAAAATGCGCAAAGAATATTCCGAAGACGGTCTCCATGTGAATTTCTTCTTAATTTCAAACTCTGCCTATCAGACTTTTATGTTGCGGTACGACCCGCCGCAGCAAGTACATTATGACGACATTAAAATTGCCAAAGAAGGCGATTCCGAAACAATTGCTGAAGTTAGTAAGACTCTAAATTCCGTCTCGACCGAAAAAGTCTTTAACTTTTTGATTGACCAGGCTGATAAACTTCAGGCCTCCGATATTCACATCGAAAATTTACGTGACAAAATCCGCATCCGTATGCGCGTCGACGGTATTCTCCACCCGGTTGCCGAAATCAGTCGCGATCGTTATCGCATTCTCATGGGTGAGCTTTCGGCGCGCGCCAATCTTTCAACTGCTTCGACTAAGCCTCAGTCCGGGCACATGCAGAAAGATATTTACAATAACGGTTCGTCACATTTATTGAATATTCGCGTCGAGACCGTTCCAACGATGTATGGTCAAGATGCCGTTTTGCGCTTGTTTAACTTTGACGAGAGCTTGCTTAATCTGGATTTGCTTGGACTCTCTGAAGCTGAACTTGATACTATTCGGGAGATCATTTCTCATCCACGCGGTCTCGTCCTCATGGTCGGTCCGACTGGTTCTGGTAAAAGCACAACGCTATATTCGATTTTGAACGCGCTCAACAATAGTGACCGCAAGATTATTACCTTGGAAGATCCAATTGAATATGGCATTACGGGGATTACGCAAATTCCGATTCATACTAATGACGGCGGTTCGTTCGCCGAGGGCTTGCGCTCGGTTTTGCGTCTCGATCCGGATGTTGTTATGGTTGGTGAGATTCGCGATGCTGATACTGCAAAGACCGCAATCCAGGCTTCGATTACCGGGCATCTCGTGCTTTCATCTTTCCACGCTAATTCCACCGCCGCTGCGTTTGCGCGTATGATTGATTTGATCGGCACGAACCCGATTTTTGCCAGCTCGATTCGTATGTTGATTGCTCAGCGCTTGGTGCGTAAGCTTTCCGACAGCAAAGAGCCTTATCGCGCGGATGAAGCGACGGTAGGTTATATCCGCCGCGTACTTTATGGCCTCGATGTTGATTTGAGCGGCGACATTACGTTGTATCGTCCAGTACCATCCGATGACGCGCCATTCGGCTATAAGGGCCGCACTGTATTAATGGAGCAGATGGTTGTTTCCGAGGATATCCAGGCGTATCTACGGGGCGATATCAAGGACGTTAATACTAATATGATTGAGGATTCAGCCCGCGCACACGGCATGCTCACTCTCGAGCAAAAAGGCGTTCTCGCGGCTTTGCGGGGCGAAACTACGCTCGAAGAAGTCTCGCGCGTGATTTAGATATTGACTTTTTATTACACTTATGCTATAATGGAATTATAGCCTCCTGGAGGTCAGTTTTTCCATGATATAATATTAATATGGAGAGATTCTTAGACTATTTCAAACCCTGTAGATACCAATTGGAAGAATGCATCTTTCGACAAGAAGAGACTTTTAAAGGTAAGGTTAAGATTACGGGTGAACTCCGAGATTCACGCGTGATTAAACTCCATGCAGTTAATCTCGATATTCAACGTATTTCCTGGCAGCCATATTGGCGAGGCTATGAGACTGAATCTAGCAATTATGGTTCCGCTGAATGCAATTTCCATTATGATGGCGAAGTTATTGAGATTACTGTTACGGATGAAATGTATGATATTATCCAGAAGTGTAGCGAGGATCCTGTCGATTATCCGATAGATTCATCTTCCCCTGATCAAGATATTGACCTAGAGATCGTTTTTTCTTCAAAACTTAGTCGCAATATGGAGGGGTGCTATCTTTCGACCTACGAATGGAATCATCAAGTCCAAAAACTCGTTGCTACGCAATTTGAGTCTCATTATGCTCGGAATGCTTTTCCGTGCATTGATGAGCCGGCTGCAAAAGCAATTTTCGACTTGACGATTATTGTGCCAGATTATGACCCGTCTTGCGATGTGGTACTCGCTAATATGCCGTCCATTGCGCATGTTAACGGGCGCTTCGAATTTGCGCCGACTCCTCGCATGTCGACCTATCTCCTGGCTTGGGTTGTTGGTCCGCTCCAGAGTGTCTCGACCGTAAACAAAAACGGCGTCCGCGTTTCATCATATTGCGCGCTCAATCAGCCACTCGAAAGTCTGCTTTTTGCCAACGACACTGCCGCGCGAGCTCTCGAATATTACGACGAAAAGTTCGGCACAAAATACCCCCTGCCGAAACTCGACCAAGTCGCTTTGCCGGATTTTGAATCTGGCGCGATGGAGAACTGGGGGCTGGTAACTTATCGTGAATCCATGATGCTGGCGAATCGCGACGCAAGTGTTGATGTGAAGCGTACTGTTGCGACGACGGTTACCCACGAACTTTCTCATCAATGGTTCGGCGACCTCGTGACGATGCAATGGTGGGATGATCTGTGGCTTAATGAATCTTTTGCGACCGTAATCGAGTATTTCGCTGCCGATGCGCTCTATCCGGAACTAAAAGTTTGGCAGGATTTCTTCACCGGCGACTGCCTTGCTGCTTTGAAACGTGACGCTTTGCCTGGCGTTCAGGCTGTGAAACAGGAAGTTCATAGCCCCGCCGAAATTGCTACACTTTTTGACGCCGCGATTGTTTACGCGAAGGGCGCCCGTCTCGTCCTTATGCTCATGCGTCTGATGGGTGAGGATAATTTTTATCAAGGCATGCGTTATTATTTCGAAAAATATGCCTACAAAAATACGGTCGGTGATGATTTATGGACTGCTCTCCAGTCGTATGCTGATTTCGATGTCAAACGTTTCATGGACGCTTGGATTTCTCAGCCCGGCTATCCCGCCCTTCAGGAAGCACATAATGGCGATCAGACTTGGTGGGAGCAGCAGCGATTCTTGATCAACGGTACGACCGACGGCTCTAAATGGCCGCTCCCCGAAGTTAAGGATGACATGTCTGGGCATTATTTGCTCGACCTTGGCGATGAAGAGTTTAAGAAGAAACTGGATAATTTTAGCCAGCTATCTACCGAGCAAAAGCTCCGTCTCTTGATCGATCGCATGCTCCTCGCGAAGGCCGGACATGCTTCCTCAGCTTCGCTCCTCGACTTGATACCGAAGTTCCAGACCGAGGACTCGGCGGCCGTACTTGACGTTGTCGCAAGTATTCTTGATGATCTGAAGCTTTTCTGCCCGCCCGAAAGCGAAGCAGCGGGGAATTACAAGAAATTCCTCCATAATATATATAGTGCGCGTTTTGCGGAGATTGATTTTGCGCCGATTTCGGATGCCGACCGAGCTTGTGCGCGTGACATTTTACTTAGCATTGCGCGTTATAGTGAAGATGAAAAAACTACCGATGAGCTGCTTAAACTTTATCGCGACGATTTCGCGAGTATTGACTCCGAATTACTCGGCCGTGTTCTTGGCGCGAAAATGAAGCGAGATGAAGCTGAAGTCTTTACGCCTTGGCTCGCGAAATATCAGACCGAAGCGGATCCTTATATTAAGCGCGCCTTGCTCGCGGCGCTGACTACCTGTGCCGAACAGGACGAGCATCTGGATGAACTTCTTAGCCTACTTGACCGGACCGACGTTGTGCGCCCGCAAGACCATATTTTCCTGTATATTTATCTCCTGCGCAATTACCGTACACGCGAGCGCACAATTAAATGGTTGACTGAACATTGGGATTTTGTTGTCCAGCTCACTGGCGATAAGTCTGTCGAGGATTATGCCCGCTATGCTGCTAATCTGATTCGGACTCCGGCCGAAGCGCAGACGTTTTATGGCTTCTTTGACCAGAAATCCGATGATCCGATTTTGTCTCGTACATTGAAAATCGCCCATGTTGAGATTGACGCTCGCTTGAGGCTCATCGAAACTAATCATGCGGAAGTTGAAACAAAGTTAAAAGGATTAACGAAAGGAATATAAAATGCCAATTATCGTCGGTGGAGTCGTCGAAAAAGATAATAAATATCTCCTAGTTCAGGAGTCTAAGCCTAAGTGCTATGGTAAGTGGAATATCCCTGCTGGTCATCTCGACCCGGGCGAATCGATTTTTGATGGTGCGAAGCGCGAGATTAAAGAAGAGACGAATTGCGATGTTGAGCTCACGGGAGTCTGTAATATTGGCAATCATATCGTTCCAAATGATACTTTTGTCGCAATCGTTTTCACGACCAAGTTGTTGACGGACACCGTCAAGCCTCAAGCTGGTGAAATCCTTGAGGCTAAATGGTTTACTTATGAGGAAATTGTCGCCATGAGCGATCAACTCCGCCGAGCTGACTGGATTATTTCTGCGATTGATTTCGCTCGTCGTGGCGCCGCTCCGCTTGATCTTGTAAAGTTCAGTGAAACCGAAGTGCGTTAATTCTATGAACCTCTACTTCGTTCGTCATGGTCAGACTGATTGGAATGCCTCGGATCGCCTTCAGGGACAGTCTGATATCCCGCTAAACCAGACCGGAATCGCTCAGGCCGAGTCCTTACGCGATCAGATTCGTGGGCGCGGGCTAAGATTTGATGCAATTTACGCCTCACCTCTCCAACGCGTACGTAAAACCGCCGAAATTATTGCCGATGGTCAACCCATCGTCATTGATCGTCTACTTAGCGAACGCAATGCCGGTCAGTTTGAGGGTGGGCCACCCACAGCGCTGTTTGATAATGAGATCGATTTTCTTGACTCAGAACTTAATTCCGGTGCCTTTGGTGTCGAACCGATTCGCGCATTCCATGCCCGTGCCGCGAACTTTCTCCAGAATCTACGGCACCTGTATCCCGAGGATGCCACAATTCTCATTGTTGGTTCCAATGGCCTTATGAAGCGCTTTGCTATGATTCTTCAAGATCTCCCCGCCGGGAATATTCCTAATTTCCAGAATGCTGAGATCTATAATTTCAATATCCGATAGTTGATACATTCTATATATATCATGTTACAATAATCACATGATTTTGAAATTAAAGCAAAATATCACCACTGCGGTTGGTATCATTAGCTTGCTTGGTGGCTGCGGCGCAGCCGGCGTCGTTGGCGGCGCAATCAATAATGCTAACTCTAACGCCGACACCGCTCCTGCTTACGTCCAGCAGACACCTCAGGTCGAAGTCAAGACCGAGACCCGCGATACCGAAATTCCATTTGAGACTACGACTACCACCGACCCCAGCCTAGAAAAGGGGAAGACTAAAGTCGTCACCGAAGGCGCTAATGGCATCCAGACTACTACCTACCGCGTCACCTATACCGATGGAGTCGAGACTGCGTGCGAGACTATTAGCACTGAAATTACGAAGCAACCGGTTAACAAGGTTATTGCGAATGGCACCTATGTCGCTCCGCAGACCACACCTCAATCATCTTGCCAAAACGGTACCTATGCTAATTCCGCTGGACAGACTGTTTGTCGCCCTAGCTCCAGTAACACCGGCGGCGCGACCGCTATCTGTGGCGACGGTTCCTATAGCTATAGTCAAAGCCGTCGCGGTACCTGCTCACACCATGGCGGTGTCGCTCAGTGGCTCTAGTCATGCTCTCTTGACAAAAATGCAATTCTGTGCTACAATGGAAGTATGGGGTAGCTTTACTTTACCTCTGTAGCTTTGGCTAATATAGCTACAAATAGGCCAAAAATAAGCCATAATTAGTCAAATTTCGCCAAAGCGCCGGTATTTTGTATATCTATTAAATACCGGCCTCGCAAATCTTGCGAGGCATCTGTACCTTAAAAGTTAGTTGTTATAATCTGTACAGCCTAGATTCAAAAATAGAAAAGGAGGGGATTTTCTATGAAAAATCCGAAGATTAAACCCAGGGAATACCAGCAGGAATGTTTAGCGGCAATTGACAATGTGATTGCGAATGGCGAAAAACGCGCCCTCGTCGTCATGGCGAGCGGACTCGGTAAGACCTATACTTCGGCCTTCGCGGTCGAGAGGTATCTTGCCGATAAGCGGTTTGTCCGCGTACTCGTGCTTTGCCATTCTGAGAAAATCCTTCGCCAGACGAAGGAAAAATTCCAGGAGTATTTCGGCGAAGAGTTTAGCTATGGTATGTACGTCAAATATAACAAGACGACGCGCCCGACGAATTTTCTTTTCGCGACCTTTCAGACCATGAAAGAAAACCGCGAAATTTTTCCGAAAGACGAGTTCGCCTACATTATTGTCGATGAAGCACATCATAGTCACGCGCGAACCTATTTCCCGACAATTCGCTATTTCCAGCCCGAGTTTTTGCTTGGTTTGACTGCGACGCCTGACCGTCTCGACGGCCAGAAGATTGAAGAAATCTACGGTGAGCCGGTTTATGAACTTGGTTTTGTCGAGGCGACGAAACGTGGCTTGATCGCGGAGTGCGATTATCGGCTAGTTCTGGACGACTTATCACAGGAGCGGCTGGACGAATATCTTGCTAATGACGAAAAATTATCTATTAATCAGCTAAACCGTACGCTTTTCATTAAGAAACGCGATGAAGAGATTGTTCGTCTCATTAGCGAATATTCCGCCGGCGTGGAAAATCCAAAAACAATGGTTTTCTGTCGAACCGTTGAACACGCGCGCAAAATTGCTAAACTTATAGGTGATAAAGCAGCATTGGTTTACAAGAAAAACGGCGATTCAGCGAACGATAGTGCTCTAAAGTCTTTCAAGGAGGGAGAGATTAATACAATTATCTCAGTCGATATGTTGAATGAGGGTATTGACGTTCCTGATGCGAATGTTATCGTCTTCCTGCGCAATACAGTTTCGCCAGCAGTTTTTTATCAACAGCTTGGGCGCGGCACGCGCCTTTCCGAGGGTAAGGATAAAGTTTTAGTCTTGGATTTCGTGGACAATTGCGAACGGATTAAGACAATCCTTGAATTAAAACAGGAAATTGACGATTTCAAGGTTCGTCCGCCCCATGGCGACGAAGGCGCGCACGGGGATGGTGACGCCAATTCCAAAGAGAAGTTTACGCTTAATATCGCCACGCCAGAATTTAAAAGTCGTATGGTAGACGTTATGAAGCTCTTTGAGCGGGCCGTTAAATGGTGCGAAGTATCAGACCAAGAATATCTTGATGCCTTGGTATCATACGCCAAAGAACTGGGGCATACACCTAGCCATTATGAAGTCAATAGTAATCCGGATATACCATCAGCAAGCGCATATAAAGGTCGATTTAAGACGTATAATAATGCAGTTTTGCTCGCCGGATTGAAACCTAATTTCCTGAGAGTGTATATGGACAACGATACAATGCTCGATTGTCTTAAGAATTTTGCGGAAGAGCTCGGGCATACTCCAAACACGAAAGAAGTCGACGCAAATAAAAAGCTTCCCAGCGCTGCAACATACATCGCGCGATTCGGGTCGTTTAACCGAGCATTGGTTCTGGCGGGATTAAAAGCAAGAAAAACGCCAAAGAGTGTAAGAGCTCAAAAAGTGCTATTCAAAACTAAAGAAGATGTCATTATCGCCCTACAAAAACTACATCAGAAAAAAGGAGAGATGTTGTACCGCGCAGACTTAGACGAAGACGAGAAGGCTCCGACCTACGGAACAATTAGAAGATTCTTTCCTGATTTTAACAGCGCTCTTATTGCGGCTGGGATTGTTGGCGAGGTAGTACCGCCGACTAAGCAGGAGGTTATTCAACTCATGCAACTAAAATACCATGAGTGTGGCGATCGCACTCCGACAACGTTGGAGATTAAATATGATAAGAGGTTTCCTTGCAAACCGGCAATTGACAGAATGTTTGGTAGTCACAATAATCTAGTCAGGGCTGCTGGCCTAGAAGTAAATAAGCCAGCGAGCTATCCTAAAGGCACGATTAAACTATTGCTCGAGGAGAAAGCAAAAGAGCTAGGGCACTGGCCGACTATGAAGGAAATTGACTTAGATAGCTCTCTGCCGAGCACAACTACAATCCGCAGGCTCTTTGGTAGTGTCAAGGAGTCGGTAATCAGATTATATGTAGAAACAACTAACTAACTAACCTAATCCCACGCCAACTGCCTCCGGGTACGCGGTGTGGGATTTTTCCATATCCCTACTATGATATATTCCCAGCCTGACAATAGATTGACAAACTCCCTAAAACAAACCATAAAAACTATTGACTTTTTAACCAATCCATGCTACTATAGGATTATAGGGGTGAAAAATAGAAAAATTTAACCCTTTGAATCGTAAAAATACCGCACAACTTTCGGCTACAGGCAAAAAGTCGGCCGAAAAACCCGAAAAAGTCCAAAAATCTTCAAAAAAGGTGTTGACTTTGTCGAACTGGTGCGATATACTGAGTAACAGTTAAGCAAGTTGTGAAGAGCAACCTCTGTATTACGATAGAAATCATGCGAGGTAATCTATCGGATTCTTCTAAAAAGACTCCAGATTATCATACCAAAATTTCAGTTTAACAATTTGAAGACAACGATGAAAATGTAGACGGAATTGACGATCGAACCTCGATTGTTAGTTAAGTCAATGCATAAAAAGGTACATAAGGGCACTGATAGTGGATGCCTTGACAATCAATACCGATGAAGGACGTGGAACTCTGCGATAAGCCTCGGGGATCTGAGAACGAGAATTGATCCGGGGATTTCCGAATGGGGAAACCTAGCACAAGTCATGTTGTGTTGCATTTACCTGAACACATAGGGTAAATAGACGGGAACCAGCCGAACTGAATCATCTTAGTAGGTTGAGGAAAAGAGAATAACCAATGATTCCGAAAGTAGTGGCGAGCGAAATTGGAACAGCCCAAACCTTAACATAACCATACGGTTTAACGGCCAGAGTTATGAAAGGGGTTGCGAAATTAGATAATTTATATGTTGGACTACTCTATATGGGTAATCTAGCATATAAACTGACAGCGTTAACTGAGCAGATAATGATACAAACCTTTCAAATCGTAGCGGAAGTTTTTGGAATGAAACGCCAAAGAAGGTGAAAGCCCTGTATGCGAAACGGTTTGAGGCATTATATATCTTTTTTCAAGTAGGACGGGGCACGAGAAACCCTGTTTGAATCTGGCAGGACCACCTGCCAAGGCTAAATATATTGATTGATCGATAGCGAACTAGTACAGTGATGGAAAGGTGAAAAGAACCCCGGGAGGGGAGTGAAATAGATCCTGAAACTCAGTGCCTACAAGGTGTCGGAGCAGCGCTTGCGCTGTGACGGCGTGCTTTTTGTAGAACGATCCAGCGAGTTAATGTTGTCGGCGAGGCTAAGTCAATTGATGGAGCCACAGTGAAAGCGAGCCTGAATAGGGCGACAAGTCGGCAGTATTAGACCCGAAACCGGGTGACCTAACCATGAGCAGGTTGAAGCTGCGGTAACACGCAGTGGAGGACCGAACCAGGGTACGCAGTAAAGTGCTTGGATGACTTGTGGTTAGCGGTGAAATGCCAATCGAACTCGGAGATAGCTGGTTCTCCTCGAAATAGCTTTAGGGCTAGCGTTGTGTAGTAGCATTTGGGGGTAGAGCTCTGAAAGGGTCTGGGGCCGGCAACGGTACCCATCCCTATCAAACTACGAATACCAAATGTGTAATCACGGCAGTCAGAACGGCGGGGCTAAGCTCGTCGCTCAAAAGGGAAACAGCCCAGACCATCGTCTAAGGTCCCTAATTAATACTAAGTGGGAAACAAGGTGAAGTTTCTTAAACAGCTAGGATGTTGGCTTAGAAGCAGCCATTCATTTAAAGAGTGCGTAACAGCTCACTAGTCAAGAGATTTTGCGTGGAAAATGTAACGGGGCTAAGTATTAAACCGAAGACATGGATTGTTATTATGATACGTCATAGTAATAGTGGTAGAGGAGCGTTGATATTGCGGTGAAGTCAGATTGGAAAGTCTGGTGGAGCGGTATCAAGTGAGAATGCTGGAATCAGTAACCATAAGACAGGTGAGAATCCTGTCGGTCGTAAGAGCAAGGTTTCCAGGGCTACAGTAATTGTCCCTGGGTTAGTCGGTCCTAAGCCGAGGCGCATCAGCGTAGGCGATGGACAACAGGTTAATATTCCTGTACAGGTAGTAGTTGTTAACAGTTCACGGCGAATGACCGGAGCGGATTAATGGTTTATCCGTCCAAGGTTCCAAGGAATTGGAATTGAGTGAAAGATGTTCTTCGGAACATTAATTCCGGGTGAAGCGCTGGCTAGAAAAGCTGGTTAACTTATGCTGCTGCCTACCGTACCGCAAACCAACACAGGTGCTCGAGTCGAGTAGACTAAGACCTACGAGAGAACCTTCGCTAAGGAACTCGGCAAAAAAGCGTCCGTAACTTCGGAATAAGGACTGCCCTCTCATTAAGATGAGGATTTGCTAGAGAGATTCTCGGCGGAACGAATGAATATGGTAGTTGTACCTAATAATATTTATCGAATCATCTTGTCGAGACACTTATCTCTTTAGTAGCTTGATCGTCATTTTGATGAGAGGGCCGCAGCTAAAGAGCCCACGGAACTGTTTACCAAAAACATAGGTCTCTGCTAACGCGAAAGCGGATGTATAGGGGCTGACTCCTGCCCAGTGTCGGAAGGTTAAGGGGAGAGCTTTACGGTTCGAACTGAAGCCCCGATGAACGGCGGCGATAACTATGATCGTCCTAAGGTAGCGAAATTCCTTGTCTGGTAAGTTCAGACCTGCACGAATGGAGTAATCATGTGGGCACTGTCTCGGCGAAGGCCTCGGTGAACGTGCATTGGCGGTAAAGATGCCGTCTAATCATGCCAGGACGAGAAGACCCCATGGAGCTTTACTACAACTTTGCATTGATTGTTGGGACATTTTGTGTAGCATAGGTGGAAGACTTTGAAGCAGATACGCCAGTATTTGTGGAGTCGTAGGTGAAATACCACCCTGAGTGTTTTAGCAGTCTCACTCTTGACGTTATCCGCCAAGAGGACCGTGCATGGCGGGTAGTTTAACTGGGGCGGTTGCCTCCTAAAGAGTATCGGAGGCGTTCAAAGGTTGGCTAACTACGGATGGAAATCGTAGTGATAGTGTATGCGCAAAAGCCAGCTTGACTGTGAGGACTACAATCCAATCAGACACGAAAGTGGGAGCAAATGACCCGCTGTATAGAACTTCGGTTCAATTTACGTGGGAAAGACAGCGCACACGGATAAAAGTTACCCTGGGGATAACAGGCTGATCGCGCCCAATAGTTCACATAGACGGCGCGGTTTGGCACCTCGATGTCGGCTCATCACATCCTGGAGGGGGAGCACCTTCCAAGGGTCCGGCTGTTCGCCGGTTAAAGTGGTACGCGAGCTGGGTTCAGAACGTCGTGAGACAGTTCGGTTTATATCCGGCATGATCGTTAGGAATTTTGAGGAGATTTGACTCTAGTACGAGAGGACCGAGTTGAACGAACCTCTAGTGTATCGGTTGTGGCCACCTGCTGCATCGCCGAGTAGCTATGTTCGGAAGAGATAAGCGCTGAAAGCATATTAAGCGCGAAGCCCACTCCAAGATAAGAATTCCCTATGAGATCCCAGAAAGAAGATCTGGTTGATAGGCGCAAGGTGGAAGTATGGCAACATATGGAGCCGAAGCGTACTAATTGATCCATCGCCTTTTTATGCTCAAGTCATCGGGTTTTGGCTATTGCAAAAACCGTGGTGACTTGGTATACTTAACTAACAACCGGTGTTCGACACCAGTGCGAAAGCGCAGGAACACCGCAAGAAGTTTTACATTTCATCGTACTAGCTAGTTGTATGGACGTCAAGAACAAAGGTTTTGCGTGAAGCCGAAACTCTTTCTTGGTGCCCATAGCGCTGGGGAAATACCTGTTCCCATTCCGAACACAGAAGTCAAGCCCAGTAGCGGCGATTATACTGCCGAAAGCGGGAAACTAGCAAGGTGCCAAATTATACGAGTAAGCCACCCCAACGGGTGGCTTTTCGTCTTTTGGTATGCTATACTACTAAGGTATCATGATGAAGGATGTCAAAGAAAAAGACCACATTTGGAGGCAAAATGACGAGCCTCATGCTAGCAAGCTAACAAAACGTCCATGGTGGGCCTGGTGCACTATATTGCTATTACCCATCATATTCTTTCTACCACTTTGGAGCGAAGCCCTTCAAGTGGCATTAATCGGCTACGAGGGATTTTGCTGTATGCCGAATAATTGGCAAGAGCTTGAACGGAAAGCGGAGCGAGCTAGGAACATGCGACTGGACTCTAATTTAATTATCGGTATGGGGATTGTGTTGGCGATTGTTCTGCTGGTTGGCGTAATTTTTGTATTATATAAGTATGCCATCCCCAGTATTACAATTAAATGGATACAGCATATGTCGCAGTTAATAGTGGGCATCCTAGTAGCTCCGCTCACTATAATACTATCTTTGACGCTCATATTGTTTATATTTCGTAACGACCATTATCATACGACTAGGTATCAGCCGCCTGAGGAGTCGATCTATGCTTATGCTATTAGTTTAATAGCACCATGATTATGTTATTAACATTTCTGGGCTCAGTTTATTTTCTGAGAACTAGTTCCAAGGAGGTGTGAACATGGCGTTTGATTATAAAAAAGAATACAAAGAGTTTTATCTACCGGCGAAACACCCGCATATTATCACTATCCCGCCAATGAATTATCTTGCTGTCCGCGGACACGGCGATCCGAATACGGAAAACGGAGAATATAAACAATCTATCGAGCTGCTTTACGCTATCGCTTTTACTATCAAGATGAGCAAGAAGACGGATTACCGGATTGAAGGCTATTTCGATTATGTCGTCCCGCCGCTTGAAGGCTTCTGGTGGCAAGACGCGCTCGCCGAGCAACAAGACGGTCGGGAAGCCGCTATTATCGACTATAATAAAAAAGACCAGTTTAACTTTATCTCTGTAATTCGTCTGCCTGATTTCGTCACCAAAGCCGATTTTGATTGGGCGATTCAGACTGCTACCCAAAAGAAGCGGTGCGACTTTTCTCGGGTTGAGTTTTTACCTTACGATGAGGGAGATTGCGTTCAATGTATGCATATTGGGTCTTACGATGACGAGCCGGGTACGGTCGCCGCGATGTTAAGCTATGCCACCGAGCAAGGCTATGAACTTGATATTAAAAATCCGCGCTATCATCATGAAATTTACCTCAGCGATCCTCGTCGCTGCCAAGCCGATAAGTTGAGGACTGTCATTCGTCATCCGATTAAACCGAGGAAGCATCCTTAACTCCCACCAAATTAAACTAATGGCACCTAATTCTGCTATAATAAACCTATGGAAGATTTACCAGCAGCGATTGCCAAAATGATTGACCGCCAAGACGTCTGTTTCTTGAGCTTTATTAAAGCTGATGGGTTTCCGACGACTCGTACTATGCTTAATCCGCGCAAGCGCCAGGGAATCAAAGAATTTTATCTGACGACGAACACGAAGTCACAAAAAGTTCAGTCTCTGCTCCAGAATCCAAAAGCCGGATTATACTTTTACGACCGACCATTATATCGCGGAGTTGCTTTTACCGGTACGGTCGAAGTAATGAGCGACCAAAGTATTAAAAACGAGGTTTGGCGCGACATGGACACAATTTTCTACGAGAATAACACCGACCCGGATTATTGCGTTCTAAAGTTTACTGCTGAGGCGGCGCGCTACTACCAAGATTATTACTCGACCGACTTGACGCTATAGTCTACTCCTGTTGTATCTGGTATAATATATAGTATGCACGATTATGACCTCGACCCGAGCGTTACGCCGGATATGCGTGATGCGTTGCTTCGGAAGCTTAAAACTTTGCCTGCTTCTCCTGGCGTCTATTTTCATAAGGACGCCGACGGTCAGGTAATTTATGTTGGCAAGGCGGCTGTGCTTAAAAATCGCGTCCGCCAATATTTTCATAAAACTCAAAAAGATGCTAAAACTATTGCTCTAGTGCGCGAAATTGCCGATACCGACTGGATTGTAGTTGATACCGAGATGGACGCGTTGTTCCTTGAATCCGAAATGATTAAACGCTACAAACCAAAATGGAATATTCTACTGCGTGACGATAAGACTGTGAGCTACGTTCGTATTGACATGAAATCTGAGGTGCCATATGTTAGTTTTACGCGCACTCCGCAAGACGATAAAGCGACTTATATTGGCCCTTTTTACGGCAAAAGCGCTGTCGAGAAAGCTCTTAGGATTTTGCGTAAAGTTTTTCCATATTACGACAAACCTTATGACGGCAAAAAGACGTTAAATACTGATCTTGGCCTAACCCCAGGCATCGAAATCGGTAAGACGACCTCTACGGAATACAAGAAAAATTTGCGCAAATTACGACTTTATCTCGAAGGTGGACGGCATAAACTTATCAAAGATCTTGAGAAGCAAATGGCGAATGCTGCCAAGAGTCAAAACTTCGAGGAAGCAGCTGAGCTGAAGAAACAACTTTTTGGATTGCGCGAGCTTCAGAAGAAAATCGTCTTTTCCGATAAGGAATTTCTTGATATTTCCTCCGACCAGGCTCTCGTCGATCTCCAGATGCTGCTGAATCTTCCTGAGCCTCCGCGTCGTATCGAGGGCTATGATATTTCGCATCAATCTGGTACTAACGTTGTCGGGTCGATGGTAGTTTTCGTGAATGGGGTATCCGATCGTGCCGAATATCGCAAATTCAAACTTCGCAATCAAAGAAATGATGATACGGCGAACCTTCGTGAAGTTGTCGAGCGCCGGTTAAAACATCAAGAATGGGAATTCCCGAACCTAGTAATTCTTGACGGTGGACTGGGGCAGGTTAATGCCGTGCAAAATTTGCTAGCCGAACAGCAAATCGCCGTAATCGGTCGTGATAAATCCGGCGATCATACTCGCAATGCCGCAGTGCGTATTATCGTCCCCCGTGCAGAAAGCTACGATACTCTTACTCTGCCTGGAGATTCGCATATTGCGAAGCTAATCGCGCGTATCGACGATGAAGCTCATCGTTTTGCTATCACATATCACACCTTATTAAAGCGCAAACAAATGTTAAAATAGCATGTTATAATAAGACGGTATGATTAAACAGCAGTTTTTTGTTTTTCTCCTTCGTTGGCTAGCGTCAAGTTTTGGCATGTTCCTCTGTATTTCTTGGTTTGGAACGGTCAACTCGCCTGAGACTTTTGCGGCACCCTGGATTCTTTATGCTGTTGCGGGGCTAATTTTCTCGCTTGTTAATTCTTTCGTTAAGCCTCTGATTAAGACCATGGCCTTACCGCTCGCGATCTTGACCATGGGGATTTCGACTGTGATTATTAATACTCTAATGGTCGTCGTGACGATCTGGCTTCTTCCTGGCGTCGAAATGGATTTACTTGGTGCTGCACTTTCAAGTATCATCCTGAGTGTTATCAACGCCCTGCTTAATCTTCTCGTCCGCTAGGCTTGCTTTTGCGCGCCATTGGAGTATAATAATAGTATGGAATTGGGAACATTTTTTCAGAGTTTGACTTTTGTGTCGGCGATTTTGTCAGTTTTGTTGATTCTGTTGCAGCAACGTGGCGCTTCGCTTGGAGCTGGCTTTGGTAGCTCTGGCGAGCTGTATACTACTAGGCGTGGCCTTGAGAAGTCATTATTTAATGCGACGATTATCTGCGTTTTAGTCTTTGTCTTGTCGATTTTGTGTCTACTATTTATCCCCGCATAGGATTAATATATATCGATTATGAAACAAACTTTCAAAAAGCGTGGGCAAAAATTTAGCAAAAAGTGGGAGCGGTTTTCAACACAGGCGAAAGAGAGTAGCCGAGAACACCTCCAAGAAAATCTGATTAGCCGTCTGCCAAACGCGCGCCAAGTACGTCTATTGATTCTAGAGTGGGGGCTTCTCGTGATTGTGGTAATCTCGCTTGCTCTGACTCAGCTTTTTTGGTACAACCAATCCTATACCGCCCAGGCCTACGTCGATGGTGGCACATATATCGAGGCCACTGTAGGGAGCATATCGACTATGAATCCACTTTTTGCTACGACCGGCAGTGAAAAAGTCCTTTCAAAGCTTATGTTTTCGACGTTGTCGACGATTGACTATTCAGGCCATGTTGGGCTTGGTCTTGCTGACTCGATTGTACCAGATGAGACTGGTAAAGTCTGGACCGTAACTCTGAAGCCTGATTTGCGCTGGTCGGACGGAGAGCCGATTACGCTTGACGATGTTTTATTTACGGTTAGTCTCATGAAGAGTACTGAGATTAATACTTCGTATTCTTCCAACTTCTCCGGAGTTTCAGTCGAGCTTTCCGGCGAGTCAATCATCTTTACTTTGCCGTCACCTTACGCGGATTTCGCGTCAACTCTGAATATTCCAATTTTGCCTGAGCATATCCTCGGTGAGGTTCAGCCTAGCAAGGTCCTGGAGCATAATTTCAGTACCAACCCCGTGACGTCAGGCGCCTTTACTTTTAATGCTACGCAGAGTGTCGACAATAGCGGTGACAAGATTGTCTATCTCGTTGCAAATCAAAATTATTACAAAGGTATGCCAATGCTCAATAATTTTGCGATTCGCACCTATACGACTTCTACTGGAATTGCCGATGCTTTGTTGACTGGGGAAGTGACGGCTACTGCCGATCTCTCTCCGCTTGATAGTGAAACTTTGACTTCGGCGCTCGTTTATGAGAAGCAAACTACGATTGCCAGCGGTATTTACGCCTTTCTGAATACAGCAAGTTCGGTCCTATCGAACCAAGGCGTGCGTCAGGCGGTCCGCCAGGGCATCAATATGAATGAGCTTCGCTCCGTGCTTGACGGCGAAGAGCCTTTGGACTATCCGATTTTGAAATCCGAACTTAACCTCGACGCTTATCCAGAGATTCCGGGCTACGATTTGAGTGCTGCGCAGACCGCATTGCGCGATGCAGGCATCTCGGGCCAGACGATTCGTCTTGCCACGATTAGTACGGGATATTATCCTGAGCTTGCGAATAATCTCGAAGAACAACTGGAAAAGCTCGGCTTCGCCGTTGAGCTTTCGATTTATAATCCCGGACAAGATTTCTTAATGAACGTTATCCGCCAGCGCAACTATGACATCCTGATCTATGAAATTGAGCTTGGTGCTAATCCAGATTTGTTCCCATATTATCATTCATCACAAGCTACTGCCTCCGGCCTCAATCTTTCGAATTACCGCAATGCGCTCGTCGATGACTCAATTCTCGCCGCCCGTAGTACTATGAACGAAACCTTGCGCACGGCAAAGTACGAAACATTCCTACGTTATTGGGTGAATGATGTTCCGGCGATTGGTATTTACCAGGCAAGTCTGACGTATTATTTCAATAAAAACGCCCGAACCTTCTCCGAAGACGATCGCCTTGTCTATGCGACGGACCGTTTCTCTGATGTTGAGTACTGGGCTGTAAACAAAGCGACCAAGAACCGTACTCCGTAGTTTATCTTATGTCCGGAGTATGGTATAATATACCTTATGAGAAGTTTATCGACGAAATTGAAAACAGAAATTGGCAAAACCGTAGAAGTAGCTGGCTGGGTGAATTCGCGCCGTGACCATGGTGGTTTAATTTTTATTGATTTGCGTGACCACGAGGGGATTATTCAGCTTGTCATTACGCCGGATACGCCAGAAGCTTTTCAGACTGCCGAGGGTTTACGTGACGAGTTCGTCGTGCGTGCAACCGGTATGGTGCGTGAGCGCGCTCCTGAGCTCAAAAATCCGAATATCGAGACTGGCGAGATTGAGATTGTTGTCGATGAGCTGGAACTGATTAATAAATCCGAGCCACTACCAGTCAATACTCACGATGAGGGCGATATATCGGGCGAAGAATTGCGCTTGAAGTATCGTTATCTCGACCTGCGTCGCCCAAGTATGCAACAGATGTTAAAACGTCGCGCCGAATATTATCGTTTCATGCGTCAGTATATGGATGAAAATGGTTTCATTGAAATCACTACTCCGATTTTGGCTAACTCCAGCCCTGAGGGGGCTCGAGATTTCTTGGTGCCGAGCCGAATTCATCCTGGTAAATTCTATGCTTTGCCGCAAGCTCCGCAGCAGTTCAAGCAACTCCTGATGGTCGGCGGCGTACCGCGTTACTACCAGATTGCACCCTGCTTCCGCGACGAAGATCCGCGTGCCGATCGACTTTATGGTGACTTCTATCAACTTGACTGCGAAATGGCTTTCGTTGATGATGGTGAGGTTGTGCGGCTGGCTTTAGAGCCGCTGATTAAGAAACTAGTCACTGAATTCGCTGGCAAAGAATTGGTTAGCGAGGATGTTCCGCGCATTCCATATCGCGAAGCGATGGAGAAGTACGGTACAGACAAGCCAGATTTGCGGTATGGTCTTGAGCTGATTGACTTGTCTGATGATCTGAAAGATTGTGAGTTTAAGGTTTTTCAGACGCCATGCGTGAAAGCGATTCGCGTACCCGGCGGTAGTAAGTTTACTCGCAAACAAATTGACGAATTCACGGAGCTAGCGCGCAAGAATGGCGCTGGCGGTTTGGCTTACATATTATACGAAAATGGCGACGTACGCAGTCCGATTGCGAAGTTCTTAAAAGATGGGGAATTGAAGGCGATTCAAGAGAAGACCGGCGCACAGGATGGCGACGCAGTGTTCTTTGGCGCTGACGAGCGTGACAAGGTGAATAAGGTTTTGGGTGTTATGCGCATTGCCTTTGCTGATGCCCTTGGTTTGAAAGATAGTCAGAAGGTTGCGCTTTGCTGGATCGTTGATTTTCCGTTCTATGAATGGGATGAGAAAAACAACAAGCTTGATTTTGGACACAACCCCTTCTCGATGCCGAAGGGCGGCTTGAAGGCAATTCGCGAGACCGAGAACAAGCTAGATATTGTCGCTGATCAGTACGATATGGTCATGAATGGGCTTGAGTCATGTTCTGGCGCAGTACGCAATTATAACCCAGAGATTATGTATGAAGTTTTTGGCGTGCTTGGTTACGATAAGGAATATGTCGCAGAGAAATTTGGCGGCATGCTCAATGCCTTTAAGTTTGGCGCCCCTCCGCACGCTGGCTGCGCTTTCGGCATTGATCGTATGTTGATGGAGTTGCTTGACACGAAGAGTATCCGTGACGTCGTCGCGTTCCCAAAGAATGGATCCGGGATTGACTTGATGATGGAGTCTCCGTCTGGCATTGACGATGGCCAGTTGGACGAACTACATCTCGAAGTAGTCGAAGACGAATAGTTCTCGAAGTGTGCTATAATTAACTCATGGTCTGTATTGCTGCATTTATTATCCTATGTCTTGTTGGGATGTTTGTCGCTATTTTGAGCATTTTTCGGCGCGACATCGGACGTAAATATTGGGCAGTTTTTAAAAAATCCTGGGGCTGCGTCGGCAAGAAAGTTACCCTTCAAAAATGCGAGACGAACTTCAAAGATGATGTTAAAAATAGTCTGCTTAGCAAGGTCGTTTTGAAGCACCCGAAATGGGTCAAACCGCTCGGTACGGCGATCGAAGTTGGATCGGTTTTAATTGTCTTTATTACGATTTGGTCTCTAGTTGAGTCGATTAAGGCTTTGCTCGCGATTTGGGTATTTGGCACATGTAATGTCTCTCAGCCCGAAAGCTGCGCCTTGGGTGCTGAAGTTTGCGGTATCGAAGCGGCTGAACCGACAAATCCGATTGAGTGGACTGGACGCTGGTTTTCCGAATGGGGAGAAATCTTCACTAATATCCCTGATCGTTTCCATAGTTGGAATGCCGAGGATTATTTAGTCGAGCCTTATAGCTTCGCTACGCAATACCAGGACGATAAGCCGTTAGCGATTGATATTTTTGACCCCGGTTGCACGATTTGTATGCAGTCCTATCGCAATCAAAAAGACTCTGGCTTCTTCGAGCAGAATAACACCGTGCTTATGGTTTATCCAATCGAACTGCCCGATGGTGGTTATAAGTTCGCTAATTCTGACCTAATCGCGCGTTATATCCATGCCGCCGACTTACTTGATACAGATTACACGATGCAAATTGTTGACCGTCTATTCACTGAATCGGACGATGATGGAGTTAACTATCAAGCAGTCTTCCTGGGCGCCAGTCGCGAGAAGGCCGAGCAACTCCTGCAGAAATGGCTACAGGATTTTGGCGCTAGTAAGAAGGAAATTGAGCAGATTCAGCGGACCGCATCAAGTGACGAAGTTACCGAAATTATGGCGCAGGTGAAAACTATGGTCGAATCCACCATTCATGTCAAAGGCATCCCAACTTTAATCTATGACGGAAAGAAGCACAATGGCCTGTACCGTCCGTAGGGTTATGCGCACTGCGGTTGCGGGGCTGGTAGTGTGTATGTTGATGCTGGCGACCGCGGGTATCGTCTCGCCGGCTCCGGTATCGGCGTTATCAAAAGAAGAGGCGAATGCTATTTCGAGCAATTGTTCGACTATCAAGCAATCCCTCAGCCAGTTGCAAAAAGCTGATTCTAAGACGCGTACTTATCTCGGAACGACTTATGAAACTATCGCAGGTAGGTTTATTACTCCCCTTAATCTGCGCCTCGTACGCAATAATCGGCCCACGCTTTCTAGTATTCAGTCTGAATTCTCGGACGCCCAGATTGCTTTTCGAGATGATTACACGAACTATATGCGTGAGATGGAGAATTTAATCGGCATTGATTGTCGGATTGAGCCTGAGAAATTTTATGATCAGCTCAAAGTTGTACGCGAACGCCGCGAGAAAGTCCGGCTTGCTACCGAAGAGTTGAAAAAACTCACTGCCGAGCAATACCAAGCCGTTGTAAAATTACGCAAGGAGATTAAAAAATGACGCGTGGTAGCCGCAATTTGTTAATCCTCGGTCTCGGATCGATTCTGATTGCTGGCGGCACGACGTCCGTTAGTCTGGCGATTTATCGCAATACCGGTGATATCTATCTAGACCGTTCACGTCCGGGCTTTTTGCCCGATAAGGAAGAGGTTGAAGCAGAGACTGAGGCTACTACGAATTTTACTTACAGTGACTCGGGCGCGCTTGACGAGGAAGAGCTAGATCAATATCTTGAAGAACTCGAAAAAATCGAAGAACGCCTGAAAGGCTTGCCGGACGCTTTCTCGAGCAAACCCTTGTCGGATGAATCATTAGGTATCAAGGGAGTAAAGGCTGATACTACGGAGTAGTTCATGTAAGACATTGTATGTACAATGTACATACAATGTCTTACGCTTCTAGCTCTCGTACAACTTCTATGTCCCGCGCCCCCACCACACCCTATAGCCGTTCGCTACCCTCGTCCGCGCTGCGTGGCGCATGCACTAGCTGCGTGGCCGCCGACTCTTGGTTCCCGGCATATACCAACTTCCGGATCCACGCATCCGCCGGCCCCGCCGACATTAACAGCACGAGATATCCCTTTTTATGCCATTCTTTGACTTTCTCTGCCAGCTCATCATCCAGTTCTGCTGCTTCAGCTACCTTCTTATTCTCCAATTTATCGATAAATTGCTCCGGCTTTACTACCTTGATTTTCGGATTCTCGCGCGTCAGGTACGTTGGCGTCCAGTATAATTTCGTCACACCGACAAACGCATTGCTATACAAATCCATCAGTTCCGCCTGTCGTGTATTCTGATGTGGCTCGTATACTGCCACGACGCCCTTTAGTCCTCTCCGGTCCGCTTCTTCCAACGCAATTTCGACCGTCGCTTTCACCTCCTCTGGATGATGCGCATAATCCGAATAATACCCCTCCGACACCTGCTCAAATCTTCGCCCTACACCAGGGAAGCTATTAATCGCCGCGAGCAACTTGCGCCGTTGTAGTGCCGGAATCTTCAGCAATCCCTTCGGTTTCGGCATAATTCGCTCCATCACGTCCAGCGCCAGCGTTGCATCATACCGCCTAGCCTCGCCAGCCAGCGTAATCCCCGCCGCAATCTCGTCTCCATGGATCACTTCTTTACTCTGCTGCTCAAATTGCTGGAAAGCTTGCGCATAATCTTCCTCTGTTGGATAAATATCTGGATGGTCATACGATATAGTCGGAATGACCGCAAGCCACGGCTTGAACGCTAGGAAATTTCGGTCATATTCATCCGCCTCATAAACAAAATATTCTGACTTAGGGTCATAATGCCCGGCTGACGCGAACGGCAGCGTCGTCCCAATCAGGTATGACATCGGAATTCCCAGCTGCTGCGCCATCCAGACAATCATTGCCGTCGTCGTAGTCTTTCCGTGTGTTCCCGCGACCGCAATCAGCTTCAGTTTTAACTTTTTCAGTAAATAATTCAAAAACTCATCTCGTTTCGAGATTTTTAGTTTCAGCTTCTTCGCCATCACCAGCTCCGGGTGGTCTTCCGGCAGTGCCGAAGTGTAGACAAACCAATCTACTCCCTCATTCTTCGCGCAAGTTTTCAGAAAATTCCCATCTTGCACTCCGAGACAAAGCTTCATGTCATGCGCCACGAGATCATTCGTTACCGCGCCCGCCGCCAAATCTGAGCCAAACACTGTCATCCCCGCATCCTGCGCCATCAGCGCTAGCGGCCCCATTCCCGTGCCAGAAATTCCCGAAATATAAATCTTCATGGGACTATTATAGCATATCGGAAACGTGTTATAATTAGACTAATTATGGGTGGCAAGAAATCTAATCATCTCCGTCAGGCGCTCCGCAAATTTGGTGGCGTTCGTAGTTGGCAACTCCTGCTAATCTTAATCCCACTAACCTTCGTGACCGCCACGCTTCTTCGTCTCGACCATCTGAAGATGTCCGATCTGCGCCGTGCCGTACTCGACGCTGACGCCGCGAATGATGATGCCGCGATTCAGGAGAGTCTCATTAAGCTCCAGGACTTCGTTTTTTCGCACGTCGTCATTAATGTCGCCGAGAGCAACGGCACTCAATCCATCGTCTTCGGCACCGGGCCGTTCTATCTCGAGAACCAATACCTTCGCGCCGCCAACGCTGCGATTGAGGCCGCCGAAGCGAATCTTGCTAACGATCAGAATCCAAACGGCAATATCTATGCTGCCGTCTCGGCCATCTGTAAGCCGCTCGCCATCGAAAACGGTTGGGCTTGGAATAGCCCCGGCTACCTCGATTGCTGGACCTCTGAGCTCGACAAATACCCTACGAGCGACGAGCTTAGCAGCAATCTCCTCGTCGCCGATCTCCCCTCGACTGAGCTTTTTCGTATTAACTACGCTTCGCCTCTCTGGGCACCCAGCTGGGCTGGCCTCGCCATCCTAGCCTGCTTAATTATCATCATTATCGTCATCGTGCGCCTCTTTATCTGGTGCGTACTCAAGGTTTCGCTCCTCTTCGTTGGCAAATCCTAGGTTTACCCCTGTTACCTCAGTTTCGCCAAACCGTTTATGATAGAAAATGCTTGACACCGGTGAAATCTCGACATAAGATAGAGATATAATAACTTAAGGAGGGACCTCATGGCCTACGAACATACCAACAGTAAAGGCGTTACCTACTATTTGCACAAGTCTGAAGTTACTTTGCGTGGTGGCAAACCACAGACGATTTATTTCTTCACCAAGACTGCCGAAGGTGGCAAAGGTACTCCATGTGACTTGCCAGCCGACCGTGTTGTGAACGAAAACCCGCGCAACGGTTTCTTGACTTTGAAAAAGAAAGCTTAATTACTCGAACTGACTTCGCTCGAAGTCAGTTCTTTGTAGCGGAGCTAGTTCAAAGCTCATCAAACCCAAGCGATTTTCTTGCGTTTGGCAAAATAGACACTTTTAGGTACAGTAATACCCCATTAGCAGAGTTTCTGCTGGTGGGGTATGTCGTTTTTAGTATTTTTTGACAAAAATACCTAGAACCCACCTCTCCTCTTGACATTTTCGCTAACCTGTGCTACAATAGGAATATGTGTAGGAATAATTTCGCACACCAGTTTTTGATGACCATTTGGTCGACAGGTCATACCAATGGCTATGGCCTTGGTTTGGCAGTCGCCAATTTCTCAAAACTATGTGCGGGAATTATGCCTTAATCTTTTGATTTGATTCTGGACAAAGCCCGAAAGCACTCAACTTTCGGGCTTTTTCTAGCCGCAGATAGACGGCTACCTTGGTCAGAGGTAAACTGACGGTATTTTACGCACTTTAACATACTCTCAAACAGAAAGGGGAATTACTATGAAATCTAAAGCTTCTATTGCCACTCGTAGTCTTCGACTCGTAATCTTCGAGTCAGCTATCACTTCTGGATTAATTTCCATGTCGATTATGACACCGTTTTTCTACTCTATTGGTCTGAGCAATGCCGAAATCGCTCTCTCGCAGGCATTTTTCACGATTATTGTTTCACTACTCAATCTTCCAATGGGGTGGCTCGCTGACCACCTGAGTCGCAAATGGGCGAATGTAATCGGAGATTTTGGTTGTGCCTGCGGTCATCTACTGTATGCTACCGTTCACGGTTTTACGGGTACAGTCATATGTGAGTGCTGGCTGGGAATATTTCTTTCACTGAGTCAAGGTGTTGATTTTACTCTGCTAAAGCATTTTTCCGGACAAATTAGCTCTGAAGAACAATATTTTCGTCGTCAGAGCGCTCAACTTGCTTTTTGGCATCATCTCTGCTCGCTTGTGCTTATTTTACTTGGCGGTCCGCTCGGTGCAATCAACTTTCGTCTCGCAATCGCTGCGTCGAGTGTTCCATACTTTGCTGGCGGCATTGCTAGCCTGCTGGTCAAGGATGACAGCGCTAAACTTTGTCCAACTCACGGCAACCCTATTCGAGACATGCTTCGCATTATCCACTCAGCACTTAGTAAACCGCGCCTGCGTTGGCGTCTCTTTGCTTACGCCGTTGGCCGAGAAATGACACATGGCATTATTTGGGTCTTGACTCCAATGTTGCTGCTTGCTGGCGTGCCTCTCACAATAATTTCGGTGGCCTGGGCAATCGACAGCGTTGCTCGTATCGTCGGATCGCGACTTGCCCTGCGTTATGCTACGCGACTTAGAGGCGACCGGGTTTTCGCTATTCCACTTTTGCTAATGACGGTCAGTATGTTGGTTTTATCGTTTAAACTCAATCTCTGGACTATAGGCATCTACTTGCTTATGGGGGTCGTTTGCGGATGGACTGGAGCAACATTAATGCCGCTCGTTCAAGAGGAAACACCACCTGATGAACAAACGACGGTAGTTTCGCTCGCTAAAGTCATGGGGCAGATTCTCTATGTCCCAGCGTCGTTAGCGATTGGCTGGGCGGCAGATTTTGCAGTACGCTATGCCGCCTTTATGACGGTGGTAATTTTTCTCCCGCTCGGCCTGATTATTCTGCGCCACCTCCAAAGAGAGTAATTCTAAAGACCTCGGATGTTTCGAGGTCTTTTCTCGCGCATGGTGCTACCTCCGGCGCCACCACCATAGTACAGTTACCATTGGCTTTTGTCCGTAGTGGGAACATCAATATCAGCGACGGCAAAGTTTACTTCGTCGGCGAAAGGGGCTATGCCTGGACACGTATGGTTGTATCATCTACTGTTGCCCGCAGCTTGTCCTTCAATACCACTGACGTCAGCGCAATAGGAAGCAACAATCGCTATAATGGTTTCCCCCTTCGCTGCCGTACTTCCTCTTTCCTCCATTAGGCACTACCTGGGTAGAGGCAGCGGAGGGGGAAACCGACAAAACGATTACTATTACCTGATGAAGTGACACTAGAAACATTAAAGCTCAAGTAGTGGGCGTAAATAGAAGAGCCGGCAGTACGAGATCGAATCCATCCACCATCGCCGACATATCGCATAATACTATCGTCAGTAGTACCGATATTAAGCCACCCGCTACGGACAAAAGCCAGCGCCCCGGCTATCATTTTCGCAACAATAGCGGATATTCATAAACGCTATTGACAAAAATACGATTCTGTGATACAATGAAAGGATAACATCTTCTGATGTTATAGAGGTGGACGGCAAACTAGGGTAATTAGCCCAAGTTTAAACGTCTAAGCAAATTAGACTTCGGTTCTTTGAAAGGGGGGGATGCGTATGATTCAGGAAGACTCCTAATGAAGCCTTTGGCTATATACTGTACAAGGAGGATTATTATGCATAAAAGTTTATTTAGAGCGTTTCTACTGTCGGTAGTCGCCGGCGTTACTGCTTTCATCGTTTATGCCACTGCAATCGTCAAGTTAGATTCGAAGTAAAACCTATTAAATACCGCCAACACTGCGTTGACGGTATTTTCATGTCGGTCTTTATTTCTTCCAGTATTTCGTGAATGTACTCACGAACTGATCGAGCTTCTCAATCACCAACGGCAGGGATTCCTGTGCTTGTTTTTCGTCCATCGGATCCGCGTCTATGCGATATTTGATTAATTTAGCGCGTTTTTCTTCATTGTCGCTCCAGATCAGCGGACCGAGCTTTGACTCTATCTTATCCTTGTCCCGGTATATTTTGTCATAAATTTGCCTATTTCTCTCATCTGAATTTTTACCGCCATCAATATAGGCTTCAATAAAAATACATGCCTCTCGCGAGTTAGTGAGAACATTAAAATGCGCTGCGGATGTTCCAGCTCTAACTGGATACCAATGATGTGGCTGCGGTTTCTGCCAACTCGAGACCCTGACGGAATGCTCTAAGCCATAATCGCGCACCATTTCAAAGAAACGCTGTTGCTTCAATTTAACTTCGGAAATCTCGCCATTGCCGCTATTTTGGCTGCGAACTATCTTGGTCCATTCATTAGGGCTTTCTACTACGGTAAAATGTGGTGCCGGCTTTGAATCGCCGATTCTATAGGCTTCCAGTTGGACGAGAAAGAAATTGAGCTTGTCTGATGAATTGGAATTTAAATACTCTACGGCTTGTTTATGTTCATCTCTGACATTGCGCGCAATCCAGATAATAATCTCTGCGCCCACTCCCGCAGCATAAGCTATACACTTACCCAAGTGGTCGTGGTCAGTCTTCTCTAGCTGATTTTCGATAATAATCTTACGTCCGGACAAGTCACTGGACAATATATCTGCGCTGAAGTCGCCTATGCCAACTTCTTCTCGTATATTACCTTCGTCAAATTCAATCCCAAGAGTCTCACCGAGTTGAGTAAGATTCTCGGGCATCGCGAGCCATGGCGTAAAAGACAGAGCTTCATGCTCCCAAATTTTTCGTATATCAACTTTTTCTAACCTACCTAAAGGCTGCGTCATAAGAATTCTCCGCAATTGACTGTTTTAATCTATTATAGCATATCTGATTAGACCAGATATATGCTATCCCCTCGCTCTCGCAACGATTAAGTCTAAATCAAAATCTAGTTCCACCACATAAAATAAAAATAGAACCTCAACGGGTTCAATTTTTATTTGGTGCGCTCGACTAGACTCGAACTAGCACAGCTTAAAATCGCCACTACCACCTCAAGGTAGCGTGTCTACCAATTCCACCACGAGCGCATGGAACTAATCCTATTATACCAAAACTCTAAAAAAACGCAACCTCACCGGACAAAATCGCGCAACCCAGCCAAAATCATAGAGAAAGCGCCCCAAAGGGGGCGCTCGCAAAAATAAAAACCAACTCAGAACCCGAATTTCAAACTTTTACCATGGTAAAAGTTTAGCGCTGCGCTAAACTAATCAACGACCCTACCCGTATAACGGACAAAATCGCGATAGTCACCAGCCAACGACAGAAGTTCGATCCGAGCTGTATCCCGCACGGCATCTTTCTCAAAGGTCTCGTGAAACTCGACCTCAGTACCGCTCTCCAGTATCGCCAGCGTTTCCAGAGCTGCGTTCAGCTGCCCCTCGCCCCAGCGCTTCGTCTGATCCGGATGTCGCCATTCCTCCACAGCATAAATCTCCCTCAGCCACTCTTCTTCCGGAATCCCCGGATAGTATGTATCCGTTACCGAATAGAGGCTAGAGAGATTATTGCCGTTGCGTACTGCGACACTCCAGACAGTCCCTTTTAAGACCGGACCGTACTCATCGAGATCTATCTGGTATTCCTCTAATATCTCGTCTCGCATCAGACAATAAAACGTCCCGTACGCGAACTCTGCCTGTACCTGATAAAAATCCTCACCGTACACGGCGCATAGCCAAGTCCAATCGTGACCCAGGCCTTCCGCCGACTTCATCGTTGTCTTGTCGCCGTTTTTACGGTAATACTTTTCCAGTCCGACAAAATTCGCATCCGTCTCCGCCGCATAGCGTAAGAACGCTGGTAGGGAATGTCGCGCATCCAGCTGAAACCGCCCATAGGCATTTCCGCCGTCACCGCCAACTTGCTCCCAGCCAGCGTCTCCGCTTTCAAAGTAAGCCCATCCGGTCCAAATGGCTTCGCTCGGCGCTACATCCGTCTTCGGCGAACTCGTTACTTCCTGTGTCGGCGCATCTGTATTCTCCAGAGTTTTTTGAGAATCTTCCGGCGGCATCGACGCTGCGTGTGGCGCCAGAGTACTCTCGACAATCTGCTCGAGCTCCGCGCTTACGCCAGCCGAAGTTCTCGTTGCACTGCCGCTCTGGATTGCCACTTCTCGTGGCTCGTCTTTGTCTTGGCAAAACGCCAGCACACAGCCGACCATCAAACCTGACAGTATCAGCGCGGCTGCTATTGCCAATAGATTACGCTTTAACCAACGCAATCGTCTCCGAGCGCGTTTACGGCGCTGCCTTTTCCTGTAGTTTTTCCTTCTATCTCGTCTTTTTCTTTCCAAAAAGATCACCCTCTTTCCGTATTCTATAAACCTACAGTATCTTATCGTTGAACCGCTATAAGCGGGAATATCGAAAACCAAACTTCCAACTTTCTGAGTTGTGAAGTTACAAGGCCATCAAAAACCTGACCTCACCTACAGTTTAGCATAGATTTATATTTTTGTCAAGTGCTAAGCACTACCAGCATTGCAAAATTTGTATTTTTGAAAGAAAATCTCGAAAAACCCTTGCAAAAAGCATAAAAATAATATATCATGGTGTTACACAAAGTCATGTATCAAAATATAAAAACGAAACAGGAACATCAAAATGGAAAGGAAAATTGCCAAACTTCTAGCCTTCACTGGCGTGGCTGTTAGTGCAGCCGTAGCGTTAACACCGCTCACGAGCTATGCTGCGGTTAATCCGCACGGTTATAATTGCGACCCGTCCAAAGCGACTACTACCGGCACTGCCAACCTTACGACTGGTGGCTGCGCTGGCGCAACAACCGGCTCAAAAAAGGTCGCTATCACTGTTGAAAGTAATATCTCAATTGACGCCGTTAGCGGCATGTCAATCAATATGGCCCCGCATGTCCTTGGTACCGGCGAGATTTCTGCCACCGTGACCAGCACCCATCCATACACCATTTCGCTCAGCTCTAGCCAGCCGAATCTAACTAATCCTGATAATGGCGCACAAAACATTCCTGCTAAGAGCAGTTTCACGAAAGACGACAATGGCTGGGGAATTAAGAAATCCGGCGCGAGTGACTATACTGCGCTAACCGGTGTCCCAACGGTCTACTACACCGGCGCCAATCCTGCAACCAAGGCCACTACAAAATTTGAAGTTGGTGTCGCTGTCAACGAGCAAACCGCTCCCGGCACTTACAAAACCGACGTCACGGTTACTGCCGCTACGCAAATTTAGTGCTATAATAAGTATAGGATGTTTAGGAAGGTAACGCATTTACTATTAGTTTTTATCGGTACGGTGACTTGTACTCTTAGTTTGATATCGCCAGCCTTTAGCTTAGAGGCGGGCGATATCGTCATGCAGGCCCGTCCTGCCGGACAAGAAATCGAACTTGTTCCCGGCGAGATTGTAGAGGGCAGCGTGACGGTTGCCAATATCGGGCGCCTGCCATTTAATTTTACGACCTCAGTTAAGCCCTATCAGGTACTCAATGAGGCCTACGACCCGGATTTTGTGACCGAGAATGATTATACGAAGCTCGCCAACTGGATTACTTTCGCTCAGACCGAATACCATCTCGAAGCTGGCGAGGAGGTCGAAGTTGAGTTTACGATTGAAGTTCCCGAGGGAGTCCCCGGCGGTGGGCAGTACGCAGCTCTTATGTTTGCCACCAGCGATAGTAAGGATGCAGATGCCACGATGCAGACGATTAGTCAACTTGCCTCGATTATTTATGCTCATGTTGAAGGTGAAGAGCATATCGGTGGCGTAGTCGTGACGCAGAATTTACCAAGTTTTCTGCTTGGCTCACCGTTTAGTTCGACCGTTACGGTTAAGAACGATGGGAATGTCGATTTTCGTTTCGAGCATACTCTAGAAATCCACGACTTTTTCACTAATCGCGAAGTTTTCACGCCCGATGCTGTCGATCTCGACGATCAACCGCTCGGCACTGCGAATCTCGTCGTTCTTCCGACGACTTCACGCACTAGCACTCTGACCTGGGATGGCGCCCCGCAGCTCGGTGTCTTTCGAGCGGTTAGCCGGGTGACTTTTCTCGGCGAGGATAGCGTGAAAGAGCAAATCGTCTTCATCTGCCCAGTTTGGCTCGCCGGTATTGTCGTGTTTTTCCTCGTTTTGATGATTCTCTGGATTATCTTGCGCATCCGTAAGCATAAGCAGAACCGCCCCCAAGTCGTATAGGGTAAGACGAAAGCCTCAACGCTTAGCAGTAATTATAGGATATACGTCTTAGCATTGACTTTTTCGGCAATCTGTGCTACAATAGAAAGATATGATAGATAAAATTCGTAATGTAGCGATCATCGCCCACGTTGACCATGGCAAAACCACTCTCGTGGACGGTCTTTTGAAACAATCTCATACTTTTCGCGACAACCAAGCCGAAATGTCGCAAACCCTGATTATGGACTCTATGGATCAGGAACACGAGCGCGGGATTACGATTACCGCGAAACAAACCTCGGTTTTTTACAAAGATTACAAGATTAATATTATCGATACCCCAGGACATGCTGATTTCTCCGGCGAAGTTGAGCGCACGCTCAATATGGCCGACGGCGTGATTCTCGTCGTCGATGCCCAGGAAGGCCCGATGCCGCAGACGAAATTTGTCCTCCAGAAGGCTCTCGCGATGCATCTGAAGCCGGTCGTCATTATTAACAAAATTGACAAACCAGCCGCCCGTATTGACGAGGTAGAGAGTGAAATTGCCGATCTCTTCCTCGAGCTCGCTAGCGACGAAAGCCAGCTGAATTACCCGGTTTATTATGCGGTCGCCCGCGATGGCAAGGCTGGCAAGACGACTGATCTGGACGATGATTTACATGTGATTTTCGATGCGATTACCAATGACATTCCTGCTCCGAAGATTGACGCAGACGCGTCGAAGGGCGCGCAGCTGCTCGTTGCCGCTCTCGCAGCTGATAATTACCTTGGTAAGTACGCCATCGGTAAATTAGTGCGTGGCTCTTTGCATAAGGGAGAACAGGTGAAGATTTTGTCTGCTTCTCCGAGGTCATCCGGAGGCTCGGCCGAGGAAAAGCGCGACGACCCTGCAACGGCAGGCGTCGTCGACGCGGGCCGAGGAAAAGTAGATAAAATCTTTGTCTATGCTGGGCTTGGCAAAAAGGAAGTTGCCGAGGCTCACGCTGGCGACATCGTCGCGATTTCTGGTATTGCTCAAGCTAATATCGGCGATACAGTCGCTACGGGCGAAGATCCCGAAGCTCTGCCGACGATTGAGCTCGAACCACCAACTTTGAGTATTTACATTGGACCAAATACTAGTCCGCTGAAAGGCCAAGAGGGAGAGTTTACGACCTCGCGCCAGATCGCTGAGCGTCTAGAACGCGAACTTGAGACGAATATCGCGCTGAAGATTGTGCCAGATGGTCTGGGCTACAAGGTCTCGGGTCGTGGCGAGCTACACCTAAGCGTATTAATTGAAACTATGAGGAGAGAAGGATATGAACTTGAAACGGGAAGGCCGGAAGTGGTATATAAGGAGATTAACGGCCAAAAGTGTGAGCCTGTCGAGGAACTCACAATCGAGGTCGAGCCGGAATTCGTCGGGGCAGTCAGCCAAGAACTCGGTGTTCGTAAGTCTGAACTAAAGAGTCAGGAACTCACGTCGAGCGGCAGTACGCGGTTCGTTTACGAAATTACGACGGCGGCACTAATCGGTCTCCGGAACAACTTGCTCACGGCGACCAAAGGTACGGCGATTATGTCATCTCTGCCGAGCGGCTATCGACCGGTCGAAGGGAAGTATAAACCGGAGCGTAATGGTGCTTTGATTGCGCACGAGGCGGGTACAAGCACGGCTTATGCCCTCGATGCGGCGCAAGCTCGCGGAGTTCTGTTTATTCCGCCTGGGGTTCCGGTGTATCAGGGCATGATTGTTGGCCTGAGCAACAAGAAAGATGATCTCGATATCAATATCTGTAAGGAGAAGCAGCTGACGAATATGCGCACGCATTCCAGCGATGGCGCGATTCAGCTGACGCCTTATACGCAGTATTCGCTCGAGCAGTGTATTGATTTCTTGCTTGATGATGAATTGCTCGAAGTGACGCCGAAAAGTCTCCGGTTGCGCAAGCGCGAACTTGACCCAGTGAAGCGCAAACGTGCCGCTAGGGCGTAAGTTATGCTATAATACGGTTATGAATTTTCGTAACCCTTTCAGGCGCTTAGCTTCTAAAAAATCACCCGAATCCATGAGTCCGACCGAGCTCTCCGGCCAGTCTTCCGAACAATCTTCCAGTTGGGACGACCTTGCCAAACTCAATCCTGATGCTGCAGGTACGACTTTTGACGACCTCGCCGAAGTTCCATTCGCTGGCACTGCCAGCGTTACTACCGAAGCCGTAGTAACGCCAGAGGAAATTATTAGCAGCCCTTCTCCAGAAGAGCTCAACTTAGATATCATTAAAGATTCAGCAGAGCGGGCTACGAATGCTCCCGAACTTCACGCCCTTAAGAATTTCTTCAAAACCGACCTCCGCATTAAGCGTGAGCTTATGCAAGCTGCACCTCAGCCTTCCGATGATTACGACGAAGCTAGTCGCATGGACTACGCAGAGAAAGCTTATCGCACTTTCCGGGACTTTCGTTCTGATTTTGCCAGTATCGACCGCAATTTCGGTTTCAGTTCAGGTGTTTCCGAGGCGACCCAGGATTTCTTCCAACGTGGCGCTGAAGATTTTGCTCTCGGTAATTATAATTCTGGAATCACTGGACAGATTTATCGCCAGAAATTTACCGACCTCCGCCCGGAATTTGTAGAAGAGGTTAAGGATAAGTGCGTGGGGTACACTTTTGGCGGTAATCTTAGCTCTCTCGTTGATGACTCCCAGACTATCAATGAGCTTTTGCATGCTTATCATAGCTATATTATGAATAACGAATCTATTCTCCAAAAAGTTCCAGTCGTAGATCGGAAGGAGAATGATTACGGCTATTCCATTGCTCTGCGCGGCGATGAGTCGCCACTGTCGCGTCAAGTTTTTAACGCTCTCCCGACCAACCTTGATGCGGGCGATACGGATATCATCGGTGCTGACGAACATGTTATGATGATGGTACGTGACCGTGGTCATGCTCTGACGATTAGCGCCGAACCCGACCAGTCGAGAGCCGATCAAATTTGGGTAGAATATAATATCCCGAAGCTTTGCAATGTTGAGATGATCAAGTCTTTGCCAGGACTATCGGGTTATACCGACAACGGCGCACGCGGCGGATTTTTCGCTGATCGCAATGAATTGGGCACAAAAGTCGCCGATTTCATTGGTCAGGTCCCGACCGACGATGACATGTCTAAGCCTGGCGGCGCGCTGTATGGTCGTTTCTAGCTTTTCGGCTTGTCATAGTATATACTTAATATAAGTATGCTGATCGACACCCATTGCCATCTTCATGACCTTCAGTGGTTTACGCCTAACCAACAGGTCGAGTTTTTGCAAGACGCGCACGAGAGCGGTGTCGAAAAAATCGTCTGTATCGGCACTAATCACGAAGATTCTCTCAAAGCCCGCGACTTTGCGGCTACGCACGACGGCGTCTATTGGACTTACGGCATCCACCCCGAATTCGCCGGCGGGCAGCTTGACAAGCATAAGGAACTGCCGTTTCTTTTCGAGGTGAGTAAGATTTATCGGCCTAGCGCCGAGTCGGACGTATCTTCTCCTCGAGACTCTTCGCGACCAACGGGGAGCGAGCGAAGTGAGCAAGCCGCCCGTAACGACGGGCCGGCGCGAACGGGTCGAGAGGAGAATGAGGCGCCCGGGTCAACACTAGGCAGGAATAAGTTAATCGCTGTTGGCGAAATCGGCCTCGATTACCACTACCCCGGCTACGATCGCTCTGCTCAGATTAAACTTTTCGAGCAAATGCTTCAACTCGCAAAAGATTATGGTTTGCCGGTTTCGCTCCATATCCGCGAAGCCTTTACCGACGCTTTTGCCGTCCTGGATAATTTTCCTGGAGCTCGAGGTGTCGTCCATAGTTTTACCGGCTCGAAAAAAGAACTAAAACGGGCGCTTGAACGCGATTTTTATATCGGCGTGAATGGTCTCGTGACCTATACGACGCCGCCCTTACCTCCGCTTGAGCGAATTTTACTTGAAACCGACGCGCCTTTCTTGACTCCAGTGCCGTTCCGTGGTACAATAAACAAACTAGGGTACGTTAAGCAAATTGCGGCGTACCTCGCCACGAAATTAGAAGTGACGGAGTTAGAAATTGCGGAGCAAACTACGAAAAATGCGAGACAAATCTTCAAAATCTGACAATTATTTCGCGTCTAGTCAAGACCTAGGCTATGATTTTGAGACTCCTGCCACTTGCGAAGTCTATCGCGAGTTGATGGCGATTGCCCGGGAGATCGAAATATGCCGTGCGTCGCTCTAGGTCAGAAGAAAGTTTATCGTGCTACGCCCGCACGTAGGCACGACCGTAAGATTCGCAACACGCAGCCAGTCACCGTCGAAAAGGCGCTCAAACCCGAGACCAAAGAGCTGGTCCAGACTGCTCAAGCTGCGGTTGAAATTGCCGCGCCAGCTAAAACTCAGAAAAAATCTCGTTCACCGAAGCCCAAAGCTCCGGGTAAAGTCGCACAGAAACTCAAAAATCTTAAAACTGCAACTTTGCGCCGCTCCGCCGTTAAGGCCGCTCGCACGCCCAAGACTTCCGTGCCTGCAGCTTCGACTAAGACAGCGACCACTTCAACTCCCGGCGCATCGCAGCCCAAGGCAAAGACTGCTGCCATCCGCCTGAAAGACGGCGACCAGATTCAAATTCGCCAGCATCGCGCTCGCCCAACTACCAAGCCTGCACCTGCTCCGGCTGTAGTTCCAGTGACGACCGGCAAGCCTGCCCGCGCTCTCAAGAAAAGTGCCAAGGCGACTACGAAACCGAAACGCCGTTTGCGCTTCCGTCGCCCTAGCCGCGCCGAATTGATTAACGCCGAATCTCGTCTTGGCAGTATGATTTTTGGTCCGATTCCCGAAGGGCATCGTCGCGAATTTTTCCACGATCGCGAAAATATCTGGATTTGGCACGAAAGTTGGACTGACGCCGAGCGCCATGCGCGTCAGCTCACCGTGCGTTATGAGGTCCGTCCGTCTGGCGTCTACAAGAAACTTTCTGCTGGTAAGTACTTCAAGCTGGAAGGCACTGAACTCGAAAATTTCCGCAAAGCTACGCGTACCTACCTTAGCCTGATTAAACAACATATTTACAACGCCGCTTAATTGCCAAAACTGGTAGGATTATGGTATAATAGGAATATGAACTGCACGAAGTATCTATACGAAAAAGCTCGCTTTTTCGGTGATACGAGTTGCAGCATACCCTTATTATGTGTTATAATAAGGGTATGATTTATCTTGATCATGCCGCTGCTACGCCAGTAAATCCGAAGGCCTTAGAGGCCATGCTTCCGTATTTTACGGAGCAGTTTTTCAATCCTTCCGCGCCTTATCTCCCCGCCAAGCATGTTCACGAAGCCTACGAGTCCGCTAAAAACGGCCTTGCTCACGTCATCGGCGCTAAAGGTGTTGACCTTGTAATGACCGCCGGCGCGACCGAATCCATCAATCTTGCTTTTACCGCTCTCCGCGCTTTTCCGCAAGCTAAATGCTTAACCTTGACGACCGAGCATGCCGCTGTTCTTGAGGCTGCAAAATCGCACAATTACGAGCTAGTCGCAGTTGATAAAAATGGCTTAATTCGGCTTGACGATTTACGTCAAAAGCTTTCTGATGATATCGTCCTCGTTTCGGTTTCTTTAGCGAACAATGAACTTGGCACGATTCAGCCGCTTGCTGAGATTGCCGAAATTTTGCGCCAAGCGCGTCAAGATCGCCTCCAGCGGGGAATTACCCTGCCGCTCTACCTCCATTCTGACGCTTCACAGGCGCTTAGTCTCATGGATATTAATGTTGCTCGCCTAGGGGTAGACCTCTTAACTCTTAATGCTGCGAAGTGCGGCGGGCCGAAAGGCGTCGGCGCGCTCTATGTCGCGCATGGCATTAAGCTCCAGCCCCTCAGTCTTGGTGGTGGTCAAGAACGTGGACTGCGCTCAGGAACAGAAAATGTACCGGGTGTGATTGGTTTTTCAAAAGCCGCTACTGAAGCAAAAATACATCTCTCTAGCCACCGCAAGCAGTATCAAAAAATGGCGGAAATCATCCGTCAAGAACTGGAAGCCATCAAAATCCCCGCGCCAGACCATAATCTCGCGCCTCATACCTCTATTGTAGCACAGAATGACAAAAAAGTCAATAGAAAAGCACAAGCAGTACGTTTTCTAGGCAGTCCAAAACATCAATTAGTCAGTTTTGTACCAGTTTGTTTTCCGGGGCTTGACGCCGAGCGCCTAATTTATCGCCTTGAAATGCGCGGGGTACTGGTCTCAACCGGAGCAGCCTGTGCTGCAAACAAAGGAACAAAATCGCACGTCCTCGCCGCGATCGGTCTCTCCGATACCGAAATTGCCGGCAGCCTTCGTATTTCTCTTGGTAGTACGAATACCCCCGAAAATGTTAAAGAAGCCGCTAGTATCATCGCGAACGAAGTTAGGCATGAGTATAGCCGAATTGCGGCGCGCGGTCATTGTGCTTTTCAGGAATCTCCGGAGGCTACGGCCGAGGACGAAGATGCGCGGCCCCCGCAACGGCGGGCGGACGCGACATCGTGTCCTGAAAAGAATAATGAATGCGCGGATGTGAACGAGGGCTATACTCATGCCTAAAGTCTTTCTCGGTATGTCTGGCGGCGTCGACTCCTCCGTCTCTGCAATTCTTCTCAAAGAGCAGGGCTACGACGTCACGGGAATTTATATGAAAAACTGGTCCAAAGACCTCCCCGGCATGAAATGTCCTTGGGCCGAAGACCTTGCCGATGCGAAGCGTGTCGCCGTCCAGCTCGACCTTGATTTTGAAGTCTGGGATTTTGAGGAAGATTACAAGCAGCGCGTCGTCGACTACATGCTCGCCGAATTCCAAAAAGGCCGCACGCCTAATCCCGACGTCATGTGTAACGAGCAAATCAAATTCAAGCTTTTCTACGAGCGCGCCATGGCGGCAGGTGCGGACTACATCGCGACTGGTCATTATGCTCGGGTTGGCGCGCAAACCGGTTGCGCTGTTGGCGAGGGTGTATCATTTTTCGAGGGGGTCCGGACTCACGAGGAGGAAGAGCGCGTCAGCCCTGCGACGGCAGGCGCTGACGACGCGCCCCGAGAAAAATCGATACGCTCTCGTCAGCAAGCCCATCTTCTGCGCGCCAAAGACGAGAATAAGGATCAAACTTATTTCCTCTATCGCATGTCCGACGAGGCGACTGCGCATACGCTTTTTCCGGTTGGCGGTCTCACGAAACCAGAGGTAAAGGCTCTCGCCGCCAAGCATGGCCTTGATGTTGCGACCAAAAAAGAATCCATGGGCGTCTGCTTTGTCGGCGAAGTCGGCATGAAAGATTTTCTGCGCGAGTATCTTGACGCTCAGCCCGGCGAAATCCGCGAAATCGAGACGGATCAGGTTCTCGGATTTCACGATGGCGCGATTTTCTATACCATCGGCCAGCGCCATGGTCTCTATCTTGGCGGCGGTCTGCCGTATTATGTCGTTAAAAAGAACCTTGGTGCAAATATTGTTTATGTTTCGCGCAATCTCAATCATGAATCATTATGGACCAACCGGCTCGAACTCGAAGATTTACATCTTCGGAACTGTCTGACTGTCAACGACCTCACTAAAATCTCCGACCTCAAAGTCCGCCTCCGCCACCGCGCCCCGCTGATTTCGGCGAAATATGAAGGTGGCAAAGTCATTTTCTCACAAGAGATTAAGCGCCCCGCTGCCGGCCAATCAATAGTTTTTTACGACGGTGAAGTTTGCTTGGGCGGTGGGATTATCGCTGCATAAAAAACGCTCTCGGCTAAGGTTTAACCGAGAGCAAATACATTTTTGGGAGGTTAGTCCAGATGGCGCGAAGCTGGCAAGATCTCTGCCCCAGGATCGTCCTTGAAGAAATCATTGATGACTGTTGCTGTAGATTTAGCCAGCATCTCGTCTTCTCTCTGCGTGCCGCCAGAAATGATCACATAAATTTCGCCGAGAACTTTCTGATAGTTCCCGCGCTCCGTGATGACGAAGACAATTGCGCCTTTATGCTCGGCAAAGCCCCATTCGTCTGCAGTTCTGAATACGCAACCAGCCGATCCCGGGATCGGACCGGAGTCGAAACCGACTCCTTCTGCTAATCTTATTGAACAGCTCGCTGCCTTCATCTCCGCGTAAGCCGCACAGTCTACCCAGCCATGCTCATCGCCTTCATCGCACCAAATTTTAAAATCCCAACCCGGAAAAATGCGATAAACCAACTGCAAGCATTCCGCTTCGTACGGATAATCTCCCGGAATTCCCAGCCATTTGCGGAATTGTGCTCCGTCGCTGCCCTCTGCCGGGCAAATATCAAGGCGAAATACTCCACCTTTTCGCGACATCAAAGTCGGACATGCAGGCGCTTTTTCTCTAATCACCGTCCCGCACCACTTCGCCAAATGATATACGCTCTTCTCGTAAAATTTCTTTTCTTCCATCCATGCTACCTCGCTTTCAAAGTTCTAAGTTTTTAGTTTCAAAATAGGGCAAAACTCAACCCTATCTTCTCATTATAGCACACATCGCGTAAAAAGTCAATATTTACCCCTGTTCGGTCCCCATGCTATAATAAAACAATGAACGCCAATCAAATTCGCCAAAAATTCTTAGATTTTCAAGTTAAGCACGGACATAAAGTCATCCCGCCTGCGCCCCTCGTCCTCGAGAATGACCCGACAACTCTGTTCACCGGTTCCGGTATGCAGCCGCTTTTGCCATATCTCCTCGGGCAGCCACACCCCGAAGGTACGCGTTTGACCGACAGTCAGCCGTCCATGCGCCTCCAAGACATCGAGGACGTCGGTGACCCGCGTCATACTACGGTTTTCGAGATGTTAGGTAACTGGTCGCTCGGCGATTATTTTAAGAAAGAACAGATTGAGAATTATTTTGAATTCTTGACTAAGGAAATCGGTCTCGACCCGGAGAAAATTTACGTTACTTGTTTCATCGGTAATGAGAAATATGGTATTCCGAAAGATACCGAAGCGGCCGAGATTTGGCAAGAAGTCTTTAGAAAGGCTGGCATTGAGGCGAAAATTGCCGAAATTGGCAGCACTAAAACTGGCGACGAGCGGGGGATTAAACCTGGTGAGCGTATCTTCTTCTACGACGATAAAGAGAACTGGTGGAGCCGCGGCGGCGGTATTGAGACTACGCCACTTGGCGACCCCTGTGGTCCCGATTCCGAGGTGTTTTATGACTTTGGCGAGGATAAGCAAGATGTCGAAAAATACGGCAAAAGCCATCCCGCCAGCGACGGCGCACGTTTTATGGAAATCGGCAACCAGGTCTTCATGCAATACAAACGCAACGAAGACGGTACTTTCTCTGAACTCGAGCACAAAAACGTCGACTTTGGTGGCGGGCTTGAACGCCTCGCCGCGGCCGCGATCGGGAGTTTTGACGTTTTCAAGATTTCGCTCATGGCGCCGATTATCGCTAAGCTCGAGGAAATGTCGCATAAAAATTACGACAACAATACCGATGAGATGCGCATTATCGCTGACCATTTACGCGGTGCTTATTTGCTGGCTGCGCAAGGGCTTACGCCGAGCAACAAGGCTCAGGGCTACGCCTTGCGACGTTTGGTCCGCCGAGCCGTGCTCCGGGCGCTTGATCTTGGGATTGGTCAGGAATTCATCGCTGAAATTATCCCAGTGATTGCCGAGAATTACGCCGAGCTGTCGGATGACATTTTGCCATGCCGCGCGCAGGTGATTGATGTTTTGACAAAAGAAGAATCTGCCTTCCGTAAGACGATTAACAAAGGTTTGAAAGAGTTGCACCGGATGGCCGAGAGGCGAGAGTCTGAATCGACTTTCTCGGGACTCTCCGCGACCAACGGGGAGCGGGCGAAGCAAGGAGTCCCCGTAACGACGGGCGACGACGAAGCGGGTCCCGAAAAGTTCGACTCAGGCTCATTGTCTCACTGCCTAACCGGATACGACTTATTCAAGCTCCAAGATACTTATGGCTTCCCGCTCGAACTCAGCGTAGAGGAGGTCTACAAGCAGGGCCTTAATCTCTCGAAGAACTATCAAGACGAGTTTGAACATGCTCTGAACGAACAGCGCGAACGCAGTAAAACTGCTTCAAAAGGTATGTTCAAGGGCGGATTGAGCGATACTGGTGAGCAGACTGTAAAATACCACACTGCTTGTCATCTGTTACTTGCTGCACTCCAAAAAGAAATTGACCCTAGTATCGAGCAAAAAGGTAGCAATCTCACTCCCGAGCGTCTGCGCTTTGACTTCAATATCGATCATAAACTAACGCCCGAAGAGTTAGCACGCGTCGAAAAGCGCGTCAACGAGTGGATTGAGGCTGATTTGCCGGTGTTCTTCGCTGAATATGATAAGGATTATGCCTTTGATGAGTTACACGCGCATGGTAGTTTCCGCGATCGCTATCCGGATCGAGTAACGGTGTATACAATTGGCGGGGAGAACGGTGGGCCGGTTTCTTGCGAGATTTGTGGCGGTCCTCACGTCGAACGCACCGGCGGGTTAGGGAAGTTTCGCATCACGAAGGAAGAAAGTTCTAGCGCGGGCGTCCGCCGTATCAAGGCCGTGCTGGAATAACTTTTCCAGACCGTCTATTAATTTTGGGGCAGAGGCAGCAAAGGGGGAAACCATGGTAGCGATCCGATATCTGTATATTTAATTCTGTAGCTAGAAAAACGAGACGATAGGAGAAAGCGGATACTCCGGACGTACGCGACCAACCATACCCATCTTGACCTACGAATCTACTTTGTCCATAAAGAAGATTAACTAGCCCGCTACGGACAAAAGCCAATGGTAACTGTACTATGGTAGTGGCGCCGGAGGGAGGGTGGAGTTCGTGGGTGAAATGTAGTTTTAATTGAACTTGTGCTTGTTAAAATTTTCTAAATTATGTTAGTTTGATTACAGAGCAATGGGTAGCTAGTCATTTTGTGGGGTAGGGTGCGGGAGTTATTTGATGGAGTGTGGAGAATTCAGGTCTTTTTGGAGAGGTGTTTGTTAGTAAAAATAAACATTAAAACAGAAAGGAACATAGAACATGTTAAAACTAATTCTTTGTTTGTTGGAACGTTTGGGCAATCGTTCTCAATCGACGACTAAGGCAAGGACCGAGGTTAATATCCAACAAAAAATTACCGTCGTTACGATTTATATCGACAACGAACGGTAATCAATCTTCCTAAGTTAATTGTACCTTGCTAAAACGATTATGGCAAGTGTAAATCCTGTTGCTCTTTTATTTTTTTGCTCGCAATGACTGCTCGCCTCTTTATTTTTCTCCAAAATATCCCTTTTATGCTAAAATAGTAGCAAAAGGTCGTCCGTAGTAGAATGGAGCAGTGCTCTATATTTCTATTATATCACAGGTAAGATAAAAAGTCAATAGAAATGTCGCAAAAGCGCCGCAAATCCCAAAATTCTCGCCTTGCTAACCGCATTTTAGTGATGTTGGCGTTTTTCAGTATTTCCGCCGGGCTCTGGGCGAATTTTCGCCAGCTTTGGCTCGAAGAAAACGGCTATCTTGCAACCGAAATTAGTACTCTGACTAGTATTGCAACTTTTCTCAGTGTCGGCGGCATTCTGCTCGTCGGTTGGAAGTTGAAGCCCTCTTCGCTCAAGACTTTCATGACTGGCATCCTCGCCTTTCGTCTCGCAAACTCGGCCGTTCAGCTCGGGCTTAACGGCACGGACCAGACATTTTTAATCAATCTCTGTACGATTATCGAAATTTTTACAAGCTACATAATTGTCGCAAGCGTCTATCCGCTCCTTACGACCATTATGAAAAGCAACAAGATTTACAGTAAACGTAAACTTGTCGAATATCTCTTTCGCGACGTCGGCGTCTTGATTGGCGGGCTGATGATTGGTCAAAGTATGACTGGGCTTGGGGTGGATTATAACGTTTGCCTTGCGGTCTCAATGGTTTTTCTTGCGCTAGCGATGATAGTGATGTTTCGTATCAAGGTCAAACCGACCGCGGCTTCGTCCAAAGTCCAGCAGTCGGCATTCAAATACGTCTTTAAGAGTCGCGTCCAGACTTTCTATATGCTATATGCTTTTCTCTCCTCGACCTCGTTCGCAACCGCATTGGGTCTTAAAATGCTGATCATGACGAATCTGCTTGAATTTTCTGCTAGTACGGCGACGAATTATCTCCTAATTGCCGGGTTGGTCGGTGATATTCTCGGCATGATCGCGCTCCGATATTTTACGCCCAAAAACGATTATATTACGATGACGTTGAAGTTCGGGATTCGCTTCGGCGCCTATGTAATCGCCGTTCTAGCGGATAATCCATTCGTCTTCCTGCTCGCCTTTACTTGGGCGATGCTCAGCGAGACTGCGTACGAGGATGTCAGCGATGGCTGCTATATCAACCTCGTCGACAATCGCCACCAGCTCGGTTACAACACCCTCAAACACGTCATGAACTACCTTGGCGAAGCTACCGGTGTACTGTTTTGTGGCTGGATGTATAACTTTGGGCTCGGCGCGATTTTGAGCTGCGCTGCCTTTATCATGGTCTTCCAGATGGGCATTGCTTACTATTTGATTCATTTACGTCATCGCCGTCGTCGCGTGCGTCATTCCGCCTCTCGGCTGCGCTATGACGAACGTCTCTGCGAAGATTAGCAACAGGGAACAATCTGTGCTATAATTACAGAATGAATCCAATTCTAGGAGGTTTGAATCCGGCGCAGCGTGAGGCGGTCGAGACATTGACTGGTCCGGTCTTGGTATTGGCTGGCGCGGGATCGGGCAAGACAAAAGTCCTTACTCATCGGATTGCGAACTTAATCGCACATGGTACGCGTCCCGACCAGATTCTGGCCGTAACTTTTACGAATAAGGCCGCCAAAGAAATGCGCGTTCGCCTCTGGAATCTCCTTGAAGGCCAGCGCGAAGACGCAATCGGCCGAGTCGACCTACAGCAGATATACGACCGGAGCTACGGTGATATTCAAGCCCTTGCGAGGTCATCCGGAGGCTCGGCCGAGGAAAAGCGCGACGACCCTGCAACGGCAGGCGTCGTCGACGCGGGCCAAGCAAGGGACTTGGACATCGCCGTACCTCGCAGCTTTATGCCCTACATGGGAACATTTCACGGCATTTGTGTGCGGATTTTGCGCATCGAGCACGCTGCGATTGGCGTCGACCGTAATTTCACGATTTACGATTCCGACGATCAGTTGACGCTGTTGCGTCGTATTATGCGCAGTATGAAATTGACCGGAGATAAAGCTTTCACCCCCAAGATTGTCCATAGTATGATCTCAAATTGGCAGACCGCCGGGATGAAGCCAGCTGATGCTCGGGCTGAGGCGGTTTATCCAAACCAAAAACAGGCCGCTGAGGTTTTCGCGCGTTACGAGCAGGAAAAAGCCGCGGCTGCCGCACTTGATTTTGATGACTTATTAATCAAGGCTGCGGATTTATTTCAGACGAACGCTGAAGTTCGTGCGAAATGGCAACGTCGGTTTCACCATATTTTGATTGACGAGTACCAAGATACGAACAGCGTACAGTATCGACTGATTAAATATCTCGTGAATCCGGAGCGCAATATCTGCGTCGTTGGCGATGACTGGCAGTCAATTTATTCTTGGCGCGGTGCTGATTTTACTAATATCTTGAATTTTGAACGCGATTTTCCGGGCGCCAAGGTGATTAAGTTGGAACAAAACTATCGCAGCACCGGTAATATCCTTGCCGCTTCGCAACAGATTATCAACCAGAACAAGACTCGCACCGATAAGACCTTATTTACCGAAGCGGGTAAAGGCGAGCCGGTGACGGTCGAGGGTCTAATGGATGAGACCGGGGAGGCGAATTACGTTGCGCGCCAGATTTTACGCTTGAAAGCCGGGCGGAAGCTAAGTGATTTTGCTGTGCTGTACCGCACTAACGCTCAGTCGTATGCTTTTGAAAAAGCCTTCATGGCCCTACGAATCCCGTACAAGATTATCGGTGGCGTGAGATTCTACGATCGTAAAGAGGTCAAAGATGTATTGGCGATTCTGAAGCTGCTCGTTAACCCGCATGACCGTGTCAGTCTAGAACGTCTTGGTAAGAATATTCTATCTGGCGTCGGTCAGGCCTCGCTCGAAAAAGTCTTTGTTTATATGGATGCGCATCCGGGAGCTAGCCTGCGCGAAGCCGCTGAGGTCGCTAGTGCTCGCGCCAAGTCATCACTCATGCGCGTCGCGAACTTCCTTGAAGAGTACAGTGGCCAGGTTGCACGGGACGATGATACTACGACAGAGGAAGATGGTGCGGATAGTGACGCGGCGAATGAGCCGAAAGATGTTGTTCCACTAGCTGAAGTCGTTGAGCGTGCGGTGAAGTATTTTGACTTTGCGCGGCTGGTTCAGAGCGGTACGCCTGAAGGCGATGAGCGTATGGAAAACCTCGAAACCTTAGCTGGTAATGCTAGCGCCTATGAGACGCTGGATGAGTTTCTGGCTGACGCCGCATTGCTGAGCTCGGCGGACGAAGCCACAAGTGCTGAGTCGGTTTCGTTGATGACCTTGCACGCTGCTAAGGGCCTCGAGTTCCCGGTCGTCTTTATTGTCGGCATGGAAGAAGGCTTATTCCCGAGTAGTCGTTCCGACGGTTCCGAAGAAGCCCTCGAGGAAGAACGTCGCCTCGCCTATGTCGGCATGACCCGCGCCATGCAGCTGCTTTTTCTGACTTTTGCTAGCTCTAGATACAGTTTTGGCGGGCGGAATTATAACGCCCCATCGCAATTTTTACTCGAATTAGGCTATAATCCATACGGTTCTGGTGGTTTCGGTGAATCCGGTGCTTATGATGTCGAAATGAGCAACGGCAATATCGGTTCGCTCGGTATTCTTGGCGGCGACCCCGACGGTGAATTTGGTTCTTCCGGTGCTGATAGCGGCAGTTTTGACGAATTTGGCCCCGATTTCGACCCTTTTCCGGATGATTTACCGGTTTTTGAAGGATAAACTACGGCTATATATTGACTTTTTGGCGTTTCTGTGGTACAATAAGAAGATGGGGGTAAGTTTTTGCATTATTGTATGCTATAATAGGATTAGAAATGATGAAATTGCATTTCCGAATTAGAGACTTTTTCTGTGCGATTATGATAGTCGTAATGGGCGTATTTTTGACGCTCCATTGTTTTGCTCCAGGAGGCCTCGCTTTCGCTGACGACGAATCTAGCGCTAGCGAGGAGCATTTTGTTACGATTTATGACGACAAGTCATATTTGACTGTTAAAACTGCGGCCCGGACGGTTCGGGATGTGCTCGAGAAAGTCAATCTTGAAGTCACAGAGTCGGACATTGTCGAACCTGGTCTTGATACGCTAGTTGCGGGCGATGATTATCATATCAATATTCATCGCGCCCGTCCAGCGCTCGTAATTGATGGTACGAAACGGTCTTATGTTATGACCGCAAGCTACGATCCTAAAGCGATCGCCCGCGAAGCTGGTGTGACCGTTTATGATGGTGATGAAATTACAGTTGAGTCCAATCAAAACTTCCTTGAGGCCGGAGTTGTGTCAACCTATCGTATTGAGCGTAACGGTGGCCGTACCTTGACCATTGAAGAGGCGATTGGCTATCCGACTGAGACTCGCTATGACTACAATATGGCAAAGGGCGAGAAACGCCTCGAGCAGGCTGGCGAGGAAGGACGCAAGGTTAGTGTTTATGAAGTTCAGTTTGAAAATAACGTCGAGGTTAGCCGTCGCTTGGTCTCAGAGAGTATTAAGACTGAGCCAGTACCGGAGATTGTCGTGGTTGGCGCTAAACTTTCCGTTGCCCCAGAACAGGAAACTTGTCTTGGCTGGATTCGCGAAGCTGGTGTTCCGGAAGATGGTATCGAAGCCGCGATTTATATTATTTACCATGAATCCAGCTGTCGAGTTGATGCCGAGAACGCTAGCTCGGGTGCTTACGGTATCCCGCAGGCGTTACCGGGTAGTAAGATGAGCTCGGCTGGGGATGATTGGCGGACAAATCCTGTGACCCAGATTCGTTGGATGAACAGCTACGTCACTGGTCGCTACGGTGGCTGGCAACAAGCGCTAGAGTTCAAACAGGCTAAGGGTTGGTACTAGAGTGAAAAATAATAAATCACTCGGTCAACACTGGCTTAAAAATCGTGCTATCTTAGATGAAATTGCTGACGCCGCCGCGATAGATTCCGACGAGAATACGGTCTGTCTTGAGATTGGTCCAGGTCTTGGCACTTTGACTTCTAGTTTACTGAAACGTTTTCACAAGGTAATTGCGGTCGAATTTGATGAAAAATTGGCCGAGAATCTACCTAAATCTTTCCCGGGGAAGGACCTTGAAGTTGTTCATGGCGATATCCTAAGCGCCGACGTTCCAGCTCTCGTCCAGACTAATAATTACGTTGTAGCTGGCAACATTCCATATTATATTACTTCGCCGATTATTCGCCAGATGATTAGCCTCACGCCCGCACCTCGGCGCATTGTTTTATTAATGCAAAAAGAAGTCGCCGAACGCGTGGCGGCTGATGCCGGTCATCAATCGATTTTGTCGCTCATGGCGCAGAATCGAGCCGAAGTTGAACTCGGGCCAGTAGTAAAAGCTGAAGAGTTCACTCCGCCGCCCAAAGTTGATAGTCAGGTTTTAATCTTAGCCCCTTTGGATGAGTCGCAGGTTGATGACGCGGTGTTAAAATTTGCTAGCCGGGGCTTTTCTAACCCGCGGAAAAAACTCAGTAGTAATCTTGCCGACAGTAGGATGTCCAAGGCAGATTGGGAAAATGCGCTGCGAGAAGAAGGGATTAATCCTAATGCCCGCGCCGAAGATTTAAGCCTCTGGGATTGGGAAGATCTGTACTCACGGCAAAATCCCGAAAAAACTCTTGCCAAAAAATAACATAAGCGATATAATAGCAGTAAATTGTATAAACATAACAAATAGGAACACAAAAAGGGAGGCACAATGAACCCCGAAGACAACAACCCACTATCAAATCCATTCGCTACTGGCGGCATGACTGGCGCACCAGAGCCTACGGCAGGCTTAGGCGGTATGCCGATGTCAGACAATCTTGCTTCGGCGCAAGAGAGTCTCACGGCTGCTGGCATGGCTGCGAACCAGGGTGTTGGTGGGGCTATCGGCCTAGACCAAATTGCCGCCGCTGATTCAAATGCTGCCGCATTACCTCCGGTTGACGAGCCCCTAGTTCCAGCTGCTCCGGTTCCGGGTTCAATTGGTAGTGCTGTCTCTATGCCTCCAGCCGACCCGACTGCTGCTCCTGCGGATATGTCGTTCGGCACTCCCGCTTCAGTCGCTCCAACTTCGGGTGCGGTGCCAGCTCCAGAAGTTGCGCCTGCCGCTGCACCTTTTAATCCGTTTGCCACGCCAAGTGTTTCAGAAACACCGGCTGCTCCGGCGCCCGCACCTCAGCCTGTAGCTGGTCCGGCTGCACCTACATCTGCGCCTCAACCAGCGCCCGCGCCCGTTCCAATGGGTGCCGACAAGCCGAAATCCAAACTGGCCACTAGTCCACTTGTTGTTATTCTCGGAGTGATTGCCGCTCTACTATTAGTCACTTCGATTACTTTCTTCATTCTCTGGAATAACGAGAAAAAGAACGTCAAGCCGGTCTATTATCCTCAAGTTTCTGATGAGAATTCGAACTCTTCAATCGCTAGTATTTCCTGTCAACGCACGGAAAGTCACGAAGATCCCGCTGGTTCCGGCAAAAGTATCGTGACGATCAGCTATACTGGCGATACTCTGAGCGCATATTCGTCTAGCCTTTCGCTCGACTTCGGTAGCGAAACTGATGCTGCTGCTGTACGCGACGCTAACGCTCCAATCGCCGAAAGTGTAGCCGCTCTTGTCGGTGGTACACTCGCGGTTAGTAACGAAGCGAATGGCAATAACTATACCTATCTCGTCACTTCTCAGGATGGTACTGATATTGCGGCAAGTGACGTCATGAACGCAATTTACGGTACGACCGAGGGCGATCCAAGCTTGGCGCTTGCTGATGTCCAAGCCAAATATGAAGCCGAAGGCTTCGTCTGCGTCGAAGAGTAAAAACACTGGGTGAAGTCATAGGATATAAGACCTTTCCGAAAAACTAACCCGATTAGGGCTGAGCCAAGGGCGATTCTTTAGATGAGCCCGGCTCACTCTGTTTTAAGGAATGGTCTTATATCCTGTGCTTAAGGTATGGTATAATATATATATGTCAAAAGTTTATATCTGTACCGCAATCCCCTATGTCAATGGTAATCCTCATATTGGGCACGCTATGGACTACCTTCTGGCGGATACTTACGCCCGGTATCGCCGCAGCCAAGGCGACGAGGTGCGGTTTCAGGTTGGCACCGATGAACATGGCAATAAAGTCTACAGCACCGCGCAGAAGAACGGTCTCAGTGTTGAAGCATACGCCGCTCAAAATTCGCAGAAATTCCAAGATTTTATCAAAAAACTCGATATTACCTATACTGATGTCATTCGTACGACTGATGCTGATCATGTTCGGCGCTGTCAAGAAATTTGGAAACAGCTTGAACCACATATTTACGCCGCTGATTATGACGGTTGGTATTGTGAGGGCTGCGAAAGTTTCGTTACCCAGAAGGAATACGATGAGAATGGCGGTATCTGCCCCGATCATCAAAAACCATATCAGAAGTTGACCGAGAAAAACTACTACCTGCGTATGGACGATTTTCGCAACCAGATTCGTGCGAAGATCGAGTCCGATGAGATGCTGATTCTGCCTGAATTCCGCAAACAGGAAATGCTAAGGCTACTTGAAGATACGCCGGATATTTCGATTTCCCGCCCACGTAAGCAGCTTAGCTGGGGCGTGCCGGTGCCGGGTGACGATGAGCAGGTCATGTATGTCTGGGTTGATGCACTCAGTAATTACATTACGATATTAGGCTATCCAGATCAAAACATTTCTGAGTGGTGGCCTGCTAGTGCGCAATTTGTCGGCAAGGATATTTTGCGTTTTCATACTATCACTTGGCCGGCAATATTGCTCGGGCTTGACCTCGAGTTACCTCGAAAAGTTATCTCGCACGGCCATGTTTTAGCTGGCGGACAAAAGATGAGTAAGAGTATTGGGAATGTTGTTGACCCGATGGCAGTACTTGAACGTCACGGTCTCGAGGCGTTTCGGTATTATTTCCTGCGGCATATCGATACCTTCGCTGATTCGGATTTCACCTGGGAAAAGTTCGATGAGGCTTATAATAACGAACTTGCGAATGATCTTGGTAATCTCGTACAACGTCTAGCGACGCTTTGCCGTAAGAACGAAGTTCACGGTATTAGTACGCCTGATGTTGTCGATGAAGAATATCGTAAGCTAATGGATAGGTATGAATTTTCTAAGGCTTTTGATTATGTCTGGAGTAAAGTGCAACAGCTTAACAAAGACATTGATATCGCAAAACCTTGGGAATTGGCAAAACAGGGAAAGGTGGAGGAAGCTCGGAATGTGCTGAGTCAGCTTGTTGGTGGATTGTTGAAGGCGTCAGAGCTACTCAAGCCATTCTTGCCAGAAACTTCAGCAAAAATCCAGAGTATATTTACCGCTGACGAAATCGTACCTCCAAGTACGCCGCTGTTCCCAAAAGAGTAGTCTACAACCCTAGCCAATATCTCTTACCACTCAATATATCGTAATTCACGAGCCTATAATCTTTAAGCGTTTCGGTCTCCTTAATTTCGCCATTCCTTGAATACGTAGGCGCCAATATCGGAGTTTCCTCACATATCTCGCTTGACAGCTTAACTAGCGGAGGCATTTCCACGTCTAATAGCTTATACATTTCACTCATCAAGCAATTCGGCGTCACTACTGGTAAATCTATTCCATCCATATCTATCTCAAAGCCTGCCTCCCTATTCATTACTGCTACTTCCTTTTCTGTATATATCTCATCTAAATCAAAATTTGCATAGATAAAATACGGCGTCAGATGGGCTAAGTCGATTAGTTCCGGGTCACCCGAATCGATGTATTCGCTTAGCAGAGACGGTCCATGATCTCCGAACCAAACTACCACTGTCCGCTCTTCTAATTTATCCAGTTCCGCTATAAACTCACCCAAATACTCATCCGCATGGTAAATCGACTCAAGGTACGACTCAAACTCATATGTATGATCTATCTGATTCATCATCCTAAAATGCCTAGTGTCATATTTGGCCGCATCATATGGCATGTGATTCTGCATCGTCGCCAACATTAGTACGTGCTTTTGATCTCCATTCTCTAATACCTCAAGCGCCTCATTATATATCTCGCGGTCGCTAATATACTCGCCCTCATTCTCCTGTCCCGTATGCTTCATGCTATTTTGATCCAGAAATGTTTTAAAGCCCATTCGTCCATACACCGCATTGCGCTTATACATTGAACCATCATAGGCATGAATCGCCGTCCCAGTCATCCCGACATCGACTGCATCCTTAGCTACTCCTGGCACATAGTTCATCTTGGATAACGTTGTAACATATGGTGTCGTTTGCGCCCAGTAATTTGATAAGCTCGTTAATACCTCAAACTCAATATTCGCCGTCCCCCCACCATACCCGGGCGAATACATATACCCGCTCGGATATTCTTTGAAGATCTTGTGTAAATTCGGTACTACATCTCCCCCATTATGCTCATAAGTCTCACCTAGAATTTCCGGATCGATAAAACTCTCGTTTAACACTACGATCACATTATCTACGGTATCCGCCAGTGAGGCATGCTCCTTGCTCCCTTCATCCTCATATTTTTTTGAGATTTTAGCAATCGCATCGGATCCATAGCCTTCCGGCTCCATTTCATGAATCCCACCTAAGCTATACAAAAAGGCCACTACAAAACCATTCCCAGCGTAGTCACTTTTTTGATTCCAATGCGAAAAGCCTATGCCTTCTATCCATTTAGCATTTTCTTCGCCACCTTGGTCCTCGTAATGCAATACCGGACGCGCAAACATCAGAAACCCGGCTAGCGCTACTAGAGCCCAAGCCGTACGCGGTACTACACTGTGTCTCTCCCACCAGGCCTTACGTTTCGCTTCGCGCCCAAAAACCCCATATCCAAAGATCCTGCGCATGCCATACTCCATAATCCCTGACCCCACCAATACTAATATCACGCCTAGTACTAGCCTAGTCACTGACCATGGGTCGATAAATTGCATAATCGTTCCTGCTTGGTCTGCCATCAAAAAATCTTCTGGCAGCAGTGGCGCATTACGATATTCAAATTTCTGTGTATTTATATACATCAAGATACTTACAAGTGAAAAACTAACTCCAATTGTGAAAAACGGCCTCCAAGTCGCAGCCGCAATTATACACATCAGTAATAAAATAATCACATAACTATAACCTGCTAAAATCGGCTTCTCGCGCAAGAACTGCATTGTCGCATCGACATCGCCCATATTCTGCTGCCATAATATGTACCACGTAAAGATCCCTGCAAAAACTACTAAAAATAACATCGCTATCAAAACCCGCATTACTGCCGGCATCGCTCGGCGGGGAAAATCTTTACTAACTTTAGGTGTATTTTCTAAATTATCTTTCTTCGATTCAGTAACCTCTTTTACCGTTTGCCCAGATTTCTTATTGGGTTTTGTCTTAACCATAACAACATTATAGCACAAAAAGGCGTCCATATGGACGCCTTTCAAGCTGTTTACGATAAGTTCTATTCTTCGTCGTAATCGTTGCAGCTATAGCCACAACCAGCCAACTTGCCCGACAAATCTGACAGCCAGAAACCAAGTACACCACCAATCATCGGTACGACGATATATGCCGCCAAGGCTAGGCCAGCCATTCCCATTAACTCACCAATACCATCGGCAGTTGTTGGGAGAATCTGATACATCAAAGCCGCAGCTGGGTTGAAGATGAAGCTATCCTGTACAGCAAAGAAATTCTGCGCAATTACAATACCAAGGATGATCGCCAAAGTGATGCCACTTGTGACCGTGATTGCAAACGTCACTGGGCTCTTACGCGCATATTTCAAAGCACGAGCAAACATGAATGCAATAATCACTGCACCAAGCAACTCGACCAATGCTACTGACCAGAAAGTTTCACCGCTAATCTCGGCCATCATTGGAAGCTCAAAGCTCGTCTCGCTACCAAGACGGAACGCATTAACAATAATCAAACCAATCCAGGCGCCAAGCACTTGAGCCAAGATGTATAATACGCCACGAATTGCTGACATCCGCCTGCTTGCCATCATACCAACGGTAACTAACGGGTTTAGGTTTGCGCCTGACAGACCGACAATCGCAACATAAACGCCAACCATCGCTAAGACGAAGTATAGCGGTTGTACGCCCAGTGTTAGCATTAACATCATGAAAAACATCGTACCAACAAGCTCGCCGAGCAAAGCACCCCAAATACGTGGGGACTTAAAAATCGTTAATACATTCTCGTTTTTGTCGCACTTGCGAGCGAAGAAACCCTTTAGCGAAGGTTCATTGGCGCTGGCGGTCTGGACTGCTGGCGCTACTACGGTCGCTTCTTTCTTGGTCTCTGGTTTGGTTGTAGACTTTTTGGTAGTCTTCTTTGGCTTTTGATTTGCCATTATAACCTCCTTAACACTAATATTCCTTCAATTATAGCACACGTTGGGCATGTGTGTTACAATTATAGTCACGAAGTCAAAAGTAATGAATTCAAAAGGAGGTGTGATGGGCATCATGGTATCGAAGGATCTAGAGGAAAAGTCAGAATTGAACCGTAGGATTACCTCTGATTTGCGTACTCGCACCCAGCAGAGTATCGACCGCGATAATGACGACTCTTCGGACTACGAGACGGAAACACGGAAGACTGGTAGGTTCACTTGGGTTTGGATCGTACTTATCGTCCTGGCGATTATTTCACTTATTTGTATTCTCTTTATCTAATCTCTCGTAAACATGCTATAATATATAGTATGTCAGATGTGGAGAAATTGAAGCTTGAGCTCAAGGAGCTGAATAGCGAATATGCCAAAATTAAGACCTTGCCGCCCGCAGAGCGTGGCGAGTTTGGTCGCACAATGAATGCTAAAAAACAGGCAATTATGGCACAGATTGCCGCCGCCGAATCCGAAGCGGAGAGTGCGAATGTCGAAGCCCTAGATATTTCTGCACCGAGCGCTCCGAACGAACCTCTTCCTGTAGTTAAACGTGGCACGATTCATCCTCTAATGGCCGAACTTGATCGTGTGATTGAAGTCTACTCTAGTATGGGCTTCGACGTGGTCGAATCGCGCCAGCTTGATGACGAATATCACATGTTTGAAAGTCTTAATTTCCCGCCTGAGCATCCTGCTCGTGATGGCTATGATACCTTTCGCACTGCTGAGGGTTTTATCCCTCCTGCTCATACTTCTACTATGCAACACCGCGCCCTGAAGAAATATAAGCATAAACTTGATGAGGGCGGCGAAATTGCCGTCGCTGTCCCCGGCCGCGTCTTCCGTAACGAAGATGTCGACGCAACTCACGAACATACGTTTTATCAGTGCGAAGGAGTTTTTGTCTCCAAAACTGCGACCATGGGACAGATGTTTGGTGTGTTGAAACACTTTTTTGAAATTTATTATGGCCAAAAACTTAAGATTAAGACTCAGCCTGGGTATTTTCCATTTACCGAACCGTCGGCGGAGCTGCTCATTGAGAAGCCAGCTAGCCTCGGCGGCAAGGGTGGTGATTGGCTCGAAATGCTTGGTTGTGGCATGATTCATCCTAACGTTCTTAAAATGGCCGGTATCGACCCTGAAATTTATCATGGTTTTGCTTGGGGTGGTGGAATCGACCGCCTAGCCATGTTGAAATACGGCTTGAGTGACGTTCGCTACTTTGAGTCTGGTAAACTTGATTTCTTGGAGGAATTTTAATGCGTATTTCGCTTAATAAAATCAAAAGTTATGTCAAAATCCCCGATGGAGTTTCTGATCAGGAGTTGATTGAGCGCATTGGCTCGAGATTGGTTGAGGTCGAGGAGGTAATCGATTGGTCGCCGATGTATCAGGGAGTTTACATCGCAAAAGTTATTAGCTGCGAGTCAATTCCTGAGACCCATTTACATCTCTGTCAGATTGATGCCGGCGCTGCCAGGGAAGACCTAAAAGGTGATAATGGCCTCATCCAAGTAGTTTGCGGCGCGCCTAATGTTCATGCTGGCATGCTTGCTGTTTGGATTGCCCCGGGTAGTATTGTACCCGAGACCTACGGTAATGAGAATTTTAAACTTAGCGTGCGCAAATTACGGGGCTACGAATCTTACGGTATGCTCGCTGGAGCGGATGAACTGGGCTTTGATAATGAGCATAAGTCAATCGCTGAGATTGATCCGAAGATGGCCGAGCCGGGTGATAGCTTTGCTGAGGTCTTTGATTTGAATGACTTAATCCTCGATGTCGAGAATAAGTCGCTGACTCACCGCCCCGACTGTTTTGGTCTCATCGGCTTTGCGCGCGAAGTCGCTGGCATTTTGGGTGAGAAGTTTATAGAACCGGAAGTTTTTCAGAATCTTGACGCTAAGATTGAATCAAGTCGCACGGCCGAAGTTAAAGTAAAAATTACCGACGGCAAACTTTGCCCGCGCTATAGCTGTGTGATTTTTGATTTACCAGATAATCAGCCTAGCAAATACCTGACGCTTGACGCCGTATTTCTTGCTAAGGCCGGTATGCGCTCGATTGACCCAATGGTGGATTTGACGAATATTCTCATGCTCGAGACCGGCCAGCCGTTACACGCTTTTGATTATGATAAGCTAGTTGCAGTCGGTGGTACGGATCGGCCCGAGATTGTCGTGCGTAGTGCGAAAGCAGGTGAAGAATTGCAGTTGCTGGATGGTAAAGTTGTCCAGTGTACGGCGGATGACATTTTGATTACTTCAAACAATGTTCCTGTTGCTATGGCTGGTGCCATGGGTGGCAAAAATACCGAAATTGACCCAAGCACTAAGCGCGTTGTCCTCGAGAGCGCTACTTTCTCGCTCTATAACCTACGCAAAACCCAGATGTCGCACGGCATTTTCTCCGAAGCGATTACGCGCTTTACAAAAGGGCAGCCGGCGGCTATGACGATGCCGGTATTAGCAGAAGCAGTGAAGCGACTTGGTGTCGAAGTCGCGGCGGTTGCCGACGATTATCCGGGGAAGGAAAAGGAAAGTGTTGTAAAAATCACAACAGATGAAATCAATGGGTTACTAGGTACGGAGTATGGCGTAGAAGAGATTGTTAATACTCTGGAGAATGTCGGATTTGAGGTGGAGCCGTCAGGTGCGGCTCCGTCTGAGGGGATCCGGACTCACGAGGAGGAAGAGCGCGTCAGCCCTGCGACGGCAGGCGCTGACGACGCGCCCCTCAGACGGAGCTGTACTGACGGCGCTGTCTTGAAGGTGACTTCTCCAGCCTGGCGTACCGATATCCACATCAAAGAAGATATCATCGAGGAAGTTGGTCGTCTGTTGGGTTACGATAATATCGAGCTTAGCCTACCGGAGAAGCCGTTTATCGAGCCAGAAATTGACCCTATGGTAAAATTGAAGCAGGAGCTACGTCGAATTCTCTCCGAGCGTCTTGAAATGCATGAGTTGCTGACTTATTCATTTGTCAGTCGCGATTTGGTCTCGAAAGTCGGCAAAAATCCTGACGATTGTTACGAGATTGTTAACTCAATTTCCCCTGAGCTACAATGTTTCCGTAGTGAAATTGTACCTAGTCTACTTGATAAAGTCCGCGAAAACCTCAAGGCTGGACATCGTGATTTTACACTTTATGAATTGAATCAGGTTACGCGTAAATCGGGCGGATTAAATTGCGAGCAAGTCCCAGAGATGAAGACGCATCTTGGCATCGTTAGTCTCGGAGACTTTTATCAACTCAAAGCGGAGATTTTAGCAATGTTCCGCGAACTGAAGATTGCTGTCGAGTATCGCGCTTTATCGGCTGAATCTGCCGAGGCGCACCCGTATCTTGAGCCGAAGCGATCTGCCGAACTTTTGATTGATGATGTGGTAGTAGGCTCGTTCGGCGAAGTAAAAACTAGTGTTTTACGCAAGTTCAAACTTGAGCCGACGGTATCTACGCTCGAACTCAACCTTGAGAAAGTCGTTGGCGCTCCGCGTGAAGTCAAGACCGACGTCAAAATTTCCAAGTTCCCGTCAGTCGAACGTGATTTGACTCTGAGAGTTGCTGGCGACATGCCATTTGGGCGTGCGTTGAATGCCATTGATAATTACCTAAGCAAGAGCGGTATGTATTATGCGGTCGAACCGGTGTCGATTTATCAGCCCGAAGGGTCTGAGACGAAGAACCTGAGCTTCCATATTAAGTTCTCCGATCCTACTCGTACTTTGAATTCCGATGAAATCTCTGCTATAATGAAAAATATAGCTGTGGAGGTGGCCGGAATCGGCGCAGAAATTGTATAAAGGAGGCAAATGGAAGAAAAAACTTTGAAAACTAGCTGGAAACAGCGTGTCGCGATCATCATCGTGGCGGTGTTATTACTTGGGTCAGTAGTGCTGACTTATATGCTGGTGGTTCTGAGCGGCAACAGTTCTTCAGATACGAGTAGCGAAGCGCAGATTGCTGAGCTGACCGAGGAATACCAGCAAAAGAGTGAAGAAATTGAAGCCGCGGCAAAACCGCTATCGGATAAATATTTTGACGATTTTGTGAAATATAAGTCTGAAGTTAAGTCATATAATTCCGCCAACGCGAACGCCGCAGGCCTTGAGACGAAAGATTTGAAAGAGGGAACTGGCCGAACTTTGGCTGAAGGTGACACTGACTATGCAGCTTATTATATCGGTTGGTGTGCTGACGGTAGCATTTTCGACTCATCATTTAATGACAATGAAGATCCAACTAGTCTAAAGGCTCCGCTTGATGCTGGTATTGGTCTGATTGAAGGATGGAATCAAGGGGTCATTGGCATGAAGCTCGGTGGTGTACGCCAAATTTCGATGTCTGGAGCATTGGCTTATGGCGACACGCAAGAAATCTGTGGTGGTACGAACTCCCCGTTGAAGTTTGTTGTCTTTGCGATGGAACCGGATGCGAAGATTAAAGCATTGAATGAAGAGTTAGATGATATTTATATGCGTCTGTACTATGCTTACGCTGGCGGGAGCAATTTGTAAATGGCGAGGGCCGGCGAGACACCATTGAACGTACTCAGTGCGGCCATCATTGGTGGTGGGCCAGCTGCGCTGGCCGCCGCGCTCTATCTTGCGCGTGCTGGCAAAAAAGTCCGCGTCTTCGAGCGCGGCGAGGTCGGCGGCGAGCTCGCTCGCATTGACCAAATCGAAAACTATCCCGGATTTAGCGGCCCTGGTCGCGAGCTCGCCGCCGTGATGCGCCGGCAGGCTGAAGCCGCCGGCGCCGAAATCGTCTACGGCGAATGTACGAAAATTATACGCAACAAGGACAAGAGATTTGTGTTGACGATTGACGGCGAGAAGATTGAATCAGAAGCCGTACTGGTCGCTACTGGCTCGGAGCCACGTCAGCTCAAGCTCGAGCTGACAAAACCCGTGTCATACTGCGCACTCTGCGACGGCGTACTGGCCAAGGACAAGAAAGTTGTCGTTGTCGGCGGTGGCAATTCCGCCTTTCAGGGTGTATTATATTTCGCAGATATAGCGAGCGAGGTGACGCTAATTTCCCACTCCAAGATTAAAGCTGATTCATACTTACGACATAAAGTCTGCGAGTTAAAAAACGTTACAGTACGCGAAAATATCGAGCCGACCGCCGAAATGCTAAATGAGTTTGATTATATTTTTGTCTTTATCGGAACTAGGCCGGCTACTAAGTGGCTTAAGAGTCTTAGAGATGAAAAAATCATCGATAAGGAGATGAGGTTCGCTAAGTTTGAGGTTACGAAAAAACATGAACTAGTTGATAGCAAGGGCTACATCTTGACTGGTGGTCGCAAGCGTAGCGCACATGCGACCGAAATTCCGGGATTGTATGCCGCTGGCGACGTGCGGTCTGGTGCTACGAAACAGGTTGCTGCTGCTGTCGGCGACGGTGTTGATGCTGCGCTTGAAATCATTGATTGGCTAAGGTAAGCGCATGATACGCCTAGTAATACAGAGGTGAGGCTCGTTATATATTGACAAAATCGACTATCTGTGCTACAATAGAAGTATGGACTATCGAAAGAAGCAGTCCATAGTAGCACATTGATGTTTTTACGCAGAGGAAGGAGGGGTTTTATGCTGCGTAATCTGAGAAAAAGGATCCAGGCTAAGCGCCTGGGTACGCCGGTAAAGACTGATAGAGGGACCTATCTCGTACCGGCTACCGCATACGTTCGCGCCGACGGGCAGGTTTGTCACGAAATTGACGCAAAGAGCGTTATGATGGCGGTTGTTGCTGACGAGATTGGCACTGATGACCCGTACACGGTGCGACACATGTATCAATGGTTCGTCACTAAAGCACAACAGGCTGCTGATGCTCAGGAAAAACGCCAGCAGGACAAGGTGACAGCTACCCCAGTCCTTCCTCCGGTTTACCATAAGGAGGGCAAAATTATTCCGTTTCCGGATAACAACACGAGGTCGATTGACAATAGGATGGCTACTGGCGTAATTGTTACCAAAGATTCTGTTTCCGAGACTCTCGGAGTCGCTAATAATGTATTAGCGACGCAAGAATCTGTAGTTGCTGCAGCGATGTCCGCAGAACCTACTATCGTGACGAATTCGGAACAGGCCGAGAGCTCTGTAGGCAGCATCGTTGACATTCAAGAGGCTAAGAAGCCCACTGAGTCAGAAATTGTCGCGACGATTGTCGAAGAAGTCTTGGCGACAGCGGATTCTGATGTTGAGCGCGCCATGTTTCGGGAATTCCTGAATGCACATCCAGATTTAGCTCATAGCGCGGCGCTCGACAATCATGTCCGCCTCAGTCTCTGTATGCATCAGGGTAGGGTCCATGCCCGCTATGCGCGTTATAGTGAGCAGGTCGTCTGTCACGCTTAGGTATATTCTTATCTTTCTTTTCGTTCTTTCAATTCCCGCCACCAGAATATCGGTGACGGGAGTTTTCTTTGTTCAAAATCTTCTCTTGTACTCGCGCAAAATCACCCAAAATGCTACAATAAGGTTATGCGCGAGAGTTTTTATTTCTACGATTTGGAAACTTCGGGATTGAACTCTCGAACCGACCGGATTATGCAGTTCGCTGGCCAGCGCACTGACTTGAATTTCCGCCCACTCGGTGAGCCAACGAATCTGCTGATTGAACTGGCTGACGATACCTTGCCTAGCCCGCAGGCGATTATGGTGACCGGCATCACCCCGCAGTCTACGAAGCAGGACGGCATCTCCGAGCGCGAATTTTGCCGTTTTATGATAGAAGAAGTTGCCACTCCTGGTACGACGATTATGGGGTACAATTCAGTGCGCTTTGACGATGAGTTTATTCGCAACGCTCTCTGGCGCAACTTTTATGACGCTTATGAATGGCAATGGCGCGACGGCCGCAGTCGCTGGGACCTGCTTGATGTAGTGCGGTTGACGCGCGCTCTGCGGCCCGAGGGCATCGAATGGCCAGTGAATGCTGACGGCGTTTCGACGAACCGCCTTGAACTGATTACGAAATGTAACGGTATCTCGCACGAACATGCTCATGATGCCCTAGCGGATGTCGTCGCGCTGATCGAAGTTACAAAATTAATTAAACAAAAGCAGCCGCAGCTCTTTAACTATCTCTATAATCTGCGCAACAAACGCGCCGTTCAGAAATTGATTAATCTGAAAGACCCGAAACCTTTTGTTTATGCGTCGGGACGCTTTAGTGCGGAGGGCGAGAAAACTACGGTCGCTTATCCGATTGCCGAGGCCCGTCATGGCAATGTCCTAGTCTTCGACTTGCGCTATAATCTTGATGAATTGCTAGCTGCGGAAAAGGATGGTAGCTATGAGGAAAAATTTGGTCGCAAGTGGCGGGTGGGGCAGAAGATTAAGCCTGAAGACCGCGACTTTTTCCCGATTGTGAAGACTTTGCAGTATAATCATTGCCCGGCGGTCGCTCCACTCGGTGTGCTGGACAAGGCTGACGGCTGGCAGAAGATCAAACTGACCCCGGAGCAGGTCGAACAGAACTTGAAAAGTCTGCAAAAACATCCTGATTTCACAGAACGGGTGCAGAAAACTCTCGCCAGTAAACCCGAATTCCCGCCGGCAGTCGACGTTGAATCGGCGCTCTATGATGGTTTTCTCGATGACCGTGATAAATTAACTTGCATGGCGGTACGCAATAATGGTGCCGAAGATCTAAGGAATTTCCGCCCCAAAGTCAGCGACAGCCGGCTGACTGAGCTGATTTTGCACTATAAGGCAAAGAATTTTCCGAGCAGCCTCGATGAAGAGGAGACTCGACAGTGGGAGGAATATCGCATCGCTCGTCTCCAGCGCCAAGCGCCAAAGTTTCTCGCTGAACTGAAAGATATCGATACGAAACTCGCCAAAGGGGAGACTTTTAATGGTAAAAGTGAAGATGATTGTCGCTACCTCGCCGAGGAGTTGAAGCTCTGGTATGAGAGTTTGCAGCCAGGCGATTATTAGACTTAACAGGCTTCGGTTATTGCAACAAGAGATATTTTACTGTATAATATATGTCTAATGGATGAAAACTATATCAAAATTCGCGGTGCACGTCAGCACAATCTCAAGGATCTTAATGTTGACATCCCGCGCGACAAACTTGTGATTATTACTGGGCTTTCGGGTAGCGGTAAATCTAGTCTCGCTTTCGATACAATTTATGCCGAAGGACAAAGGCGCTATGTCGAAAGTCTCTCTAGTTATGCCCGAATGTTCCTCGGCGTGATGGATAAACCGGATGTTGATAGTATTACAGGTCTTAGCCCGGCGATTTCGATTGACCAGAAGTCGACCAGCCGTAATCCGCGCTCGACCGTCGCGACGGTGACTGAAGTTTATGATTACTTGCGTCTACTTTTTGCGCGGGTCGGCGTGCCGCACTGTCCGATTTGCCATCGTGAAGTTCAGCGTCGCAGCGTTGAGGATATCGTAAATGAGGTCATGAAATTGCCGCTCGGGAGCAAACTTATGCTTCTCGCGCCAATTGTTAGTCAGAAAAAAGGCAGTTTTATGCATATTTCCGAGCAATATCAGGCGAAGGGCTACTCGCGCGTCCGAGTCGATGGAATTGTCTATGCACTTGACGAATTTCCAGATTTGAATAAAAACGATCGGCATGACATCGAAATTGTCGTCGATCGTTTCATTCTCTCGCCCGACCTCCTCAGCCGAATTTCCGGCTCGATTGAACAGGCTCTCGAACTTGGTCAGGGAATTATCAAGTTGCTAAAAATCAATGACAACTCTACCGCTGTCGAAGGTAAGAAAATTGGTGAAGATAATAGTGAGATTTTGACTTATTCCCAGCGCTACGCTTGCGAGCTTCATCCTGACGAACTAATCCCTGAGCTCGAGCCGCGCCTTTTCAGTTTTAATGCTCCGCAAGGTGCTTGTCCGACCTGTACTGGGCTCGGCACGCGTATGGAAATCGACCCGAATCTCGTCTTGAATCCGAATCTTACGATTGCTGAGGGCGGCATCCGGCCGTTCAATCGCATTAATCAAGAATCTTGGTGGCTCAAGCGTCTCGCTGCCGTTGGCGAGAAGCAGGGTTTTTCGATCCATGAGCCAATCCGTAATCTCTCGGAAGATGCAATTCATAAGATTCTTTACGGCACCGGTGATGTGAAATACAAAGTCGAAGTTGGTGGTCACGGCAAATGGGGTGATGGCGCGACTTATCAGAGTACTTACGAGGGTGTTATCCCAACGTTGGAGCGCCGCCACCGCGAATCCGAATCCGACTTTGTCAAAAAGGACATCGAGCGCTTCATGCGTGTCCACGAATGTCAAACTTGCCATGGCGCAAGGTTGAAGCCAGCGGTACTTGCAGTTACGGTTCATGATTTGAATATTGTCGATATGTGTAATCTTGACGTCGACGCGACACTCGAAGTCTTGAAAAAAGATCTCGAGTTTACCGACGCCGAGAAGATGATTGCTGAGCCGATTATCAAGGAGATTCGCGAACGCGTCCAGTTCATGCAGGATGTTGGTCTCGGTTATCTTGAACTTGGTCGAGCCGCAAATACGCTTTCGGGCGGTGAGGCTCAGCGCATTCGTCTCGCGACCCAGATTGGCTCCGGTCTTCAGGGCGTCTTGTACGTTCTCGACGAGCCGAGCATTGGCTTGCATCAGCGCGATAATGATAAGCTGATTGGTACGCTGAAACATTTACGCGATCTGAAGAATACCGTTCTGGTCGTTGAACATGATGAGGATACGATGCGCGAGTCGGATTATATCATTGATATCGGACCAGGTGCTGGTAAAAATGGCGGTCGACTGATTGCTGCCGGTACTCCTGAAGAGGTTGCGCAGAATGACGATTCTATCACCGGGCAATATCTGTCGGGCAAAAAGGAAATCCCGATCCCTAAGAAACGTCGCACTCCGAAAAAGGACCAGACTCTGGCTGTTGTCGGCGCACGCGAGAATAATTTGAAGAATATCACCGTCAAGTTTCCGCTCGGCGTCATGACGGTCGTTTCCGGTGTTTCCGGCAGTGGCAAGTCGACGCTCGTGAACGACATCTTGGCGAATGAACTTCTTGCTCGGTTGCATCGCGCTCAGACTGTCCCCGGCGAACATGACCGGATTGATGGTATCGAATTCTTGGATAAAGTGATTGTCATCGATCAAAGTCCGATCGGTCGCACTCCACGCAGTAACGCCGCGACCTATACTGGCGTCTTTAATCAAATTCGAGAGCTGTTCGCGAAGCAGCCGGAAGCGGAATTGAGGGGCTACAAGGCTGGACGTTTCAGCTTTAATGTCAAAGGTGGCCGTTGTGAAACCTGTCAGGGTGACGGTGTGAACAAGATTGAGATGCACTTCCTACCCGACGTCTATGTTACTTGTCCGACCTGTCATGGCAAACGTTATAATCGCGAAGCGCTTGAGATTAAATACAAGGGTCGGGATATCGCCGAGGTCCTCGACATGACGATTGACGAAGCCGTAGAATTCTTCGAGAATATCCCCGCGATTGCCGGTAAGCTGAAAACGATTCAGGAAGTTGGGTTGGGCTATATTAAGCTTGGTCAGCCGGCGACCACTTTTTCTGGCGGGGAAGCGCAACGCATTAAACTTGCGACCGAACTTTCACGTCGCAGTACTGGTAAGACTCTGTATATTCTCGACGAGCCGACAACGGGGCTGCATACCGATGATGTGCGGAGGTTACTCGAGATTCTTGGAAGACTGGTCGACGGGGGTAACTCGATGATCATTATCGAGCATAACCTCCATGTGATTAAATCTGCTGATTGGGTGATTGATATGGGGCCGGAAGGCGGTCTGCACGGCGGTCAGGTAGTCGCCGAAGGTACGCCAGAACAGCTTGCGAAAGACGAGAAGACGCCAACCGGGAAGTATTTGAAAGAAACACTAAAGTTGAAATAAATATAATGTAATTTTTTTACACTAACGTGCTATTTTTATGGTATACTAGAGTCAAGAATATTTTTATTAGATAAAAGGGTAATATGCTAAAAAGTATCTCCATAAAGAATTACAAGACCTTTATAGGTGAAACCTATATAGATTTTGCGGCAACAAACTACAAGTTTCTAGAGGATGAAAATGTAGGGGCGGGGAGAGTATTGAAGGGGGCTCTATTCGTGGGCGAGAATGCATCCGGTAAGACTAATATTCTACATGCTATAACCCTGTTACTTCAGATATGCTTTCGGAATGAATCAATTGATTATGCTGCGATAGTTAGTTTTTACGGGAAGTATGACCAGTGTAATATAAAATATAATTTTTATCATAACGGAAACGATATAGATTACCTCTTGACGATTAGTAGGCAAGGGATCGAGCAGGAGCAACTTATTAGAAATGGCGAAACTCTTCTATCTAGGAACAGTCGCAGTGGGAATATTAATATGGGCGGACACGATACCGTGGTAGATGAACTCCCGAAAAATCTTGCGCTTCTTCGACGCACATATTTCGACACTCATTTTTATGATGACAAAATACTCTCTTCGTGGTTTGAATATCTCAGGCAATCTGTATACGTAAATTGCAATACTCACAGTATTATTAGTTTTACAAACGACACGCAAGAGCTGAACGCATATGTATACCTGGAAAAAAATGGAGTTAAGAGTATTAACGATTTTCTAAAGAAAATAAATTATCGGCAAAGTATTAGCTACGACACGGAAACACATAATAAGCGTGGTAATTTTAATTCTGGGTCTTCGAAAAAATTCATCTCCTTCGCAAAGGAAGGCACTGGTCTTGAAATACCAGATACGTATGAATCGACAGGTAATATAACACTAGTATCATTGCTCCCGGCATTTATTCACGCTATCAAGAATGACTGTATGCTTATTGTTGATGAATTTAGTAGTGGCTTTCATAATGAGTTAGAAGAGTGTCTTGTTAAATATTTTTATCATTACTCCAATAATTCTCAGCTCTTTCTAGTAACACATTCTACAAATATATTAAATAATAGCATTGTGCGCCCAGATCAAGTTTACTCGGTAAGATTTGACGGTAAAAATGGCAGCGTCATTAAACGCTTTTCCGATGAAATGCCCAGGGAGGCACAAAACATAGAAAAAATGTACCTTAATGGAGTTTTTGATGGCAAGCCATACTACAACAAAATCTTTAAAGATTAAGCACAATAAGAGTATTGGAACAGTAATAATTGTCGTTGAGGGTGCAGTCGACGAAAGGGAACTTCTTAAGAAGATTTTTTCTGGCATATTGCATTATAGATTTATTCATATGATGCGAGGCGCTGGGAAAGCGTCGGATATAGATAAGTTTGTGTCTAGGCAAAATGAGCGAGATAAGGTGATAGTTATCAATACGCAACGGTCATGCATATCATCCATTAAGGAGTTTGAACAATATAGAAATATTGTATACAAGGATATGTTTTCCGAGTACGGTATAGATTTTAAAAACTCCCCGGTTTTTTATCTGTGGGATAGAGATGCTAAAAATAATAACGCCAATGTAGTCCGTAGCCTTCTATGTGGAATGGGTTCACCATATGATAACGAGTATTTTGAGAACGGGCTATTGCTCTTAAGTTATCCGGCGTTGGAGGCATATCGAGCATCATGTTACTGGGAGACCTCTCAAATGGTACAAAATAATGTTCGCGGTCTAAAAAAGGCTTTAGGGTCCCCTTGGTTGGAATCACCAAAAATAAGCTTCTTCGTGCAGCGATGGAGATGCATGAAACTATGGGTATGCTCGGTGTAAACGAATATGATTTAGACAATTTTTCTAAGGCCAACTTAATCCTTTTTAGGGCGGAAGAGAGGTTATATAAAAAACATACTCACTATAGACTGCTTTCGCTACTGTCAATAATATTAATGGAAATTGGGATTATCGTTGAGTCGGAATAATATATATTCTAGTACTATTTTCTGTGGAAAACTCCGCAAAACATAACTCAAAAATTCCTACAAAAAAGTCCAAAAAACTTGTTGACTTAAGCATAACCGTCCTATATAATAACAATTACAAAGGTCAAACAATAAATATATCAAACAAAGACAAAAAGGAGAATTTATGTCTAAAATGTCAAAAGCTATCGCCGTGTTGGGCGTTGTCGCCGGCCTCGGTGTTGCAGCTTTGCCACTCAGCTCATATGCTGTTTCCGACACTGCAAGCACGACTGCTCAGGCTATCATTGGCGATTCGATCGCGGTTACGGTTGCTGATGCTACGGTTACGATGAACAACGTCATGGCGAACCAAGACGTCAATGAAGCGTCGACCAACGTCACGATTCAGACCAACAGTGCTACTGGCTACCAGGTTCAGATTAAGGATGCTGATTCTGATACTGCTCTCAAAACTACTGACGGTACTGGTACTTCTACTGGTATCCCAGCCGGTACTCCAACTAAGGGCACGAACGCTTGGGGCTTCAAAGCTAGCTCCAGTGCCGCTAATGTAACCATTGGTAGTAGTGCTCAAGGCTATCGCGCCATTGATACTACTAACCTGATGGTTGCTGAAGGTACTGCCGCTAGTGCTAACGATGGCGACGTCATCAACTTGACTTTCGGCGTTACGGTTGATACCACGATTGCTGCTGGTACTTACCAGGACGAAGTCGTCTTGACTGCGTCAACTAAATAATCCTATCTCATGGATTTTTACCGCCTCGGTCTCCGGGGTGGTTTTTTGTGTAAAACCTTCCGCTTAATTCTTGCCACTACCCAATTTTTGGTGTAAAATAATATGCAGAACTAAGGAGGTAAATGAAAAAACATTATTTTGGTAAGCTATTTTCGGCTTTCATTGCGGCTTTTGCCCTGACTTTTATTACAAATAGCCCTGTTGCTGCGGCTGATACCCCGGATTATCGTCTACAGGTTTCGCCATCCTATGCTGAGATCGAGGAGATGCAGCCGGGTAAGACTTATGACGGAGTCTTTAAGGTTCAGAATACCGGCGCAAAGGAATTTGAATATGCCATTAGTATTACGCCTTATAGTGTCAGTGACGACAAATACACACTTGATTCTGAGACTGAAACTACCTATACCCAGATGAAAGATTGGGTGACTCTATCCCAAAATTCTGGTACGCTCGCCCCCGATAGTACAGAGGAGATTAAATATAGCATCCGCGTCCCGAGTGATGCACCGGCCGGTGGTCAGTATGCTCTGATTAATATCCGTATGGTTCAGAGTGACGACGCAAACTCTGGCGCTGCGATTACTGCGACCAAACAAATCGGCTTCCGCCTCCTTGGCGATGTTGAGGGTAATACTCGCCGTACTGGTAAGGTGACTGAACAAAACATCCCGAGCATTTTATTCAATCCGCCGATCAGTGCGACTTCAGTCGTCGAGAACACCGGTAATACCCATATTACTGCATCTTATGTCCTACAAGTCTTCCCACTTTTCGGCAACGAGGAAGTTTATACGAATGAAGAAAGCCCATATGAAGTTACAGTTTTGCCGGAGACAAGCCGCTACAACTCGATTTCTTGGGATGACGCTCCGCACCTAGGCATCTTCCGTGTTAAGCAGACCGTTACGATCGCCGATGAAACTAAGACTATCGAAAAAACCGTCTTCCTTTGTCCAATCTGGTTCATCTTCATTATTCTCCTGATTATCTTCTGCATTGTTTTCTGGATCTGTAGTCGCATCAAGAGCCGTAGGGAACGGTAAACAAACTAACAAATATTGGAGTTAGGAGGTAAAATGAAAAATATTTGGAAAAGTTTAATTCTGGCGGCGCTGGTAGTTGCGGGGACAACTAGCCTTGCCGGAGCGGTTTACGCCGAGGGAGAAGAAGAGGCGATTGATGAATCGGCTCCTCGGACCGAAATCGCAATTTCTCCAACTATGTCAGTCGTGACGATGTTAGGTGGAGACGTTATTGAACGTGGTTCCGATAAGTGTCCGCAAGATCTCGACGCCGGCTGTGCAGTCGAAGTTAAGAATACTGGCAATACAAGCTATCGTTTCCGCGTCCATGTTACACCATACTCTGTGTCTGGTGAAAACAACGAGGTTAGTTTTGATGAGAGCGCCTCGAACTCTTACTCTCAGATTGCCCGCTGGATTAGCTTTCTTGATGATAGCGGTGCTTATGTCGATGAATATATCGGTACTTTGGAGCCAGGCGAATCGCGCACGGTTTACTATAAGATCGAAGTCCCAGACGACGTTCCGGGTGGTGCGCAATATGCCGCAATTTGGGCACAAACCCTTGGCAATGGCAATAGCGGTACTTCCGTTCAGACCACCGGCGAAGCCGGTATGACGATTCGCGGCCGCTCGATCGGCAATACGAACCGCACCGGTGAGATTAGCGACTACGGTTTCCAGCGTTTCTCGCTCGGTGGCGCACTTGAAGCTCATGCTACCGTGAAAAATACTGGTAATACCGACTACGAGATTCATTACGAATATATCGCACGTACCGTCTTTGGCAAGGAACTCTATTCCGAGACGGATTCAATCGCAGCTTGGCCAGGATCTGAATATCACGTCAATGTCAATTGGGAGGACACCCCATTCCTCGGCATCTTTAATGTCGAATTTAAGGTGAATGCCGCCGATGCGACTGAAAGCGAGAAGCATATTGTTGTCATTATGCCGGTGTTCATTATGATTTTGTTGATTTTGCTATTGACAGTCATAATTATCTGGATTATAATCATAATCAGAAAACGCAAAGAGCGTAAAGCTCGCCGACTCGTATAGTAGAGTTACGAGACGCGAGTAGCCGTAATCATCATTGCGAGTGATGATTCTGCGAGACGGCAGCTCAGGCGAATTCAAAACAAAAACTAAAAAGAAAGAGTGTAGAGTATGAAAAAGACAAAAAAGCAACTTTTAGGGCTCGCTGGACTTGCAGCAGTCGGCATTATGACCGCCGTAGCCTATGGTATGCCAGCGCCAGATGCGTCGGCCATAGACAATACTACAGTTAATGTTCAGGTCAGTGAAGGTGCGCCGAGCAACGTTTTCGCTTCGCCACGCGACGGCAGCGAGACGGCGAACGCTAAAGTTAATGTCGTTACTAACTATAGCCAGGCTAAGCGTCTCGAGTTTTCGCTTTCTTACAAAGACGAAAGTGGTAATACTCAGACTGTAGCTCTCCCGTCATACACTCCAAGCGATGATGCTGGTACTTACAACTTCGAGCTTGACGTTGCGCCTTATGGTTTTGGTGAGTTCGCCCTACATACTAGTGTAGTTGGTTACGACGGCGTAGCTCGTGAAACTGACACTGTGAGCTTCACCTACAATGCTGCAGTAGTCGATACGGATCAGGGGATGGATGACAATCGCGATCCGATTATCGGTATCGAAGTCAGCGATTCGACCAAACGTGTCGTCGTCACAGTCTTCGATAAAGACGGCAATCCAGCTTTCGTGGACGAAAACGGCAACATCGTTAACATTGAGCTTGACCGTTCTGATATCGACCCGGTAACTGGTAAACTTCTTGTTACTCTTCCGTTCGAGAAGTACGGCGCTAAGGCTGGCACTTATGCTGTAGTTATTTCGGCATATGATCAGGATAATAAGTTGCTATCCATGCAGACTATATATGTCGAATACTCGCCAATCACTCCCGACACCCCTAATACTGGTATGCTCTCTATTGGCGACCTCAACATCTCCCGTATTGACTATCTTGTCACTGGGTTAATCGCCTTCGGCGTTGCCGCCGGTTTCGCCCTTGTACTAATCTATCGCAAGAGTCGCCGCTAGGGCCAAGTCAATACTAAAACTTAATACTAACCACTAAACATAGCCTCTCTGTCGCCAGAGAGGCTATAATACTTGACACTATTTGAAATTTGTGATAGTATAGAGATATGAAATCAGAATCATCATCGCAAAAATCGCTTAAATATATTGTAGTCGCCACTGTTTGCGCTCTGGCTCTGGGATTGACGATGCCTGCACTAGCGACCTACGCCGATGGCGATGCCGACTCGGGCGAAACTGGCGGTGATAATCCGGGCGGTGGCGATGAAAATCCTGATCCAACTCCCGATCCTGACCCAGGCGATGGCTCTGGTGATTATAATGAAGATCCCGATCGTAATGATCCGTCTCAGGGCGGTAATAATACACCTAACCTTCCAGGTCACATTACAAATCCTGGTACGAATAGTGGGAATAATAGCTCAAGTAATAATTCTAGCTCAACTAGCAAGCCATCCAATAATACTTCTAATAACGGCCAAAGCACGAACGGTAGCTCTAGTACTAACCGCGGTCAAGGCTCGTCTGAGAGCGCTGACGATGCCGGGCAATCTGATTCTGAAGCTTCGGGTAAAGACGAGACCGACGCCAACGATTCCGATAGCGAAAAAGATGGAAACGATGTTGAAATTACCTCCCGTGATGATGTGAAAGAGGAAACCGAAGGTCAGCCACAAGATTTAAGCGGCTTAGCTTGGATTTTTGCTGGCGTGATTGCTGGAATTGTGATCTTAGTCGGAATTGTCGCATTCTTCGTCGATAAGTTTTCTAAGAAGCATAGCGATAAAAGCGAAGACCTCCTAGAGTCGGTCCTGGATTCAAGTTTCGAGTCGGAAGTAAAGGCCACAAAAGAGCAGGATGTGCTCGAAGCCGAAGCAAAGCCTAAGGCTAAGGTGAAGAGCTCTAATACTAATACAAAGTCTGCTGAAACCGCCAAGACCGGAGCGAAGTCGAAAACCACGAAATCTGCCGGAAAAACCGCAGCTAAAAGCAGCACGAGCAAAAGCACTAAGACCGCCAAATCTACGTCATCGGCTGAAGAATAAGATTGACTTTTGCCTGGCGACGTGATACTATAGTCGTAGCGGGCGGTTAGCTCAGTTGGCTAGAGCGCGTCTTTGACGTAGACGAGGTCAGAGGTTCAAATCCTCTATCGCCCACCACAGTAACTGTGGGCCGGTAGCTCAGTTGGTTAGAGCACGGGCCTTTTAAGCCCGGTGTCGAGAGTTCGAGCCTCTCCCGGCTCACCAGAACAGCCCATAGTTGATGAAGGTTTATCATATAACGATAGACCTTCTTTTTTGCGTGCTGCTTTAGCCGCCATTAACAGAGTATTAAACGGCTCCTTCCATTCAAAGTAAGCCTGATTCTGTGCGTCAATATGTGAGTTCAAAAGCAAAAGTCGAGCAAGAGCGTCTTTTTCGGCTGCGCTAAATTGAACATTCATGTGCTATAATACAACCCATGAACCGCGAGCAAACCGAACGTTTTATTCATGAAAACTTTGGTGGCATTTCCAAAGATTATCCCTGGGAAGACTCGCCGGAATATACCGTTTTTCGTCACGTCGACAATCACAAATGGTTTGCTCTAATTATGACGCTGCAATATCGGACCTTAGGTATTGATCGTGAAGGATTAATTGACATTATCAACCTCAAGTCCGACCCAGGCCTTATCGAAGAGCTGATGTGTGAACCTGGAATTTTGCCCGCCTACCACATGAACAAGCGTCACTGGATTACGCTTTTGCTTGACGGGAGCTGCCCAGCTGACCGTATCCATAGCCTAATTAACCTGAGCTACAGTCTCACGCAATCAAAATCCCGTAAACCCCACCCGCAGCCTCTCTAATATGCTATAATAAGGTCAGTTATGAGTGAAAAAACTGCGAAATCATCTAAGAAATCCACCAAGCCCCAGTCGAACGCCGACTCTAAAAAATCAGTCAAATCTAGTACGGGAAGGCCAAAAAGCATTTCCGACTACAACGGATATGATTACAAGAAAATTTTCTGGGAAGACGCTGATCGCAAGTACGAAGACGCTGCTGACCGCATGGCGATTCGTCGGCTATTACCGACCGAGATGGACGAGTTTGTCGATATCGCCGGTGGCTATGGCCGTCTCGCCGATGAATACTTGCCCCGCGCGAAATCCGCAACGTTGTTTGACTACTCTGAGACTGAGTTGAAGCAGGCGCATGAGATTCATGGCGATCGGCTCAAGACAAAGGCTGGCGATATTTATAGCTTGCCATTCAAAGATGATAGTTTTGATGCTTTGATGATGATTCGCGCTACGCACCATTTCAAGGATATGCAGAAAGTCTCCGATGAGCTTTATCGCGTATTGAAGCCGGGCGGCGTCGCTGTGATTGAGGTCGCGAACAAGCGTACCTTGCCGCGTATGGTGCGCTATTGGACGAAAAAGACCGATTTGAACCCTTTTAGTCTCGAACCAGTGCACCTGAAGGAGATTGACGCGGACGGGTTTTATAATTACCATCCGAAGTATATTGAGGGTATTTTCAAGCATTCCGGCTTCAAAATCGACGAAGTTTTATCCGTTTCAAACTTCCGCAGCGCGAAACTGAAAAAACTTTTCGGCACGAAAAATCTCGTCTGCCTCGAAAAAGGCGCCCAGAAACTCCTCGCCCCTGTACGTTTTGCGCCCTCGATTTATTATAAATTAGTGAAATAATCTCAGTCTCGTAGGACAGGGGTAGGGTATTGACTTTTTGAAGCAAGTGTGCTATAATGAAAGTATAACCATGAAATATCTGTTGTGGTTACGCTCTTTGTGATGACAAAAAGCGTGTTTTTGCCCTAAATCTCCGTCTTTTTGGCGGGTATCTAGGGCGAAAACACCAGTTTTCTTCCCATATTCCATAGTCTACTGGACTTTAAACAGAGGAGAGAACATTATGAGAATTAAGAGATTTGCGAGCTATGTTGCGGTATTTGCGGTTGCATTTGTCCTGGGGGCAAGTTTTCGTCCCGATGCGTCCACGAATATACCTCAGACTGCCGAAAATCATGAGGTCAAGACCGGCGTAGCGCAGTCATTGACGATGTACGATTGCGCGCAGTTCGGAACGGCACAGCTTGTTGTGAGAGCTGATTATCCGAATCCAAACAGAATTGACTTCATCGCTACCGAGCCGATTGCTCCTGACTTTTTCGTTGGTCATGGATCGGTTGGTAGGGAATATGCGGTTTTTCTGGACGATCCTGAAAAATGGGATCCGTTAGGAGTGGGCATTGACGGGGCGCTTAGTCTGATTAACCGAATTCGTAACGAAGTTCCTGGAGTGACCGAGGATATCTACGCGCAGGGTTATACACTGAGCGTTACGATTGCGGATAGCCATCTTCTTCGTAAAAGCGATATTATCGAAGAGATTGTTGAAATCATCCAGGAAACCTACGAAGCAAGTGTGACCATATAATCGACTGAGAATTTTGTCATCAACAAAATTAACCCTGACCATCTATATACAATTTCTGTGATGGTCGGGGTCTTTTCATTCATTAATGTTCGTATTTACATTTTAAGCAAAACTTCAGTCCTCGCTACGGTCAGCGAGGACTCTTCAAAGATCGGTACCGAACCGGACAGTCTAGAGGCAGCGGAGGGGGAAACCGTAGTAACGGTTTGTGTTGTTTGACGGATTGACATTCGTAGGATTCATGTCTAAGTAGTATGCGTTGGTAGACGAGTTGGCCGTACGCGACCATCCGTAGCCGTTGTTGCCAGCGTACCTTACACTACCCTCAACGAGACGGACAGCATCGCTACGGACAAAAGCCAAAAACATCTGCGCGACGTATACAGAAGAAGCTGACTCTATCTAGCCCTATCCATAAATAAGGCTATTTACTCTGACCTCTCTTATTTCTAATCCCCAAACTCGAGAGAACAGCTTCACGATCTTTTTATCAGAGGACATCAAGCGGCTGGAGCATGACCTCAATTGCCACTTACAGTCCCCATGGATAAATATCCATAACCTAAGTTTAACATAGACGACGTAATTGGTGGCGCCAGCTGGAAGTTGCGACTCGCTTTGCTCGCCGCAACGGCGGGGCGTCGACTCAGAAACTCCCGCATAAAATGCGCGAGTTTCACTCGCCTCCTACCGCCTACGGACCACTCCCTGGCGGGAGCGGTCCGCTTCCAGCCGGAGGTATTAAGACAGAGAATGATATAGACGAAATGTCTATATCATTCTCTGGTAGCGCCAGCTGGAATCGAACCAGCATTGTAGACTTAGAGGGTCTATGTCCTATCCGTTGAACGATGGCGCCACAGGGATATTATAGCATGAAACGTCCTCTCACGAAATCCTTAAACTATGCTACAATGGAACTAATAAATCTAAACCCAAAACTGCGAAAGGAAACCATGGCAAAAAATTCCGAAAAACAACTATCAAGGTGGCAGCGCGCTCTGACCGACCTCAATGCGATTAATTCCAACGACAAGGTCGAATCTTACTATACCGCAAACTGGGCTTCGTCTAGTTTTGCGATTTTTGCTACTTGGCGCAAGGGAACTTTGCTTTTTACCAAGGAGAGGTTAGTTTTTATGACGACTTTCGGTGTCAATCAGCTCACGATTGACTACAGCGACATCCGCGAGGCGAAAAAATGCTTCGCCGGGCTTTTGCCGATGGGGATGCTCGTCATCGCTTATGACAAGAAAACTGATAAGACGAAGAAATATAAGTTCTGGGTCACTGGCCGCAAGAAACTAATCCGCCAGATCGCCGAAAAAGCCGGATTAGCGCAATAAAATTCTTATATCAAATATAAAAATCACCTGCTGTACTGAGGTACGGCAGGTATTATATTGACTTTTATTATAAAGTGTGATATAATGGAAAGATAATATTTTGTATATTACGCTCATTAAGAGACGGTTTTTGATATTTTCACCCTATCTGCCTACCCCACTGGGCGGGTAAATAGGGTGAAAATAGAATATTCTCCCGGATTCAGGTAACTCAGATACATCCAAGAAAGGAGTTCTGCAACAATGGAAAAAATTTTCTCATCTAATTTTATTGGGACACATGGCAGAGAGTTATGGCGATTCTTCTACGAAGCCACGCTCCGTAGTTATGGAAACGTAAACCTCAATAAGGAGGGGCCTAATGACGAAACAAGCTGTGAGACAAACGCAAACGATGACGGTAGCAATACTATAGTCTTTGAAAAAGGCGACTGGAGCTATTCCGATAAGTATTTTAGAGACGATTCGTTTAGCGGTACGGTTACTATCAGTTACCGTAGTACGGCATGCTTTGCTATGGTTTATTGGGGTAAAGTCCTTCCTCACGCCGATAAGACCGCGGTTTATACTTGCTTGCAATCAGCGCTTGGGGCAATTGAACGCAACCACCCGTGGCGTGGTCCAGATCACTTCGTAGCCAACAATGAGCTATGCTATACCAATCTTTGGTGTGGCAAACTTGAGAAGTTTCATGGTCAGGAAAAGATTGATGATACTGATGGTTGCCGGCTCTACGGGGGGAATTACTTTGGTGGCACTATTCTGCGCTAAATCGTCAATTAAAGGCTATCGGTTGCATACCGATAGCCTCTTTTCGTGCTACAATAAAACCGTGGATTTTGCGTCCACGGGATCTGTGCTCAGCCAATGAGGTCAAGCTCCGGCTGCTCGCCGCCCCCATCCAAAGATCGTGAAGTTGCCCTCATATATCATCAATCAGGAGATAAAGAGGCTATATTTCATTCTGGCTAAGGTCGGAATTAAGCTCAAGCGACTTCTTTGCCTTGCGGTTGTCTAGATCTGGCCTTTGTCCGTAGCGGCAACGTGAATATCAATACCGGCTCGACTAACAACGTCGGCAACGGCGGCTGGGTCTGGTCGCGTACGGCCAGCAATAATCCTAACTACGCCTACCGCCTCAACTTCAATCCTACTAACGTCAACCCGTCAGATAACAACAATCGTTTCAACGGTTTCCCCCTCCGCTGCCTCTAGGTTGCCCAGTTCGGTGCCGATCTTTGCCTCGTGATAAGATTACGTATCCCCTCAACCAAAAAACGCCCATGGCCGCGACATCTGTCCCGCTCACGGGCGTGGTGATCTCTGCGGGAAACCTCGGCGCTAACGCACCTCGGCGGGGCAGCGTCGCCTCGGAAATATCCACGCTGGCGCGGATATTTCGCTCGCCTCCTAGCCCCTACGAACCTAGAATCTCTGACGAGCTTCTAGGTTCGTTCCCGCAGGATATATACAAACAGCGGAGTATTTTTATCTAACGATAAAACCACTCCGCTGTGTCTACACGTCACGGATGATACACTGTAAATCCGTTGCACCACATTTTACACGATTATATTGTTCTATTTTGTATTTGCACCATAATGCACCAATCATTATTCTACCTTGTGGCGATAAGAAAGCCTATTCGCTTTGTTAAACATCGTTTTTGTGATAATTTCAGGATGTGTATTTTCTACATAATACTTTGCCATCTGCCCGTTATTATATCTCTGTTTACCAGTTAGTGTGTCCGGTACATATGTCTTCTGCAACATTACATTCCCAGTATATTTCTCATTATGAAGAAGTTTATTAAGCGTTTCTGCGCCCTAACACTTGCCGCCTTTTGGCGCAACAATGCTCCTCTCTTGTAGAAGATTTGCGATTTTTCGCAAAGAGTATCCGTTGATCCTCCAACGATAGACCTGCCGTACTACCTCGGCTTCGGGTTCATAGATAGATAAGCTACCGTTTTTGGATTTTCTATATCCATAACAAGGTTTATCTATAAAGCCAGAGCTACCATCCTCAAACCCATGACGAATCCCCCACCGTATATCAGCACTTAGATTTTCACTCTCAGCTTGCGCTAAACTAGCAAATATAGTCAGAAGCAACATTGAGGTAGGATTGCTTAGATAAAGGTTCTCCAGCTCAAAATATACTTCCACCCCCAGAGACTTTAACTCATAGCAAGTTTCTAGGAATTCCAGTGTATTCCGACTAAATCGTTTTATCGACTTAGTAAGTATTAAATCAATCTGACGTTCACGACAAAGTCTTAGTAACTCTTGGAATTGAGCGCGTTGTCGTATGGTTCGAGCCGTTCTTTTGTCAGCAAAGATGCCGATTAACATCCAATTATGGTTACCGGTTATAATCCCCATATAATAAGCAGCTTGATTCTCCAAGCTGCTTAACTGTTCGTTATGCTTACTGCTTACGCGACAATAAGCTGCAACTCTAAGTGGGCGTAGCGGAAGGGGCGGCTTAAGTCTTGCCTCCCGAACGATCGGTCTTTTTAGTTTTGCCGTTCCTGCCAATATGCTCCCGTTTCTTGGTTTGAGCCAGATTATATTGTTCTTCTGATACTATTGTAGGATAAAGCTCATCGCCAAGATAGTGTGGATTAGACAGGATATTTGCTAAAGTCTGCTTACTCCATTTCTTTCCGTTAAGTGGAGAGGGTATGCCCATGCTCTCTAGGTTCTCTTTGATCTTGGCCATGCTGCAGCCTTCCAGATAGTAATCAAAAATCAACTTGACGGCAGCGGCTTGACCCGGATGAATTACAATCTCATTCTTGCTATTACGATTATAGCCAAAAGCAATTCTTTTCTGTTCTGAGTTTGGGTTCATGTCTGTTTTCTCCTTTATCGATCTCTAGCCTAGAACAAGAATAGCTCTGAATGGGGAGAATGTCCAGCGCAATTAAAAGATCAGGAGATTTACCGTGCCCTAATGGTATAACTATCAACAATAGCTTCTCCAGTAAGCTTATAATGAACAAGCAATCTCTGTAACTCATTAGAGTCATCGGTAACCTTTTTGTCGCTTACGATATTTTGGGCAAAAGATCTTACGGCGGTCTTAAACTTTTCCAACAGTTCCGCCGTCATAATACGCATGCGAGGGGCAGGGGAAGCATGATCATCAAACTTGGTTGCTCGGTGTACGATTATAGGGCAACAGCTATAGCTATTGCCCGCATATAAATTCTCGAACCATTGTATTGAGCTAAGCAATTGTGCGCAGTCGGATTTAGAAATTTCTGTTGTGCTAGGTTTCACTCCATTCTTACACTCAATGACAAAATATCTCAAATTATCAATGGCCCATAAGTTGTCCGGTCCTCCAAGGGCACCTTCCTTCTCCGGTCGTGACGATTGTATGCCGAGAATAGACGCAACACTTTTAATGGCGCTTTCAAAAGTATCAGCTGTACTCTCTCTAAATACCAAATCATCTAACACCGACTCGACATATATCATATAGTCATTTAGACTATCGAAATTATTATCACTGATAAATTTAGCAACGTTTACTCCCTGTTTGCCGGAAAAACTACTCAGCTTGCCGTGTCGGATGCCATCAACTGGTTTTAGTATAGCCGGGTTCAGTTTTAATCCAGACAAAAGAATTTCTTGCGCTTGGACGGGATTGATAAAATTTTTATATTCGGCCATCTGTTGCATGAGAAACCCTTTAGATTTATCATCAAGAGCGGCATTCTGGTTTTTCTCATCTTCAAGGATGCCGAAAGCCTCGTCATATTGCCCAATACATGCCTTATCAAAAGCCTTATGAGCAGCGACCGTTGTACGATCTATATTAGCAGTTCTATTATATTCTACAGAGGCTAGCATATTCCTACTGGTGGATATCCAATTCGGATCTCTTCTGAGAACATAATCCGCAAGCTCAAATATCTCTTCAATGGTAGGCGCATCACTGGCACTCATTAGCTGATCCCATAATTGCCTAGATATATTGTATTGTTCGAGAGTCGCTTTGCTAAAAAATTCATCTCCGCTCTTTTGATTAACTAAGGTATTAGCCAACTTACTACCCATTAACACAACTACACAGTAATCGCTATTTGACCGTACGCCACGCCCCATCCCTTGTTCAATCTTTTGAATGAGTTCCCTGCAGATGCGTTTGTCATTTGGATTTATATTATGAATCGTAATGTCATACTCACTTCGCATAGTTGGTAGCCCATCAATAACCAGGAAGCGGCAAGCATCTTCCGGCAGATCAACGCCATCATATTTATTCACTAAAATAGTGATTCCTTTAAATCCCCCTTGTTTAAGCAATTGTATTCCGCTCTCGATGTTTTTATCACGAGACGACAGCGTTTGAATAGGTATCTGTTCCGATAGATCTTGCCAGAATAATGCCCGCTCAAAAGATGGTACAATGACTACGACGTTATATTTTAAAGCGATCTTCGCAAGCTCATTCTTAACAGCATTATCATCGAGTGAGGCGTTTAGATGTTTTGGAAAAAGAAGAAGTCTCTCCCCTATATCATTTGCTTTTTCTGGCGTAATAATATTTGAGACGTCATTCTCCTTGAGGCCCATCGTCGAGACAAAAACGCTATCGTCCGACAATGTAGCACTCATAAATATTCGCCTTTCGGCCTGTTCAAAACTTGCAATTTTTGAGATTGGTATACCTTTGGGCGTAATTTCAATACTATTAGCAGTAAGAACGCAATTGCAAATCTGCCAGCAATCGGTCAATAACGGTAGGTTGAACAGCGTAATGTCTTTAACGTCGTCATCGGAAGTTGCAGCAGCCAATAGCAAACGACGAATCTCTTCACAATCTTTTTGCCAAATCCAAAATGGGATTAGCTCATTGCTATTCGGATCTTTGTTCTCCGTAATATTATAGAATGTCTGACTTTTTTTCAGTTCTTGGTGCCGACTAAAAAGCTGAACAATTTGAGAATATACAGGGCTACCTGGCTTAATCCGTATAGTATATTGTTGCTCAATAATATTCATACAGGCATGGACATCGTCGATAATGATGCTACCAATCTGCACATTGCCACCATTTGCCCGTAAGCCAAAGACACTTTTGCCATTCACAAGTTTATGAATACTCGTGACAAAAATGGCTTTTTTATTCGTAAAGAAATAATCTTCCTCGCCTTTTTTAGTGCAAAGTCCAGTTTCACCATATTCGTCATATGCAACACGTATGCCGAGTTTCTGTGCTTCCGAACACACTTGAGATACTAAATAGTTATCTGGCACGACATACACAGCTGGGCCTTTGCCCTCATTCAAACAACTTTGCAAAATCGTTAACCCCACAGTAGTCTTACCACTACCAGTATTCATTTTGATAATAATGTTCTTCTCATTGCGTCTATCAAACCATTGTTTCCAAACTTCCGTTTGCACATCGCGAGGATAACCATAACTTTTATCTTTATTCGGAAGAGCCATAAAAATATCACGCGGCTCAACAGATGCCCGATCCACTGAAGATACTAGCCTAGAAAAATCAATAGCCATTTTAATTTCCTCCAATCTTCACAATAACAGTCCAACTATATCAAAAACATTTAACACCTAAAGCCAATAAGGCTGCTATTATAATAACCTCTCCTTATATATTAGTCAATGCCATGAATACACAGAGACTTTAGATTTAATCTTATATTTAATCCGTAATACTAACCGTCAATGATAGACAATAAAACACACGAATCGTGTGTAAACGTGTAAAATCACTCTCTCAAATAAAATACAGCTATCAGCTATCAGCTAAGAAGGTGCATCGCGTAAAATCACTACCGAAATTACGGTTCAATTTGACCTGAATTACATACCAATAATACCAAAACAACCCCGGAAAACCGCAGTTTTACAGGGGTTATAGGTTGTCCACTTATCTTGTGTCTACACGTCACGGATGATACACTATAAATTCGTTGCACCACATTTTACACGATTACGTCACACTGTTTTATATTTGCACCGCTATACACCAGTGTAACTATGGTAAAAAAAATAACTTCATTATTTTTAATACTTTCATGCTAAAAATGGAGCAGTCATCAGCCGCTCCATCGATAATCTAAGAGTTTATTATTCCTGCCACTCCGCAGGGTCTTCGCCCCATATACTACAGGCAAAATCCACATCACCTTCCATGTCCTCTTCCTTAAGAATACCATTTTTGATATGAATCCTTCCGCAATCCGATGGGATAAACTCGCATGCATATCCGCCTTCAAAAACAAGGTTCGGGAATAATTTTGATACTTCTTTCAAACCGATAAGCGGGCAAGACCATGGGGAGATAAATATAAGTTCTAAGTCACCATCATCCAGTTCTATAACCGCACTATCGCGTGCGTCCCATTTTGTTCCCCAATGCTCCATGCTCCAGTCGTACCAGTTTGGGATGGGATTTTCCGGCATAGGGATAAACCGGTTAAAAGAGAATACTTTTTCTCCTTTATCGTCTATTGGACATTTTTGCAGGAAATTGGCGATATCGCCCTTGCCGCCCTTAATTTTAATCCGGTTTAATACATTGTTAGCCATGTTGCTCCTTTTTTACTTTACACACCATTAATCACTCCGATGCGAAATAAAATCAAGTAGTTTTTTCGTGGAATTGATTATTGTTATATAATCCCATATGTTTGATTATTTTGTCAGATTATGTTATTATAGTACCCAGAATAGTAATTTTGCACATTTATATTCTTGGGAAGGCTGGTGCCATGAATGATGAGTAATAGTGAATTGGATAGATTAAAATCAGAAGAGAATGTTGCTTTTAATAGAAAACAGGAAGCCTACAAACGGTATCAAGAAGCTAAGAAACGAACAGATGCGGCATATCAGGAGCAACAGGCGTCATGGAATAAAGTAACTATTGCGAGAAATGAAATGAACCGGGCTTACGATGAGCGCCAATACACTCGCAGAAATAATGATAACGTTTGGAGTGAGTATAAACGCATCCGGGATAACAACAATTCTCAGATAACTTACCTAAAAGTGCAAGCCGATTCTCTTTACAGTAATATGAAAAATGCCTTTGATCGAGCATCGGATGCCTACAATTATGGAAATAAAGCCGATGCTAAAATATATTCTAATGAAGGAAAAGATTATCAATCCCAGCTTAAAAGCGTCAATGCTCAGATTGGTCGTTTAGGTCAAGAAGTAAAGAATGCAAGAACCCATGCTGAAGCATATGGCGGCAAAACAGATTCTTCGAGCTTCACTAGTGCTAAAAATAAATTTGAGGATGCTAAGTCGGCGCATAAGCCGATAGAAGCGAAATTCAAATCCGCGAAGGCCGAACGCGAGCGCCTGCATTCTGAGTTTAAGGCACTGAACGAAGAGTATAAGCGAAAGGCGTCTGCTTTTCGCTCTGCATTAGAGAACAGAAAAAACGAGCAAAGGACAAGACAGAGAAATGACGAAACTTTAATGGAAAAAGCCGATATCCCATACGCTTATCGAAAAGAGTGCAAAGTAGTTAAGGAAGCAGATGGGACAATAAATTTCTATTTTGGCGGCTTGATGGAGAAAGACGGTTTGTGGCACGGTCATATTTCCATGGATTCATCAGGAAAAATCACTTACAAGCGCATGCCAATGGAGGAGCATGGAAAACAAAACTTTACTGGCGAAAAAGATGGCTGGACGGATCTGTATGGCGGCACGATCGGAGACCAACCCGTATTAGTAAAATTTGGTATGGGGAAAAATGAGGGGCATACTCTAATCGCGGACAATGTTGGCCAAACAAAAAAATTTTTTGATAAGAAATACAAAGATGGACATAGGAATCATAACCATTATGGGCCCAAACGTGAAGGCCCTGGTTATGTCGAGGAAGACAGAGGGCAATATACTGGACCAGGGCACTGACTACCGCCCTAAGTATTCAATTATAATCTTTAATACTTGCGAGCAAATGTCGTTTAACTGTATTACTTAAGACGCTAGAATTATCAATAACTTTTTTCAGCTCTGTCGTAGAAACAGTTTTTGCATCTGGCATTTTGGTAGTAATAGTCGCGTAAACTATATAGATATAGCTTTGGTCTTCATCATCCTTGAATTTGTCAATAATTTTAGTTTCAAGAACCCGTATATTATCATATTGTGCAAGGATTTCCGATATGTCCATATTTGGGTTAGGCAGCTCGATATCTAACAAGCGATCTTCATAGATATCATTATCATAAAAAACATAATACTGGCCATTTTGACTCCCATTAGCATTCTCAGTGATTGCATACAGCCAACCCTCTTGGAGACCTTGTTCTTGCGACATATCCTGATTATAAATAATTCATTGACATTGTCAACAACAGTAACTTGTATAGTAAATTTATTAGATGCAAAAGCCCACAGATTCATCTGCGGGCTTCATATTTGTTAAGTTACTTGCAGCTATTCTGCATTATTATAAGGTACTTTTTTCTGTGGTATCGGCATCTGCACAGTGACTTTTGTTTCGTCACGGAACAGGAACACCAGCCTCTTGTCGGCGTATACTGTCACGGATTCAACCATAGAATTCCAAAGACCAAGGTCAAATTCTTCTATGGTATCCACACATTTGCGCAGCTCCTCAAGGCAGCGGCTAATTTGCTCTTTTTTGCCAGATTGTGCTAAAATCTCTTCCTTTAACTGTGTGATTTGTTCCTCGGCTCTTTTGCATTCCGCATCCTGCTCCGAGAATCGGCGATTATATTCCGCCTGATTCTGGATTTGACGAGTATTCTCTTCCATGTAGCGTCGGAGTGCGCTCATTAACTCTGCGTGCCGATTTTGCGCTTCATCCAGTTGTTTTTCTAAGTCGCTGACATTCGCCAGTATTGGCAGCATTTTTTCTAACCGGACAATGTGTTGTTCTTTATCACTTAGCATTTGGCTAAACGCTTTCACGAAAGCTGCTTCCAGAATGGACACATCTATGTTAGGGGTGTCACATACTGTTTCCGCCTCGTATTTGCGGTTACATCGCCAGATTTGTTTGCGGTACTTGGAGTTGCTATGCCAGACTTTCCGCCCATAATAACTGCCACATTGCCCGCAGATGATTTTAGCGTTGAATGGGCTGCTTTTGTGCAGCTGTCGCCGGTTCGGACGCCGCCGTTCCATTTCCTGTTGTACCAAGTCGAAGGTGGCCGGGTCTATAATTGCCGGATGAGAATCCTTAATATAGTACTGTGGTACTTCACCGTGGTTCTTTTTGCTTTTCTTAGTTAAGAAATCAGCAGTGTAGGTTTTCTGGAGCAGTGCATCACCTTTATATTTTTCGTTAGTGAGAATGCTTATGATGGTAGAAACAGGCCATTTTTCCTTACCCCTTGGCGTCGGAATCCCCTGCCCGGTAAGGTAATCAGCAATTGTGCGGACAGTTTTGCCATCCAAAAACATCTGATAAATTTTGCGGACAATTCGAGCTTCTTCCTCCACAATTTGGGGCAGCCCATCCTCACCTTTCTCATAGCCCAGGAAGCATTTATAGGCAAGGGAGAATTTGCCTTCTTCCATGCTGCGGCGTTTTCCCCAAGTCACATTCTCAGAGATGGAACGGCTTTCCTCCTGCGCCAGGCTGCTCATAATGGTAATCATCATCTCGCCCTTGGCGTCCAGGGTGTAAATGTTTTCCTTTTCAAAATAAACTTCCACATTCTTCTCTTTCAGCTTACGGACAGTGGTTAACGTATCCACCGTATTACGGGCAAATCGGCTGATAGACTTAGTGAGGATTAAATCAATCCTGCCATCCAGCGCATCGGCGACCATCCGGTTAAAGCCCTCGCGTTTTTTGGTATTTGTACCGGAAATGCCTTCATCCGTATATACGTTTACAAACTCCCATTCCGGGTTACTTTGGATGTGCCTGGTATAAAAATCCACCTGCGCTTCATAGCTGGACAGCTGCTCATCCGAGTCTGTGGATACACGGGCATAAGCCGCCACCCGCCGTTTCTGATGTTCCACGGTTGGCGCAGCCGGATTTAAGCTGTTCCTGCTTTCTATTTTTTGCACATTCCTTACGGGTGTTGCCATTATCTGCCTTCCTCCTTTATCTTTTTCTGCCTTTCCATTTCACGCTCGCGTGCCCTCTGCTTCATTTCTTCCGTCCAGCTTTCCCGCCGGGAACGGTTCTGCCAGTGGATTTCTTCCGTGCGGCCATCCCAAAATTCATAAACTAAAGTATTATTTTTCATTGCTTTTATTTCCTTAATCTGCTGACATAAGTCTTCCTGGTTCCAATCGCTAAATCCCAGCGCTTCTGTGGTTTTAGCTATTAAAATCTCCTCCGGAATCTGTTTGGAGAGGCATGCAGACTTTCCAATTTCGTTAAACAAGGAACACGTCCATACGGGTTTTGCGTATTTTGTATTCCGGTTACTAATCCTTCGGCAAAATTTCCTGCCGCATTGACCGCAACGGATGAAGCCGGTAAACAAATAACCTCCATGGTGCGCCTCAGATTGCGTGGCTCTACTTTTGCGCCGCCGTATCTCTTCCTGCACCTTCGCAAAAGTAACTTTGTCGATAATCGCTTCATGGCAGTCGCTCACATGGTACATTGGACGCTCTCCGTGGTTTCTGGCATTCTTTTTACTGATGTGGTCTAAACGGTAAAACTTCTGTAAAAGCAGGTCGCCCGTATATTTTTCGTTTGCCAGGATGTCGCGAACAGTAGCTCCGCGCCATAAATTTCCGGATTTGGCCGGGATATTCTGACGGTTTAGTTTTTTAGCGATGGCAGCTTTTCCCATGCCGGAAAGGTAATCCGCAAAAATCTGCTGTATGACCCTGGCTTCTTCTGGAACTACCTGCAGGGTATTGTCCAGAAAACGGTAGCCATACATATCGATATATGTGGAATAACCCTGCTCGAACTTCTTTTTAATGCGCCACTTCATGTTCTCCGAGACCGACCGGCTTTCCTCTTGCGCGAATGAAGCCAGGAGTGTCAGCATCAGTTCGCCGTCTGTGCTTAAGGTATGGATATTTTCTTTCTCAAAATAAACGTCAATCCCAAGTGCCTTCAGCCCGCGGGCAGTTTCCAGCAGCGTTACCGTGTTCCGCGCTAAACGTGTAATAGATTTGGCAATTACCATGTCAATTTTCCCAGCCCGGCAGTCTGCCAGCATTTTCTGGAACTCGGGACGGTTATCTTTTGTGCCGGTCATCGCCTCATCCGCATAGATCCCGGCAAGCTCCCAGTCGCCCCTGCTACCGATATAATTATTGTAATAACTAATCTGGGCGGACAGGGAATGGAGCTGTGCGTCTTTGCCGGAGGATACGCGCACGTAAGCCGCTACGCGTTTCCTTTGGACAGGCAGTATCTTTTTTGCATCCAGTTTAATGACTTCTCTCATAGAATACCTCCGTTCGTAGGAATGGGGGAGCAGTGCGCTCCCCCATCAATAATGTGCTATAGTTTCTTCACTCGGTCGACGCCGTACACAACGCCGAGGCCGGAGCCAGAGTCCCAGTCCACAAATATCGTTGCGGTGTCGTCCACGAATTGAACAGTTCCTTTATCTCCGGGTCTTAAATGGCTGTAGGGGTCGTCCATCTGGACAAGCTCCACCCGTGTGCCTTTGGGGTACATTTTCCGTACCAATTCTACCGTTTTCTCGCTTGGGAATCCGTTATTTGCCATAAGGTTCGCCTCCTGCATTCTCCTTTTGTGGTTCAGTTTCCGTAATATCCGTTTCGTCCAGCAGCGTTGTAAGTTCCTGCTCTGTTGGCATTGCTGCTTCGGCTGGATTCGGTGGGATTACGGCATCCGTGTTCTGTTCCGGCTTATGGCCGGATTTCCAGCTGGCATTGCCGCTAAGGTTACGCAGCAGGATTTTCCGGGCAGTTTTATATTCGTCACCGATAAATCCTAGCCGGATTAAGAACAGGCGCATCGTAAACTTCTCATTTTCTATTGGTTTTTCTGTGGCCGTTACCCGTTTCTGCTCTTTTGCCATTTTGCAGATAGCAGTAACTAAGCGGCTGTAAGCGTCGGCTTCACCATCTATGTCATGGAGTGTAAACCATGGGAAGGTGATTTTACCATCTTTTTCTACAATCGGTAAACCGTCAGATCCAAGAGCTTTTTCCAGCACAGTCTTTTTACTGGCCACGATTTTCTTAATGTTTTCCTTTGCTTCTGGGGTGAACCCGGTATCGGGAACCTCAATCGTTAGAATATCCGGCGATTCGGCATCGTTTGCCTCAGTGCTGGCTATATTTTCCGTTACGACCGTATCATCTGCCGTCTCAGTGCCTGCTTCTACATCGTCTGCCTCAAGTGAGGCCTCTGTTGTAGCAGTAGAATTGTCCGTTGCAGCAGCGTTCTCCGCTGTGAGTTCATCATTATTATCTGTATCGCTGATGATTTCCGCCACAAAGCCGCGTTCCTGTAAATCACTAATAAGTACCGCTGCAAAGTCGGGATGAATATTGTTGCCATATGACAGCACGCCATTCCGGTCTACGGTAAAATCCCCTACCGTATAGGCAAAACTTGGCGCGCCCTGGTAAACAGCAGGTTTGTCCAGTATCTGGCTGATTGCCTCTACTAAGGGTTTTCGGTCGCTACCGCTTAAGTTGTAATTGTATCGCATATTTTTGCTCCTTTCGTTTTATTACACACACATCTATCACTCTGTTCGCTTCACAAAGCAAGTCTTGTTTTTGTCCAAACAATATGGAGTGATATGTGTTATTCCGCCGGAGCCTCGCCGGTAAAGAGATAATTAATATATTCTTTCCGGTGTTCTTCCAGATAAATTACTAACTCAAAATAATTTTCCCGGTTTGCAATCCACTGCACCATGTTCACATCCAGCATATTTGTTTCTCCGCTCCTGCGGATGGCTTCAATCTGGGTCTTAACAGTCTCGGTCATAGCCATCACCTCCTCCCTGATACTTTTTGGCGAGATATCCCTCCCATACCGAGTTCAGTACGCCTTGGTGCAGGATTTTGATGTCAAACCCAGCAGATTCATATCCCTGCCGGATGGTCTCAAAGTAACTGCGTGACGGGGTGTCGTAAGGGTGTTTTGCTGCGTTCATGATATAAATCATGGCAGACACCCGCTTGCCGTTTACAGAAATTCTCAACATTTCTTTACGGTAGAAATTAGGATAACCCTCATACAGATCGAGATTATACTCGTCGCTTGGCTGTAACCGCCAGACCAGCACCGGCACTTTGCCTCCTTCCTGTTTTTCTACAGTCGCTACTGCTGTGCCTTTACCCCGGAACATCAGCCGGAAGTTATGTAGATGGGTTTTACTGACAACTTCCGCAGTGGGGCAGCGTCTTGCCATCTGTTCAAGGTTGAGGTTGGAGCCGTAGGCGATATACAGGCGTTCGTTTTTCTTATTGCTCATTCTGACTTCCTCCGTTCTGTGTGTTTCTGGTATTGATATGGCTTCTGACATTTTCTCGTGAACCGTACCGCCAAGCAGCGTTGCCATCTAAGTGCTGATACAGATGTTCCCGGCAACTCTTGAACTCGTCACCAATAAATCCGATGCGGTTCAGCCACACACGCATGGCGAACTTCTCATTTTCCTCCTGGACTTTGCGGTAACTGGCGCTTTTCTGCGTCAGCGCCTGATGGTTGAGTGCGAGCGCCAGCACGATATATGCTCGGATTTTCCCGGCATGGAGCGTGCTGTTGAAACCTCGGAGTTCCACCGTGTGGTTGCCATGAAAAAAGCTGTGCAGGTTCAGAAAATGATAGCGGCTTTGATGGTAATGACCGTTGCGGCTGCCTGAGTAATTCTCGTACCAGATTGATTCGATTTGTCTCAGTGTTTTTGGCTTCGATTGGTTCATCCGTTCTACCAGATAGGCATCCATTTTCTTGCAGTAACGCATCCGCTCCGGCGCAATTTGTAATGCTTTGTAAAGCAGGTCGTTATGCGCGTAGATGATGTTGACAAAGTTACGAATGCTCCGTGGCGTGTGGCTGGCTCCGTCGAGATGAATATGGATACCGCAGGACTTATTCGCAAATCCTCCGGCTTTTCTCAGCCTCCTTGCGAGTGCCTGTACCGTGTCAATATCTTCCCGATACAACAAGATTGGACTGACCAGTTCCACGCTGTAGTTGCTCCCTGCGGATACTGTCCTCCGCCCATCCTTTTTCTGGCAGTTAATACTGCCGTCGTACATCAGTTTCCAAGTGCGCCCATCGGGTGCGGTGATTTTCTGGGTATCGTAATAATCCCCGGTAATCGTAGCAGTGCCGCCGAGATAATGCGCGACAGTTTCCGCTGCTTTTTCCCGACTGATGCCGGTAAACTCGATCTCCAGACCGAACTGTTTGGTAAACATTTACCCTCCTTTCTTGCGGCATGTGAAGCGTAGGAGGGGCGGCTGTGATGCGCCCCAACCTGGCTGCGCATCATGCCGCAATGTTTAATCTTTACATCGTGTTTATGTTGCTCTTGTTTTTTTGAACCTCCTTCCTGCCCTGACGGCAGCTGCTATGCCTTGGCGAACTGATAGCAGCCGCTGTCTTTTGGGCATTATTTGTATCAATAGGGGAATGCAGAATCGGCGCTATGTCATCGCATCCCCCTTTCTGGTTTCTGCCATAATGACAGATTCTGGTTGGTTTATTATATAGTTGTTCATATAATCCTTTACTTAGTAGTGGTATTAGTCATCCAGATGCCTGGCGCAGCTAAGGCTGGCAGGGCTACGCCAGAAAATAAGGCTTTTATTTCTTTTTTGGTTTGTCGTTGTGTGTCGTTTTTTCTTCAAGCAGATGTTGCAGCAGCTTTTCGTATTTTTCCGCCGGAATTTGTTTTCCGGATTCCTTTAGCTCATCAATCACCTCTGACAGAATCTTTATCAGGTCATCACGTTTGATGGTCATCTCCCAATCTGTGATATTGCCCTCATCATCCCGTTTAACCCAAAGCATAACTCCATCCTGATTATTCGCGTGCTTCATAAAACTCCTTACCTTAAAACTTATAAAAGATTACTTTAAAGAAATGACTGCCATATCCTGGAAAGCCCGCCCCTTAGCTGTGCCAGACACCCGGATGCCAGCGTCATGCCGTGTCCGCACCGTAGCGGCTGAGCCTGCGGCATTCCCGGCTGCAAAACTTCTTCTTTTTATTCCCAAAACTGATAAACTCTCTGCCGCAGCAATAGCAGGTCAGACGGTAGGGATGCCTGCGTCGGTTTTTGTTCCACCATTCGGTACGGCACTGTGTATTACAGAAAGACTTTTTCTTCGCCCCAGGCTGCTGAGTGAGCGGCCTGCCGCAGTTTTTGCAGATATTGCTGTCTGCTGGCTCTGTTTCACTTAGCTTTATATGCCTGCGCCGGCAGAATGACTTTACGGTATTTGGAGAGAGTTCCGTGATTGCGGCTATTTCAGCATAAGTAAGACCCTGTAGCCGTAAATTAGTGACCATTTGTTTCTGTGTATTTGTAATCATCTTATGCTGTCTCCTTTTCTGCTCCTGCCGCCTCCATAATAGCCGCGTGTGCGGCTTTGAGGCGGAGACCGAGGGCGTGTACAACATTGACGGTTACGGCATTTCCGGCTTGTTTGTAGGCTTGAGTATCGGAATCTACGGAGAGGAACTTATCAATCTGCGATTCAGAAAAGCCCTGTAAACGGAAACATTCCCGCGGAGTGAGACGGCGGATACGCAAATTGGGTGTGACCACGCCTTGCGAACTGCCTGTATCAAGTGTATGAGCGATGTTCTTGCCTACTCGCCCCCGGCGCGTATTCTGGTCTGCAAAACTCAGATCTACAGAGTCTCCCGGATGAGCAGCCTTGCAACCGGATTTGGTGGCTTCCTTAATCATCAACACGCCATGCCGGTCTTGTGATGTTAGCGTGAACATCGGCTCATTTTCTGTCTTGATACGCCTGCCATTCTGCCGCACTTTTTTCCGCTCCGGGTTAAGCACGGCATGAGTCCCCGTTTTTTGTGTATCTTCTTCCACGGGAGTTTCGGAAACTGCATATAGTCCTGTCCTTCCGCCAATTCCGCCGGATTTGGCAAGTAGTGTTTTTCCAACCCCAGACGGATCATATACCCGCGAATCCTGCCGCCCGTCTATGAGGCACTTAAGAGTTTCCGGGTTTGTTCCTCGGAAAGGTAGTATCTTTCCGGCACATCCGGGGTTAAAATATCCGACAATGTACACCCGGCATCTGGACTGGGGGACGCCAAAATCTTTGCTGTTAAGCACCTGGAATTCGACACTGTACCCCAGGTCGCAAAGCGTATCGAGGATGGCCGCAAATGTCCGGCCCCCGTCATGCGACAGCAGCCCTGGGACGTTTTCAAGGAGAAGATATGGAGGCCGTCTTTCTCGAGCCAGTCTGGCAATCTCAAAGAAGAGAGTACCTCGGCTGTCGTCAAATCCTTTTCTCCTGCCAGCGACAGAAAATGCCTGGCAGGGGAATCCTCCACAGAGTAAATCGAACTCTGGCATGGTTTCTGGGTTGATTTTTCTTGCGTCTTCATAAAACACCTCGTTCTCTTTGATATTATGTGCCGCCCGGTATGCTTTTTCTGCGTATTTGTCAATCTCTGAGTGGCCGATGCAGGTAAACCCGCCGGCTCGCTCCAGCCCGGCGCGGAACCCGCCGATGCCGGAGAACATGTCAAAAAACCGGATATCCTTATGTATTGTCATAGGCATTCTTCCTTTCGTAAATTTGTTATTTTTAGGTGCGCCTGGGTGCTTGGCGCAGTTAAGCCGGCAGAGCAGGCTCTTTTGTGTGCGGCACCGTCTGTATGCTGTCGTTTTTGTTACACTCCTTCCTTATCCCCGGTTAGGATAAAATGCTTATAATCCGGCCAGTTTTTCCTGTCAGACAAGTAGTCTGCAAGCTCATGGCAACCCTCGCGGTCTGCGATACGCATCACGGCATGACAGTCAAGCATATTCATTCCAGTGTTGTAGTTTACGCTGTAAATCTGCTCCTCTATGGCTGGTGTTATTTGGTTCTTTGCTGTGTCCATATAGGCTCCTTCGTTTATTGGTTGATAAAAATTACAGCTGACAGGGTTGCTTCCACATAAAGTTTGCTTCTACGGCTTAACTGTGCCAAGCGCCCAGTGGTTGCGCAGAATTTATCATCGCTGTTTAGCATAATGTGTTTTCATCCCCGCCATCCCGAACCAGTTGCTGTAATTCCTCTGAAGTTATCACCGCAAATAGTTTGGATTGCCGGATAAATGCGCTGCGGATGTGGGAGAGCAGATGTTCCTTGCGTTTTATGCTTGGTACGATCCAGACGGTTAAGGGGAACATATCGTGTTCTTTCTGCTCCAGTCCGCTGCGGTAGTATTTGTGGTACTTCTGACATTTTTCTATCACTTTGGCTGGCGACTCCGTATCAAGGTCAACCTCGAAGAAGTAGCGGTCTTCATATTCTTCTGATACCACCGCCGCATATAAATCCGGCTTCAGGGAAACATGCTTACCAAGCTCGCTGTAAGCCCTCCAGCATTCCGGCTCCGGCTGCAACGCTGCCAGACGGGTTTTACCGTTCCGACAGAGTTCCGTAAGCTGGATGGAAACTTCCGCCACCGCCAGCGTATGCGCTAAGTAATAAGGCGACGGTTCAAAAAAGCGTTTGCCAGGATATGCCTTGTGGTCGTGCAGCCTCAGCAGCCGTTCTCCGGCGTGGGTCATATGCCAGACGAGGGAAGATGACCCCGCCCTCACCCCGCCAATCCTCCGGGAGAGACTATGGATTAACCCCAGCGCGTTTAGCTTTTTGAGGTTGCGGTTTGCGGCCCGGAGCGCGGCGGAAGCGCTCACGGCATCGGTAAATAAGAGCCGCTGCACCTGCCCACTCAGGAGGTAGCGGTGCCGCTGGATAGCGAGCAGGATGTCCTTGTCGCGTGTGCTGAGCCTGACGTCAAGGCTGATGAGCTGTTGTCGGGACAGACGCCGGTGTGGTTCTGGGGCGCCGCCGGCAGGGGTGGTGTCCGTAGTAGGTACGGAGTAGGAATCGCATACCATGTACCGGGAAAAGTCGGGCGTGGTGGGCGTTTCTGCTCGTGCTTTCTGCTCATCGTTCGTCGGTCGGTTCGTCATGGTCTTTTCCTCCTTCCAATTGCCGCATCCTCCCATTCCGGTGGGGTCTCGACGCTGTCACCAAACAGTTTGAGATAGTCTTCTTCCACCTGTTCCGCTGGGATGCCGTAGGTCGCTTGGCTCATGGCCTTGAGTTCTGCCGCCTCTCTTAGTGCCGGTGGTGGCGGTAAGGTTTTGCCCTGCACCCAGCCGGTATTCCGGCCATTAGATTGTATGGATGCATAAATCTGGTAGCGGGGCAGTGCCATAAAATCCTCGGCGGAAAGTTCCGGCGCCATTGCTGCCATATCCTTTGCATCCCGGCTGTTCAAACCGAAGACGATTTTATTACGGGCGTTGGCATCTATGCCGGAGCGAATGTCAAGCGGCAGTTGGTCGCGATACTGGTGTGCCAGTGTCAATCCGATACCCAGACCTCTTGCCTGTGCCAAAGCATCAGATAAATCTGTAGGCAGGCTGAGGTAATCCTGGAGCTCGTCGATAAAGATAGAAACAATATGCCGTTTCTCTGCCGGGATGCCAGCCCGCGATAGTGCCAGCGTCCAAGTCAAACCGACAATCAGACTGCCGATGAGCCTACTGGTTCCCCCGCCAGTAATTCCTTTATTGAGAGGAACTAATACGATCCGGCGTTTATAAAATAAATCTGTCAGCGAGAATTTTGGCTTTGCCTGTCCCAGTATATTCCGAAGCCCTGGCCGTAAAGTCAGCTGACGGAGCTTATTAAGTACCGGAGAGATCTGCGTTCGTTTCTCCGTATCACGCAGTGCCTCGAACTGATCCCAGAAAGGCTTCAGCGCCATACGGTCTTTTATGTTTGCAGTAACTTTCCGGCGGAAGTTCTCATCGGTGAGGAGTGGCAGTAGCCATAAAAGCGTGGCATTTTCTGCTTCTACTAATGTAAGCAAAGAAGCCGTCAAAACATCTTGCGTATAGATCCCCCAACTGTCACTAAATATTTCTTTGAGAACCGAGAGAATCGCATCGGCAATTAGTGACGGGTTGCCGTAATCCTTAAACGCCAGCGGGTTAAACCCACAGGGGCAAGAGTCTGACGGGTCGATAATTACGACATCCCCCACACGTTCTTCTGGAATCCGCATAAGTATATCTGTTACCAAATCCGCCTTAGGATCAAGAACTAACACGCTCCTTCCAGCCTTAATATCCGCCAGAATCAGATGAAGCATAGCGGTACTTTTTCCGCTGCCGGTAAGACCGATCAGATGGCAATGTTCCAAACTATCTCTCGGAGAAATGCTCAGTTTCTTCGGATTTATAGTATCCATACTGATAGCAAAACTGCGGTCAGACTTTTTATTGGTCGGACTTCGATACCAGCTCGGCGGCAGTGTGCGTTTGGGATGTAGTCCCGGTGTTCCAGGTAATTCCTCCTCCCCAGCCGGAAGCAGCAAGAAATTAGCCAGTTCCTTTACTGATAGCATTAGAGGAAAATGCCAAGGTACATGCGCCGTGTTAAGGTCAGCGGGTTTGATATTTTCTGCTCGTATCCTTGCCCCGGCAGATTCCAAGACTCTGAATGCGCTCATAATACTGTTCAGCCGGATGAATGCTCCATCACCAGCTATTCCGATGTGGATTGCTGCCTGGAACGTGTGCTGCTCCGCTTTTTCCCGGACATTTTTCCGGCTCTCTGCCGAAGCTTTCTGGACATCGCCTAGCAGAATCTGCAGCCATGTCGCATTCGGATCGAACAGATTGGCTGGCACCGGGGAAGGAGCGTAGCCCCTCCCCAGCACAATCTGTACCACAGCCTCCGTGCCACCTGTCTCTTCCGTGAGTGCCGCCAGCCCCGCCCGGATCACAGCTCCAGTGATATCGGTCTTGAGCGAGAGCGTAGGATGGCTAATTCTAAGCTGCCGGGCAGTGGTAACTGGTGTGCGTTCGCTCTCATCCATAGCATGGAACTGGATATCGCCATGAGCTTTTATCGCTTCTTCCACGTTCCTGATATACCTCCCGGCTGCTCCGAGCAAGTAATTTACCTGTCCGTTTTTACTCCGCACCTCCCAGACTACTGCACCTCGTGGCGATGTGGCGGCAAGATGTGCCAGCATTTCCCAAATGGTCTCAATTTTGTAAGGTCGAGTCCAGAGGACTTTCCTCCAGTTAATATCTTCGATTTGGTGTTTACCCAAGATTGCCCACTCCTTTCGGTATTTTTTATACTTCCTCCTACCATTCTCCCAAATCTTTATCATGCTTGTGCCTCCAGATACGGAAACCGATTATGGCGATAGCGACGATGATTGCAATGGCGAGCAGCACTGGCCAGATTTCCAGAATCCATCCGACTGCGGTTTTGATGAGGAAAGCCGCGAGCGCCAGCATGAAGGCGGCTTCCAAAATCTGTGTGATTAGGTTTTTGGGATACATCCATCATCATGCCTCCTCTCCAAGCGCTTTGGCACTGTACTTCGGCACAGGATAACCGGGGATGATAATGTCGCTGTCGATTTCGTTACCCCATACATCCCAGCCGGGCTGCCGTCTGCGGGCGAAGAGTTCAAGATAAGGGCCCGGACTAACCCGCTCTACGATTTTGTGGAATTCCTCGGGCTTGTGCGAATGATCCTGGACGGTAAAAACACCGTAGTTTATCTGGTTTTTGCATAATACCGGTGCTTTGCCACGGGTTCCTAAGAGGACGTGTTCTGTGCAGTTTCTCAGGTAGTTCCCAAGCCCCATCCGGAATTTAATCCATGTAAACACGGAACGCGGCGTAAATCCCCATGATTCTAAGATATCAAATCCATACCTCATGGTATTATTGGTGACCCAGAGCCAGCAGTGGCTGTTGTCTGTCACCAAATTCTTTATGGGCATGGCTTTAATCTTTTCCAACGACATCAGATCGTAGTGGTTAATAGCCCCGAACCGACCCCGCTGGTCTATATCCCATGGCGGGTCGATTATCAGCGTGGCATAGCGTTTGCGCACATTGTTTTTTGCACAGTTAATTTTTTCTTCCATATAATCTTCCTTTCTTTTGCGGGCTGCTTTGACGCCCATTGAACCGCAAAGCAGCCATGATCCCAAACATAAGAAGTAAATACTTTTGTAGCGATGCGACACCTCATAACAGAGATAAAGTGTCAATTAAGGTGTAGCAAATAACGCTGTTGTAATATTGTCAAGAATATGTTGACAACGGCTCAATCCTCCTCATACCCATCATCGTATTCCTCTGCCTGCGAACGGCAAGCCTCCCGAAGTAAATCCTCCTGCGCTTTAAGTCTCGCCGCATCCAGTTCCAGTTGTTTACGCATCAATTTCTCAAAATCGTCGCTTTCTTCTACTCGTTTCTTAAGTTCACAGTAGTCAAAAAACCATTCAGATATGGCTACGCATACAATACTGCCTAATACAATTACAATGATGATGTCAATGATTTCCAACATGCCCCATCACCACCTTTCTATTGTCTTTGCGGCATTATCAGCATAAGCTGCGAGAATTTTGTGGTAATACGGTTTTCCGAGCGGAGCAACGTGCGACAGCCGGTCAACCGACATGGCCAGGCTGGCCGTATCGTTGATGGCTGAGTTAGCCAAAATTGCTCTACATCTGTTTTCGCTGGCTGTGAGCAGTGCATTCTCCTGCAGCAGCTTCAATGAGCGCGGGGCGAACATCATATTGCGTTTGGTGGGGATGGTATCGACCACATCTCCGCTAAAGGCTTCAACAACTGATTCTACATTTGGACACTTCATATGAGTCCCTCCTTTGGATTGTTTTTTGATGGCAAATAATGGTCTGGCATCTATGGAACAACCAATGCCGAAAACCAAAATAGTTCCATCTATTTTACATAGGACGCTCTAAAAAGTTTTGAGTAAGAAATATAAGAAAAAATAAAAACATTTTTTGAAGAATTTTGGGCATACAAAAAAGACGCCCTTGGAAAGCGTCTTTTTAAGAAAGTATTTTGTATTTTATTTACGCTGGATTGTCTTATAGCGTTTGATAGTTTTGCAGATTGTGATAATAGAAATGATAAAGCATATACAAATTACTATAATATAGATAGTTACTGTCCTAATGTATTTTGTGTCATTCTGAACCCGAACCTCTGCCGAATCCTGTATTGTTCTATTGCCTACGCCGGCTTGTGACCAATTTGTCAGTACATTCAAGCCTTGGTCTAAGTTTTCGTCTACAACCTCAGCCGTGAAATAAACAAGAGCATTGCCGCCGTTTGCATCGTAATTACCAATACGGATACCGTTTTCTACGAGTGAATCATTAAGAATATATGCACCATCTGGATAACTAGTGTTTTTAATAATGCTTGAGCCTTCAACATATTTCAGGTTGGCCGGAAGAATATCTTTAATGGCGACATTCTGCTGTTCTTCACTGCTAGTATTCGTATACAGAATACGGAATTCTACCTTATCGCCAATCTCGGCGTCCACTGTATCTGCCCAATCCTCTTTGCTGCCACCAGCAAGCCGCACTTTTTGCTCTACGGTGAAATCGTAATCAAAAACAGCTTTGACTAGGATAGTGACATAACTGGCGTAATCGCGACCGCCAGGAACCTTACCATCAAGCGCGTCCGAACCAATTAAAACGCCGTCTGTGCTGGCAGCCTTAACGATGTCGTCGCTGAGTTTCCAGCCAGCACTGTCAAGATAACCACCAGCCGCAGCTTCATCTTTTGCTTTACTGTTACTTAATAAAGCCGAACCATACACATAGTCGAGATGGAAAGGAGTTTCGCTATTGAAATTCACGTAGTCCCAATACTCGCTCGGAGTAGCGTTGGATGAGCTGATGAAACCATTAACTTGGATTTGTTTGCTGGTGCCGTTTGGAATGCTGAACTTAACGCGAGTATTCTCGGCAACAGCATCTTCGCCATTCGGGTTGTTGTTATGGACATAGAGACGGATGACATAGTATTTGCCATCTTCAACGGTAATGTTATTACCCTGCCACTTTGTATCTGGAGTAGCACTTACCGCACGACCATTTTCAAGTAGCTCCGTCTGTGTTGCGCCCACGAAATTCTTTTCGTCCCCGATATCGCCATCGGAAATCGCATTAAAAATAATCTGCCCTGGATAATTATCGCTGTCCTTGTAATTTTCCCCATCGGATTGTTGGGTAGCACCAATCGCTCCATTATCAATTTCTTCTTTTGTATAGCTTGGGCGTCCTTTGCCGCTTTCGCTGTTGTCACCCCAGGCAAAAACTGTTATTGGCTGTATGTACATAATAATGAAAAATGTCATATATAACAAGCATAAAACTTTAATAGTTTTTGTCACTCTCATCAACTCCTTCCAGCATATAATCATCATCTATTACCGTTTTATTTAATTGACCCGTTAAAGATTTCTTCTCTCCACTAATGGACTCTATAACACAACCATCGCTGGTTTCTTCATATCTTACTGGTCCGTAAAACTCAAGAGATGTGCCATCTGGGCGATTTACTTTCATAGAAGGCGTAGGTTGATAAATGCTGCCATCGGCAGGTTGGTCATACGCCTCCTTATTTATATTAAGGAATAAAAAAAGTATTGCAAAACCTATAGAAATACCTATGACAGGCACGATAAACCATAATTTACGGTTTTTATGCTTCCTTCCATCATCTGTGGAGTCATCAGATGATTGTCTTTTTCCTATTTTTCTATCTGACAGGATAGACGTATCTTTTTCAGATCCTGATTCAGTCTTGACTTCGGAATCGTATTCAGTTTCAGTACGAACCTCGACAACCGAGTCATCCTTAGTGATTTCTGTATAGTTCTCAATTATATTTGGGGATATTGCTTGCTGTTCATTAAGTAAATCTCCAAGAGGTTCTGAGCCTGTTATATTCTGAGGTTTTTTCTGTTCGGATTCACTGCTGTCAGCAATGCATTTTCTCTTTGGGTAATAAAGCCCCTCCAGCTTTGGCACAAAACCTTTCTTGCCATCAGATAATGTAATTGGCTCGCCATAATCTGATAAATTATGTAAATGTGCTTCAACTTCCGATAGGTCAATATTCTCAATATGATTAATCAGTTCTTGAATACAAGAGGTATTCATTCTTACAATATTGTTTATTGATTTTTTCAATTCCTCTTGTTTATCAGAATTAGCATTAATTTCATCACAGTCGCACTCTAAACTACATGGTTCCTTTGACGCGCAACTGGTTTCTTGTAAATATTGTTCCAACCGCTGTTGAATTGTAGTATCCTTAAGAGGATATTCAGGTAATAATGCAAAAGAAACGCACATAATGTCTTGTTTATATGGTTCTGAAGGAAATGTTTCTTTTATACATTTTAAAATCCATGTGGCTACCCACTTGTGGTATGGTGGTTTAGCTTTGGCATTGAACATCATCGTCGCATATAATTCAATGCTCACATCATCATGGTTATCAGATGTTCGGATTTTCCTTATGAGCTTATCTATGCCTGACCTTTGAATCTTGTCGTTGTTATTTTTGGCAACATTTTTTGTTTTATTATCCGGCACATTTTCACCCCCGTAAACCAATCTGCCAGAATTATACCATAAAACGCACAACATGAAAAGAAGAGCCGCACTTTTCATGCAGCTCTGGTGGACTCAACGAAGCTCTGTTACAATGATGTGTTCCTTTCTTATGGGATGATTCGACCTCCAGCCCTTGTCGGAATCGGACGTGTACATTATCTCTACGCCAAATTCAAAAAGACGCATCGGTTTACCGTCAAGCTCCTCTACCAATTCTGCAGTTATGAAACCGCAGTCATCTACACCGCTGTGGTACATTGTATAGACATAAGGTGGCAGACCCTCGCCGCGATAAACCTCAAACTGCAGGACAACGTAGGCTTCCTTGGAGATATATAGATCTTCCGAGCCAGTGGACTCGCTATAGAACCTCAACCTTGTGTGATAGCGTGAAAAGTCGACTGCGCACAGCCGCCAATCCGGAAATTCGCCACCTAAGACCCTTGGCACCATGTCAGCAATCCAGGTGTCTGGCTCGCCATAGAGACAATCAGCAATATCAATATCCTTATCCTTATAGGTGACATAGTCTCCATTTGTAATCTTACATTCCAGCACGGTCATTTTGATGGGCGGGCAACTGGCATTCCCTTTGAGTGGCAAAGCACCACGGTGAGTTTTCAGCCTTTTGAGTGTACGCTGAAGATATTCAGTGTTATCGCAGTTAGAAATAGTGAAACCCCGTGGTTCGTTAGCAGGAAGATCTAAGCGGTATCGTAAAGCGTTCATTGTATTACCCCCTTAAGATTATTGTTTTATCGCCTGTTCTCCGAAGAGAAAAAGCGAAATCGACAATAATCTGGGGACATACAGAGAAACAAATGAGTTAATGTTCGGTTAGTTATAACTAACTATCTTTATGGTAGCACACATCATTGAAAAAGTCAATAGCTAGGCAACAAATTGTGTGTTCTCTATCGTAATACTATCGTAATTGTCAAAGTATTTATACTTTGGGTAATTACAGACGGTATGTTGCTGATTTCCATTGAGTTCAATAAACTTCCAGTAAGTTCTAGCGGGTTCCAAATCAGTTTTTGGATTTAGTCTTTCGTGTTATTGTATACCCAAGCAAAGAGCTCAGCTTAAATCATAACAGAGGTGGTGATAAATCAAACAAGGGTAAATATAACATTTCCAGAGAACGGCCTGCCAGCGGCTGTCGGGTAAAGTGCTGGCAGATTTGGCCAAATAGATAACTATTAACATAAATCAATGAATGATCCGCAGGAGACGCATGCATAGCGGAGGGGTGCCGGTTTCGGCATCCCCTTTGCTGCTTATACTCCCTACGGATCATCAGATGAACATATGGCTCCTGCGGATCGGGAAGGAGCCATATATGGCATCAGAATGGCACGATTATAAGGAACTCAAATATTATCTCTATGAATTATGGGAAAAAGAAATATGGGATACGTTAAGCCAAGACATAAAACGCCTATATTGGAATAATTTAAAGGAATTGCTTGGTGAGGCAAATGCAGATATGGAGTTCGGCGGCAACGATGAAACCGATTTGTATGTTTTGCAGCCAGATGATAGTGACAACAATAAAAAACGCAGAAAAAAGCGGAAAAAGAGGGGCTACCTGCGCACATATTCCATTGAGCGAGCCATGGAGGACGGAATCGACTACCCATACTCATCTACTCCGGAAGACATTATCATACAGCAGGAAACAAGCCTAGAATTACATGCGGCTATCGATACGCTGGATACAATAGATCAAGACATTATCAATTTGTATTATTTTGAAGACCTCACAGAAAGGCAGATTGGAGAGGTTCTTGATATGAAACAAAAAACCGTCAATAATCACAAAAATAGCAGTTTAGAAAAAATGAGAACGTTTTTAGGGGAAAATCCGTAATTTCTTACTCAAACATTCAGAAAGTGTCCTATGTATATTAGAAGGGTATATCTGTCCGGCGGTGGATTTGCTGCCGGGCAGACAGCCCTCAATAAAATCAAACGAGGAGGAAGTACCATGAATCAAGACAACCAGAAAACCAAAAACACCCACAAACCCAGAAACACCAAATCCGCGCAACGGAAGAAAGCCACCGAAACAATCTTGCCTACTGTCGAGGAAGCCAAACTGTCCCTACCACCGCACCTTGAACTTTTGCCTAGCGATACAGATGAAACGCCGACGCTAATTGACCGGGAGCATTATGGGACAACGCTCAAGGTGAAACATGGCCATGTATATACGCTGCGGCTAGGCGTGCATTGTTATTCCGGCGGCTTGGCGGCCTTCCGCGATGATTGTGTCGCATCTTGTTTCATTCCGACAACGCCCGGCGCAGATCAGCACATCATCGGCCTGTTCTTTGTCCCGGAAATCTATCCGGCAAAGTTCATGGATGTCATCCACCTAAAGGCGGATAAGCCGTTCCGCCTACGTTACGTCTGGGGGAGTGCCGTCTTAGAGAACAATAATAATGCATTTGGCTTTACTATCGGTAATGATTCCATAACAACGGAAAAAGACGGCATCCTTGTCTACGAGAAGGATATTCGAAGCCAAATCCATGACTGCCACCGTGTATTCTTTGATGTCCTGCGCATTCAGGTGGAGATCTGCCCTGTAAAATAACGCCGTTTGTATGGTGCTGCTGCAAGTTTTTTGCGGCAGAACTTCTTCTCATAGCCAAGAGTGTGTGCGGCGGTGACTAAAATCCGCATTCTGCGCATTTTTTGTTTTCCAGTAACACCAATCCAGATATGTAAGCTGTATGCCATTTTTCGTTCCAGCAGTACCTGTAAATCATAGCCCCCGCTACAGTTAGCAGGGGCTTTTCTACAAGATCGGCACCGAAACCGGCCAAAACTTCAGCGGAGGGGGAGACCGTTCCAACGGTTGTTGTTGTTTGATGGGTAGACCTCTGTAGGATTAAACGCAAGGTTGTAGGCGCTAGTAGACGATTTAGGCGTACGCGACCAGCCGTTACCCCAGTTGCCTAGATTCCATATCTTGCCGTCGTTAACATTGATGGCATCGCTACGGACAAAAGCCAGAACAGTCGCAGGTGAAGAAGTTTGCTATTTTTAGCCGCAGCCATAGCTGTAGCTAAATCCC